>JANOKA010000039.1:0-29457 GCA_031418995.1 Sphingomonadales bacterium | reverse complement strand
TCATGGTTGCTTTCGTGGACTGGCACGGCGCGGAAATCAAGGCACTAATTGGTATTTTGAGTTACTTGCCAAAGCCTGCATTTTGCGTATAGCGACCCTCATGCGTATAGGTATTATCAGCCGTAAAACGAACGAAACGTCAATTGATGTCGAGGTCAATCTGGATGGCACGGGGGTGTATACCGTTTCCACAGGGATCGGTTTTCTGGATCATATGTTGGAACAGTTATCGCGGCATTCGTTGATTGATTTGAAGGTTAAAGCGGTTGGCGATCTGCATATTGACCAGCATCACACCACCGAAGACACCGGGATTGCGATTGGTGAGGCTGTGTTACAGGCACTGGGCGAAAAGCGGGGTATCACGCGCTATGGCAGCGCCTATGCGCCGATGGACGAAACGCTCACTCGCTGCGCGCTCGATATTTCAGGGCGGCCATATTTCGTTTGGAAAGCCAGTTTCAATATGGAGCGTCTGGGCGAATGGGATACCGAACTGATCGAACATTGGTTCCATAGCTTTGCCACGTCGGCGGGGATTACGCTGCATATCGAGAATTTGTACGGCAGCAACAATCACCATATTGTCGAAAGCTGTTACAAGGCGCTGGCCCGTGCATTGCGCGTTGCGGTGGAGATTGACCCGCGTAAGGCCGATGCGATACCGTCGACCAAAGGAACATTGTAACGGTGGCAGTCGCGCTCATTGATTATGGCGCGGGGAATTTGCAGTCGGTTCGTAACGCGTTGGCAGCGGCGGGAGCGAGCGATGTGATTGTTAGCGCCGATCCTGACATTGTGGCAAAAGCCGACCGTATTGTGCTTCCCGGCGTTGGCGCATTTGCATCTTGTATGAAGGCATTGTCTTCGATTGACGGTTTGGCCGAGGCAATGGAGACGCGTGTCCACAGCGGCGGCGTTCCGTTTCTGGGGATATGCGTGGGTATGCAATTGCTCGCTGATAGTGGTGTTGAACATGGCACGCATTCGGGTTTGGGCTGGATTGGCGGCACGGTTAGAGCGATTGAATCCACGGATGCCGCGATCAAAATTCCGCATATGGGATGGAATGATGTGACGCCAACGGCGCCGCATGCATTGCTGGAGAACGGCGAGGCTTATTATTTGCACGGCTATCATTTTGATGCGTCGGAAGAAGCCGACGTTCTAGCGCGCAGCGATCATGGCGGGGCGCTTGTTGCCGCCGTTGGCCGCGCCAACATTATCGGCGTGCAATTCCATCCGGAAAAAAGTCAGACCTATGGGCTTGCGTTTCTATCGCGGTTTTTGGAGTGGAAACCATGAGAAGGCACACCGTTCGTCCTGAGCCTGTCGAAGGACGATCACGACTAACTTATGCAAATCGCACTTCGACACGCTCAGTGCGAACGGAGGTCTAGATGATCGTTTTTCCTGCAATTGATTTGAAGGCCGGACAAGTCGTGCGATTGGCAGAGGGCGACATGGACCGCGCCACAGTGTACGCCGATGATCCCGCTGCGCAGGCGTTATTATTCTCGCAACAAGGTGCGGAGTTTTTGCATGTGGTCGATTTGGACGGGGCGTTCGCTGGCCGTCCTGAAAATGCTGAAGCGGTTGAGGAGATTATCGAGAATTTTCCCGGCCATATCCAACTGGGCGGCGGCATTCGTAATGTGCAAACGGTGGAGCGCTGGTTCGATTTGGGCGTATCGCGGCTGGTGATTGGTACAGCGGCGCTGAAAGACCCGGAGTTCGTCAAAGACATGGCCCGCGAATTTGAAAACGGTATCGTGGTAGCGGTCGATGCGCGTGACGGGATGGTGGCAACCGAGGGCTGGGCCGAGAAATCCGACATGCCGGTGATTGATCTGGCGCGGCGGTTTGAGGACGCGGGCGTTGCGTCAATCCTGTTCACCGATGTGGGCCGCGACGGCATGCTGACCGGATGCAATATTGAGGCCACGGTCGATCTGGCGCGGCATGTGCGTATTCCGGTGATCGCCAGCGGCGGCGTGAAGGGCATCGACGATATTCATATCCTCAGCCTGCATGCCAAGGATGGTATCGAAGGCGTGATTACGGGCCGTGCAATATATGACGGCCGGCTGGATTTGGCGACGGCGATAGCGATGGCGAATAGGGCGTGAAGTTTGATTTGCGAACTAGGAGACCAAGCTGGTTGACGAAGCCAGTCAATCGGTGGATTATTTTTGCAGCTTTGCTTGGATTCCAATCAATTTATTTTGGATTAGTTGTCGGTGCTTTTACTGCAGTCTTGTTCACTTTAATTGACGTGGCAGTGGCAATTCAAGCACGTAAGCGAAGCAGTAACAGGATTTTATTTTGGGGCAGGCTGCTAGCTATTATTGGATCATTTTTGCTCGTTGGCTTTGTTCATACAATTTTCACATCAAAGACATGTGACAACCAAGGTCGCTGCGAAAAGATAATTCTACCATGACCGTCCGTATCCGCGTTATCCCTTGCCTTGATGTATCAAATGGCCGCGTCGTTAAGGGCGTGAACTTTCTCGACTTGCGCGATGCGGGGGATCCTGTTGAACAGGCGCAGGCGTATGATGCGGCGGGCGCGGACGAGCTTTGCTTTTTGGATATCGGTGCCAGTCACGAGGGCCGTGATACAATTATCGATGTGGTGCGCCGCACCGCCGAAGTATGCTTCATGCCGCTGACCGTGGGCGGCGGCGTGCGCAGCGCCGATGATGCGCGGGCGTTATTGCTGGCTGGAGCAGATAAGATAGCAGTTAACAGCGCGGCGGTGGCACGGCCCGAAATCGTTGCCGACATTGCGGACCGTTTCGGCAGCCAGTGCTGCGTCGCGTCGGTTGATGCACGGGCGCGAGCGGATGGCACTGGCTGGGAGATTTTTACCCATGGCGGACGTAAAGCCACCGGCATTGATGCCTTGGAACATGCCGTAAATCTGGCGCGGCTGGGGGCAGGGGAATTGCTGGTCACCAGCATGGACCGTGATGGCACGCGGGACGGATATGATCTGGCGCTAACCCGCGCCATCGCTGATGCCGTGACCATACCCGTGGTCGCCAGCGGCGGGGTGGGTGATTTAAGCCATCTGGTCGACGGCGTTACAATAGGCCATGCCAGCGCCGTATTGGCCGCATCCATTTTCCATTTCGGACACTATAGTATCGCGGATGCACATACCGCACTGCGCGACGCCGGATTATCGGCGCGTACATGAAAGATAACCTGATGCGCGATAGCAAACCCAGAATGGCATTTCGTTTCATAGTGGCGGCATTTTACCTGATGGCAGGTATTGCCCATTTGCGCAGTCCGGGCGGGTTTCTGGCGATTACGCCAGCGTGGGTTCCATTCCCTGAATTTGTGATCGCATTCACTGGCGTTGCCGAAATTGCCGGCGCCATCGGCCTTATGATCCCGCGCCTGCGTTATGCGGCGGGGATTGGGCTTGCATTATACGCGCTGTGTGTTTGGCCTGCGAATATCCATCATGCCATAAACAATGTTGCCGTCGATGACCGCACGTTAAGCTGGTGGTATCACGGTCCGCGGTTTGTGGCGCAGCCCGTGATTATCTGGCTGGCATTATGGGTTGGCAAAGTCACCGACTGGCCATTCCGGCGCAAGCGGTAGATAAGGATAAAACGCTTCCCCATCCGTTCGACCTAAGCTTGCCTGCGGACGTAGCAAGCAACCTGTAATTGGGCAGGCCCCGTACGAACGGTACTTGATGGGATTTGATGTCATCATGCTCTAAGGCATAAAAAAAGGCCGATGTCACTGGGACACCGGCCTTTTTTGTTTTGTGCTGTTAGGCGATTAGAATTTATAACGTGCAGTCACACCATAAGTGCGCGGCTGATTTGGATAGCCTGTAAAGCTTCCGCCTTGCCCGACCGATGGAAATGCAGTCGTAATATATCGCGCCTTTGTGAGATTGCGTCCCCACAATGACAATTGCATACCGTTGCTCAATCCCAATGTGGTCGATGCGTTCAGTGCGTTTACCGTGCGCGTGAAATTACGCGCAGCGGGATTTGCCGGGTTGCTATCAAACAAATTAACTTGCGATTCATAGTGATAATCAACGCGCATATTCAATTCATTGTCATTGCCCAGATCGAAATCATAATCTGCACCCAATGTCATGGAGAATGCTGGTGTGCCTGATGGCGTTGTTCCGGTCAGGTCACCTTGCGTGCTGTTGGTGAAGTTATCATAATTTGCATCAAGATAAACAACCGATCCGGTCAGCGTCAATTCGTCGGTTGGCGTAACACGGCCGTCAAACTCAAAACCCTTTGTCGATTGCTTACCCGCATTTGCCAACGCAAAGCCGGTTCCTGTAAACACGTTGGTCTGGAAACCTTTGATCGATTGTTTAAAGAATGTGACGTTGAAAGCTGCAACATCCCATTTTCCTTTCAAACCGAATTCCATAACCGTTGCATTTTCAGGTGCGGCAAACCGTGAACCGAATGACTGGTTTGGTTGCAGTAATCCAGCCGCTGCCAAAGCTGCGCGGTCTGTCAAAAATGGACGGCTATCGCGTGAAATGTTGACCGAACTTGCCTTAAACCCGGTGCCGTAGCTGATATAGGCATTTAGATTGTCGGTAACCTCATACGCCAAGCGGCCCGTGTAGGTAAACTTGCCATCATTTGTACGGCCATTTTCAACCGCATTTGGAAAATTCACCAAAGGCGGCTGGAATTGAAACGCGCGTAAACCGTTTAGTGGGTTGGCGCTTCTTGGCGGGCCGCCGGGTGTTGCCGGAGGCAAGGTCAGTGTTGGATTGGCTGCCAAGAATGTAGCGGTTGCAAAATCAACGCCGCCGCCGATTAACAGGTTACGACGAAATGTTGCATATTGCGGTGCGTTAAAGTCGATGGCTGAAAATGCTTCGGTTGCGACAACATTGCTGGAAAACCGCTTTTTATCTTTGGTATAGTTAAAGCCGCCTGTCAGGGTCAGCTTGTCCGTGACCTCAAAATCTACAGTACCAAAAATTGATGCTGCTTTATCGTCCAGCGTGTAAACTTCGTCATAGCCAGTACCTGCTGCGAAAAAGCGGTTGGCATACACGGTTGGAGCAGGCGCAAGTCCAGCGGCAAAATCGCTACCGCCAAATGCACCTTCTAACACAGCAAAGCTAAGTGCACCGCCCGTCGCCGCGCCGATCAAGGCGTTGCCATATGCGCGGAAATCAGCTCCGAATTCGATATCGTTTACGACGTCGATTTTTTCGTCGAAATAATAACCACCAAGCAAGAAGTTCAGTGGACCGTCAAAATCTGAGGCAATCCGAAATTCCTGCGTAAATGTACGAATTTTCGTATCATTGATATTCTGTTGCAGCAATTCAGCAGCGGTGAAATCAGAATCTTGGTTGCTGAAAGAATCTACGCCGCGATATGCGGTTATCGAAGTCAGCGAAATGTTGCCCAACTCATAATCGATTTGTGCAGATCCGCCATAATTGTCGATTTTGTTCGATGATGGCAGGTTGGTATAAACATTATACGAGAACAGATTTTCTGCGTCAAAACCAACACCGCCAGGCGACAGCGCGTTTACGATTGCGCCCGTCGGTCCGTTAACTAAGTTGCCTGCAACGCAGCAATCTTCGTCAATTTTGTCATAATCCCCGATCAAACGGATTGTGAAATCTTCATTAGGTTGAACAAGCAGCTGACCACGAAAGCCATAACGATTGCGCTCATTCACTTTCGATCTAAGGTTAAGATCGTTGGCATAGCCATCGCGCTTATTGTAATTGCCAGCAAGGCTGAACGCAATGGAATCGCTGATCGGACCCGTGATATCCGCTTTAAAGATCATGGCATTATAATTGCCGTAGCTTGCTTCTGCCGAACCGCCAAATTTGAATTTCGGCGCGGCTGTGATGACGGAAATAACACCAGCAGAGGCATTTTTACCGAATAAAGTGGATTGCGGACCGCGAAGGACTTCGACGCGCTGCAAATTGGGAAGATCGCCGATTTGTGCGGCGGAACGCGAACGGTAAACGCCATCAATGAAAACGCCGACAGAGGGTTCGATACCTGCGTTGTTGGCGCCATTACCAAAACCGCGAATAATGAAATTTGTATTTGCCGAACTTTGCAACTGCGTAACGCGCAATGTCGGCGCTAGTGTTTGTAGATCGTTCAAATCGCGCACTTGCGCTTTTTCAATGTCTGCAGCGCTTGTTACGGTCACAGCCACCGGAATTTCTTGCAGCGTTTGTTCGCGCTTTGTGGCGGTTACGATAATTTCGGTTTCGTCATATTCTTCTTCGGCTGCTTCGGTTGCCGCAGCATCCTGTGCGAATGCTGGCGCACTCAACGCCATTGTTGCCAGACTTGCCGATGCCAGCATGACATTTTTAAATACCCGGTTGCTCGTCTTCATAATCTTCTCCTGCGAACGTTATAATTAGCCAATTTTATGACTTTTTTCATGAGGGGGATAACGCATAATTTATATTAGTTTGTCTGTATTACTTTGCGTAATATGATTACACGAACTAGCTGCCTAACAATTAGCAAGCAACGCAATTATCTTACCACGTCGCCGATAAGCACAATGTGTTACACAAATGTCACATAGGCATAGTGGAGATCAGCGTTTGAGCGCTATGCAATGAAATGACCTGCATTGAGGGGCGTTCTGCCATTACGGCAAACATCTCGTCGCCGCGCTCTGTCCGTGCGACGTTCATGGACGCAAATACGGCCATTATAAAACCGGAATACGCATATCGGCGGTAATCGAGCCACAATTGTTCGCGCACAATACCAATCCCGCGCGCTTCCACTTGATCGCAATAATAGGCGAACAAAGCGGTTTCTTCTGCGGCTCTTACGAATGGATCGGCAATGCTGGTTCCGGTAAAATAGGCTAGGTCTGCCATGGGTGATCCAACGCCCACGGTTTGCCAGTCAACAACGGTAACGGCGCCGCCTGCGCCAAATAGCAAATTGTCCAACCGGAAATCGCCGTGAACTATAACTAGCGCGGCAGGAACGGCGTCAAGATAGGTGTCAAAATTATCGACCAACTGCTGCCCCATATCCAAGATTTCATCGTTCAGCCGTCCGTGATACCGTGCGCAGAATTCCGGATATAATGCGGGCATTAACTGCCGCACAATTTCTTTATTGGCACGGCCAAATTGCAGCCATTCGTGCGCGTCCAGCGCGGGACCATTCCAATGACTGGCATGCAATGCTGCCATTTCGATAATCGCTGCCCTAATCGATTGCAAATCAGCACCCGCCAGTTGGTCCCCTTGTTTGGCGGGTGCACAGTCGGCGAGTAATAGCGCAAAATCGATACCATTCTCGGCGATATCGGCATGGTAGCATTGGGGGCAATTGATCGGCGTTTGTGCGGCAAGGCTGCGATACCAGTTGATTTCCAGTTCATAGTTGCGAACCATAGCGGCGATGTTGCGGCTATGCGGATCGGCGCTTGGGCATTTGGCAATGACTGTTTTTGGACCATCGTGGTTTGCCCAGGTTAGCGTCAACCGGAAACTATCGCACATTTGCCCCGTGCCGACGGGTGAATATGTCAATTCAGTTAGCGATCCGGCAGGTGCGCTGACGCTTTTTTCAATCCATGACAGCGTCATTTGATCCGGATGGACAGGAATGCCGTTCAAGATGCCGCGTCCAGCATAGACTTAAAACTACTGGGTAAATGCGGTCCCAGCAGAAACTGTTCAAATACGCCGCAGCCATTATGCTCAGCACCATCCACCAAAAGCGCCGCATGACAGAAACTTTGAATATGGATATGTTCGGGCGCGTTATCTTCTATCTCGGCCAGATTGATAACATCGTATGCGACCTGTAATTCTCCGTGATCCATGCCATGACCCCAGACCGGATGGGTATATCCAAGGCCGCTCATATAAAATTTGAACGCCGAAATTTCATAACGTAGCTGGCCTGTCGGGCCCATGTCACATAAAGCCGACCGGACGCGCCGTGTGCCGCTGTGATAGGTTATTTCAAACGATGCCGTATCGATCTCAACCGGCTGGTTATCAACCCCGCCAATTACCGCACGGCGATTCCACGGCAGGCCGTTTGCATCATCATTACTGTGCGCAAAACTTATATGTTCCGGAAAATTAAACGGGGCCCATATCCAAAAAAACTGTGACAGATTACCGCCAGCGGGGGGCTGCGATTCCGAATTGCCAACCGGCCGAATGCCCCAAGATCTGTCGCGTGTTCCGCAGAACGTATCAGGGGTCAGCACTATCTCTGTGCCCAGCATTGAAATCGACCCGGACCAACAGCCATTCTGTGTCATTCGGGTATAGTCCATGAACAACCGGGTTCCGTTCCGGCGCGTAAAGCGGGGTTCCTCGATCGGTTTGTGGCGTGCATGGAAACAGATATCTGCGGTGATGCCGCTTTCATTACCTGTAAGCAAAATCCGGATTTGTTTCAGTGGTTCTATTATATGAATTTCAATCGGGCCTGCGCTGGTTTCCAATCGCTCTCCTTCCGAATGCCGCGAGGCGCGTATATTATGCTGCCGCCCACCAACCGAGACACAAAATGCGGCGTCAATAATGCCAAGCTGCGGATATACGCCCAGCGCTACGGCAAAAAAAACACTCGCGTCGTCATTATATCCGTTGAAGAAATACCGATCATAGAAATTACGGTCTGTGCCCGCAAAGGCAATGGGTTCAGGCGTTTGGTGAACCGGATAATCGTCGGCTTTTGTAATCATCGCTGCCTCCGCAAAGCCAAAGCGTAGCGCGTGATTATGCATTTACAAAATAGATTTATACGTTTGCTGCAGTTCAATGATGCGTATCGCTGCAAAATTGCTAAACAGGCAAAATGAACTCCGCTGATCCGGTCTTTGGCCCCTTACAATTTATTACAGACAATTTGGCAGGCTGCGCTTTGGCAACCATCATCCGTACAGAAGGTCCAAGTTACCGCAGCGCCGGATCGGTAATGGCAATTGCGCAGGATGGCCGTGTTTCAGGATCACTATCATCGGGATGTATAGAGGCGGATATTGGCATTCAGGCAATGCAAGCGTTGCAAACCAATAGGCCCGTAACAATCAAATATGGCCAAGGTTCCCCGTTTCTGGATTTGCGCTTGCCTTGCGGCGGTGCAATCGAGGTTTTGATTGTGCCAAGACCGGATCGTCAAGTTATCAAGGATGCGTTGGCAGCTGTTCAAAGCCGAAATCCTCAAACTTTGCATATCAATAAATCGAATGGTTCAATGATATTGAAGATGCCTTTTGCCAAGTCCATTTCAAATGATTATTTCTGCCTAAATCTGCAGCCCGGCATTGCGTTTCACGTTTTTGGAAGCGGCGCAGAAGCAGAGCATTTCGCCATGCTTGCCGCGTCATTGCAATTTGACACCCATATTTACACGCCAGAATTGCGTCTTGTCAAAAAACTGGATGCAATCGGAATACGGTCCCGATTATTAAAGTCGCCTGATGCTATTTTGCCCCTGCATTTGGACCGATGGACCGCAGCGGTTCTGTTTTTTCACGATCATGATTGGGAGCCGCCGATTTTGCAGAAAATGCTGGATACGGATGCTTTTTATATTGGCGCACAAGGTAGTCATTTGGCAAGAGTGGAGCGGGATAGGGCCTTGGCCGGAATGGGGGTATCTGATGCAAAAATCGCGCGTATCGCAGGGCCGATTGGTTTGATACCCTCCACACGTGACCCCCGCATCCTTGCGGTATCCGTAATGGCCGAGATTTTGGCGCTTGCCCAGAATAACACGCATTGAAGATTGTGTGCCTGTATTTGGCGGCGGGCAAATCCCGCCGTTTTGGTGATGCAAACAAGCTGCTGGCTTTGTTAAAGGGCAAACCGCTTGTCATGCATGCTGCGGATATTGTTCGTGCGTTGCCGCTGGCGCACCGGATAGCCATTGTCTCCGATGATGCTGTTGCCAGCCAACTGGCCGGATTTGAAATCATCCATTCATCCACTGCGCAAAATACGATGTCGAACAATATCGCCTTGGGTGTAAAAGCAGCGCAGGCCGTAGGTGCAGAGGCAGTGTTAATTGCTTTGGCCGATATGCCATTTGTACCGTATCCACATTTCGCGGCAGTCATGGCGGCCTGCACCTTTACGCAGGCGTCGGCCAGCAGTAACGGATTAATGCACATGCCGCCCGCCTGCTTTCCGGCAAATCATTTTGGACAGCTATTGTCGTTGTCAGGCGATAATGGTGCAGGAAAAATTATCAGCAATCTGCCCCGCGAAACTATCATTATGGCAAGCAAAGAAGCGCTTGCCGACATTGATTATCCAATGGATTTAGCGGCAGGTTTACAGAATGACAAATCGGTGACAGGGAATATCACATGCAAATAGAAACAATATCTGAAAATGTTGCGCACGGCGGAACGCAGGGTGTGTATAAACATCATTCCTCTGTGACAGGAACAGACATGACGTTTGCGGTATATGTGCCTCCGCACGCGCCCGGTGCCAAACTTCCTGTAATTTGGTATCTGTCCGGGCTAACATGTACCCACGCAAATGTTATGGAAAAAGGCGAATACCGCGATGCATGTGCGCAGGCAGGGCTGATATTTATTGCGCCCGATACCTCGCCGCGCGGAGAGGGTGTGGCAGATGATGCAGGCAGCGCATATGATTTTGGATTAGGGGCAGGATTTTATGTTGATGCGACCCAGCCGCCCTTTGCCCAGCATTACCGAATGCGCAGTTATATCGAAACTGAATTACCAGACATAATTTGCGCACAATTTCCCGCCGATTTGACGCGGCAGGGGATCATGGGGCATTCCATGGGCGGGCATGGAGCCTTAACGATTTCACTGCGCAATCCGGGGAGATATAAGTCAACATCGGCCTTTGCGCCCATCGTTTCGCCATCAAATTGCGCATGGGGACAAAAGGCGCTGGGCGGTTATTTGGGCGATGATGCTGCGGCTTGGGCCGAATATGATGCGTGCGCATTGATCGCGGGCGGTGCACGGCTACCCGATTTGCTGGTCGATCAAGGCGATGCGGATAATTTTCTGGCCGATCAGTTAAAGACGCAAATGTTGATTGATGCCTGCGCCGCTGCGGCGCAGCCCGCGACGATCCGTATGCAGCCGGGATATGACCATAGCTATTATTTCATATCATCGTTTATGGCCGATCATATTGGGTGGCATGCGGAACGGTTGACGGCATAAATCCAAATGGCTTCAGACAAATTTGCATCAAAAGGGCGCAATGTGCCGAGCGGCCGGATTGAACGGATGCTGCGTTTCGGCGGAATGGCAACGGGTATCGCCAGCGGTATGATGATGGACGGCATGATGCAGCTTGCCACGGGAAAGCGGCCGACATTAGGCGAGTTGTTAATGACCCCTGCAAATGCGCTGAAAGTAACATTACAGCTGGGTCAAATGCGCGGCGCGGCGATGAAATTGGGACAAATGATTTCAATGGATGCAGGGGACATATTACCGCCTGAGCTATCCGACATTTTGGGCCGCCTGCGCGCCGATGCGCAACATATGCCGCAACAGCAACTGGATATTGTCCTTGCCAAAAACTGGGGAAAGGACTGGCGGGCCAGGTTCAGCGATTTTGGCGATGTGCCGATTGCTGCTGCGTCCATCGGGCAGGTACACCGTGCCACCACAATTTGCGGCCGCGATCTGGCGATTAAGGTGCAGTATCCCGGCGTACGCAAAAGTATCGATAGTGATGTTGATAATGTGGCGGCGCTGCTTAAATTGTCCAATCTTTTACCGCGTTCGATTGATATTGCGCCTGTATTAGAGGAAGCCAAAAGGCAACTGCATGAGGAGGCCGATTACGCACGTGAGGGGGCATATCTGATGCGCTTTCATACTCTGCTGGCGAGCAATCCCGAATATGCGGTCCCCGTTTTCCATTCCGATTTCAGCACCGATGATATTCTGGCCATGTCGTATATTGCTGGTATAGGGATCGAATCTTTGGCAGAACATTCGCAGGAAATACGCGACCGTGTCGCTGGGTTATTGATTGATTTGGTGCTGCGCGAGCTGTTTGAATTCGGCGTCATGCAAACCGATCCGAATTTTGCCAATTACCGTTTTAATACCGATACACAGCAGATTATTCTGCTTGATTTCGGGGCCGCGCGGGTTTTGGATCCTTTGATCGTTGGTCAATACCGGACATTATTAAAACATGCGCTTGATGGCAATTCGGATGCTATGTTTGCCGCAGCACTGAAAATCGGTTTCTTCAACGGACATACGGCGTCACTGCACCGTCATGAAATTGAAGAGATGCTTTCATTCGCGTTGGAAATGCTGCGTGAAAATGGTCCGTTCGATTTTGGCAATGCGGATTTTGTCGGGCAACTGCGCGATCAAGGAATGGATATCGCTGCGGATCGCCGCAATTGGCATGTGCCGCCCGTGGGCACATTGTTTGTACAACGCAAGCTGGGCGGTGTTTACCTTTTGGCCAGCAGGTTGAAAGCCAGAGTCGACGTGAGATCGATTATGGAAAGATATGTCTAAGGGCCATAATAGCTTGGCCTTTATTTCTGCCTTTCGTCTTCCGCATCTTCCTCCCGCATCATTGCTTTTAACCGGTCCAAAGCGGCCTTTTTAATCTGGCAGACACGTGCGGCACCAATGCCTAAAGTCATTCCGATTTCTTCAAGGTTCATTTCTTCGGCGAAATATAGTTGCAGTACCATTGCTTCGCGTTGCGGCAGATGCCCAATATTTTGCGCGAGGGACGCGCTCAACTGGCATTTTTCCAATATTGTTTCTGCGCTATCGGCTGCGTCGGCAAACCACATATCGTGGTCGGAATAGCTTTCGTCGATTGCATCTTGTTGCATGGCCTGTGTGCTGGCGACCATGTGATGATAGGCATCTGCGGTCATATTAAGGGAAGCCGCCATTTCACGGTCGCTAACCTGTCTGCCATATTCGGTTTGCAGCCGAGCTCGCGCTGCGGCTAATATACGCCGGTTGACCATTCCCGCGCGCGACATGCGCGCCTCTCGGCGGAGTTCATCAATCATCGCGCCGCGCACGCGCGTGGCGGCATAAGGCGCAAATGAAAGGCCGCGATCCTCGAACGTCCGCGCCGCCTCCACCAAAGCTGTAAGGCCGATTTGTATCAGGTCCTCCACATCAATTGCCGCCGACATGCGGGAATGCACGTGCCACGCGGTGCGGCGTACCAGCGCGCTATGTTGCCCGATGATAGTATCAATATCTTCTAAAACAGGCCTTTGGTGATGGCCTGTCTGGTCAAATTCGGCGGCAATATTATACATCTTCATTCTCCGTATTCGGATGATATTTCAGGGGTGTTTGAAACAGAGCCATGCATTGCAAAGCCGCCAACAACGGCGATCACATCGACGTGTTTGGTGTCGGGTATTTCAAGAAATGACAGCACTGGCACATCAGCCAATTGCGCGCGCAGCAATCGTGCAACTGCGGGGCGGCATATTGGCGATGTTATGATGGCAAAACTGCGCGCCGCCAAAACCATCGGCTCCACTGCAGTGCGTATTGCCGATGTTATACGGCTGGCGAGTGCGGGTTCAAACGGCCATGCGGCATCGGGCCCAGCGCGTACGGCTTGTATCAACAAAGTTTCAAGCTCGGCATCAAACGTTATGGCGGGCAAGGGCATGCGGATTGGGACAATGTTTTGAACCATCAACGCGCCTAACCGTTGCCGCACTGCTTCTATCAGGGCCGGTGGATCAAGGCCTTGACCTGCAACCTCCACCAATGCTTCTGCAACCCGCCGGAAATCTCGCAAGGATATGCGCTCGGCAAGCAAAGCCCGGCTTACGGCCGTAATCGCCGCCAGAGAATATGATTGCGGTGACAGTCCCTGCGCCAGTTGCGGGAACGCTTCTTTCAGCGTGCCGAGCATATATTGCGCTTCGTCCAGGCCAAACAATTCCGCGGCTGCACCCGCGATAATGCCATTCAAATGGGTGGCGATAACTGTTGGAGCATCCACCACGGTATAACCACATGCAACCGCATCGCCGCGTTTGTCAGGGGTAATCCACATGGCGTCCAAACCAAAGCTGGGGTCTTTGACGGCTCGGCCCTGTATGCCATCTAAACAATCACCGGAATCCAGCGCCAGAAGATCATTCTGCCACGCCTCATCCTCTCCCATCGTTACGCCCGCGATGGATATCCGGTATGCGTTTCCGGGCAATGACAGATCATCCTTGACGCGAACAAGTGGCAGAACAAAGCCAAGTTCGCGTGATAATTGCCGCCTGATGCCGGTAATTCGGGTCATCAATGGCGCGCCTTTACGGTCATCGACCATATCGATCAAGGCATAGCCAAGTTCCAATGTGATCGGTGCGGTTTCGCTGACTTCGCTCCATGCAATAACATGTGCGGGCGGGGCTAACGGGATCGGTTCGGGTAGGTCGCGTACAGCTCGGTCGCGGCGGATAAGAGACCAGAATATGCCTCCTGCCGCCGCCGCTGCTGGCAGGATTATAAGCTGCGGCATGGCGGGAACCATGCCCAAAATTGTCAAGATGCCTGCCACGGGTCCCCATGCCCTCGCATGCCCGAACTCGCTGCCCAATTGACCTGTTAAGTCGAGCGGGGACGTAACGCGGGTCACGATGGAGGCCGCAGCAATTGATAATAACAACGCAGGAACTTGCGCTACTAAGGCATCGCCAATCGCCAATATCGTGTAAGTTTGCGCAGCCTCACCAATAGTCAGGCCATGGCTGACCGTACCCAAAATCAGCCCGCCAAAAATATTGACGAACAGGATCAGCAATCCGGCAACCGCATCGCCCTTCACAAATTTTGATGCGCCGTCCATGGAACCATAAAAATCGGCTTCTGTTGCGACCTCTAGCCGCCTTGCTTTGGCTTCGTCCGGCGATACAAGTCCCGCATTCAAATCGGCATCAATTGCCATTTGTTTGCCGGGCAAAGCGTCCAATGTAAATCGCGCTGAAACTTCGGATACACGGCCAGCGCCCTTGGTAATGACAACCATGTTGATAATCATCAGCACGGTAAAAACGAAGATGCCGACGATATAATCACCGCCGATCAAAAAGCTGCCAAATGCTTCAATCACATGGCCTGCTGCGGCTTCGCCAGTATGACCATTGACCAGAACAACGCGCGTGGAGGCTACATTGAGTGCAAGGCGAAATAATGTGGCCAAAAGCAACACGGTTGGAAAAGCGGAAAAATCGAGTGGTTTGGCAGCGTTCAGCGCGACCATCAAAACCACCAGTGAGATCATAATATTGGTGATAAAACCAATATCCAATATGATCGGCGCGACGGGTACGATCATCAAAATGACCAGCATTAATATCGCCATCGGCATCACGCCGCCGCGTGCGGCATTGCCCCATAATTTCAGGTTCATTGCATTCATTGTACGGCGCCGCTGTTTTGCAGCCCCGCCAACCGCTGATATGTGCTGCGTGCAAATTCGAGCGACAATCGCTGCGGCATGGGTTCGATAGCGCGCATTTGAATGTTATCATGAGATGGCGTCCGGGATGCCGAAAATGTCTGGACGGAATGAGTTTGGGTGTAGGCGATTGCCGCAGGAGAACGCGGCGTGTTTCGGTTTAACTTGGCAGCAAAAACATCCCGGATTTCACGGAAGCTGCGCGCATTGCCGTCTGCGCTAAAAAAAACAGCATGATTTGCGGCGGCGGCTGCAGGAAAGGATGGCGCAGCGGCCGCATCGGGGTTGCTGTCATAAGCTGTCAAAAATTTTGCTGCGGCACTTTCTCCCAGAAAATGTGCCAGATATAAATCGACCTGTTCAGGGTCCCGTCCCAGCTGATCGGTTAAATACGTGTTGTTATCCCGTGCCAGTTCAGCGGCCATCGCCGCAGCAGTTTCAGGATTATAGCGCATATTCAAAATCGCTTGGCGCGTTTCCGGATCGCTAACGCTATATCCGCCCCCGGGCTTTGATTTTATGGCATCAACGGCCCATCCAAGGCCATGATCTGTGCCATGATGTTTGATGGTGCCAAGCCAGGTTTGTTTGGTAAATTGAAACAGGCCGGACGCGCTTGAGGTGCTTGCCCGCGCATCAGGGTTCATCCCGCTTTCAATGCGGGCCTGGCTAACCAGAAAACCGAAATCAACGCCGGTTTTGGCTGCGGCTGACGCGATGGCATTTCTGGTGCGGTCTTGCGCCATATTCATGGGTGATGCGGAATTGATCTGAGGCATTTCATGTTCCTTGGGTTCGGAACATGGACTGCAATCACTGTGCCAGTTTATCGTTTCGTGCGATTTACGGCGTTATTTTGGGGATTGCAGTAAATATCAGTGCGCGATTTTCCGCGTAGACCATTTAACCGTTCAATATTTTGACGCGTCCACTGGGACAGATAGTGTATCCGCGTTCGCGCCGCGTTGCATTGTTTCAGCCCGTACTCGACCGTGCTGCGGGTATCGTCGTTGCGGGTATCGTCACGGCCATGCCAAACATCAAATTTCTGTGCTGCTGCCGTTGCAAATTCAAGCTGCTTCGTCGCAGCCTCAATATCGCCGGGATCGCGCCTATCCAGCGCGGCAATAAGCGCGCTTTGGCATTCGATCATGTGGTCTAGTACATGTACGTTCATTTGAACTGATCTGCATTTGAGCCGGATTGCATCATAATTTCTGCTATTTGGTCCGGGCAAACCTGAAAACTTCCATCGGCAATGGCCCGCCGAACCTGCGCGATTTTGACAAAATCAATAGGCGGGCCATCTTGTGCCAATTGTGCTGCGATTTGTATCAATTTGGGCAACGATGTTTTGTGTACGGTGTCCGTATGGTGAACTTGCGGCCCGGCATCATTTGTATTTGCGCGCTTGATGATGCTCAACAATGGGGATTGTAAGGGGTTTGCCGAAACTGAACCGACCATGATTATGTTCCTTCAACGCGGTCCGCCGGAAAGTCGGCAGTGCTTTCAGCAAACATAAACGGCAGCTTCTGCATTTATTTTAGTTTATAATTTGCACCGCGCCTGCGCCCCGCACCACAGCCGTAAATGGATTTTTGCCTGTCGGAGTTTTGACACGTATGGATTTGCCCACTGCGCCATCATCCAGGGCGACTGCCGTTGCCGAGATATCAAACCCGTCGCCGCCGATCATCAATTCAACGGCGTCACCCCGCCGTACTGAAATAGCAGCGTCTGTTTCATCGGCTGAACGATACGATAGCGGTGTCAAGCCAACACGTATGCGCCAGCCAAGCGGCAAACACCGGACAGCAACCGCGCCTAAACTTGGGGGATCAATCACCGGTAATTGCGGACACCGCGCCAGTTTTAAGCGGCGGTCGGTGGCAATGATGCCGCCTGCATTTGCGGGTCCAGACTTGCCGATGAATGCCGCGACCTGTTCGTCAAGTGCCGCAATATCTTCATATTCGCGTTGAACGGTTTGCTGCGCTGATAATGGCGTTGAGAGCGCCGCAGCAGCGACAATGATGCGTGATGCGATTTTCATACTCGGTTCCTTTGCAATGTGTGTCAGTCCCGATTTGACGGGGCCTAAGGACGGCACTGCAACGAGCATGCCATTTGAGGATAAGCACGGCGTTTCACCAGCCTGCGTCAATGCATGTCAAAACACTGACAACGCGGAATATGAAGGGCGTTCGCTACATCAAAAAAACATATAAACATCTGTTATAAAATATAAAAAATAAAATGGCACACGGATTGCACTGTGTCGTTGGTGAGGGCCGGTGTCCATTCCCATCCACTATCCCGGCTCTCACAAATGAAAAGGAACAGATATGTCTGTAACTGAAAATTTATTCGGCGTGCACGCGGCGGCATTGTCATTGCGGCAACAACGCATGCATATACTGGCATCAAATATCGCCAATGCAGCGACGCCAAATTACAAGGCGCGCGATATTGATTTTGCGGCGGCTTTACGCTCAGCAGAATCTGGCGCGCCAATGGACGCCGCCATGCGTTACCGCCTTCCGTTGCAGGCATCACTTGATGGCAACACTGTCGAACTTGCCACCGAACAGACCGCCTTTGCCGAAAACGCGCTGGCATACCGGTCCAGCCTGTCATTCCTGCAAAGCCGCATCAGCACGCTGGGCCGTGCATTGCGCGGGGAATGACCATGACCCCAAATCTATCCATTTTTGACATTAGCGGCCGGGCCATGGCAGCGCAGCTGGTTAGGTTGAATACCACGGCCTCTAACCTTGCCAATGCCGGAACGGTGTCGAGGAAAGAGGCCGATGCGTTCCGTGCGATGAAACCTGTTTTCCGCACGATTATGGGCGAAAACGGAACCGCGACGGTTACGGTGGACCGGATAACCACATCGCAAACTGCCCCTGCCAAACGGCACGACCCTGCTCACCCGCTTGCCGATGAAAACGGTGATGTGTGGGAAGCAGCCGTCGATAGCGCGGCGGAGCTTGTCGAAATGATCGAAACATCGCGGCAATATCAAAACAATGTTCAGGTTCTGCAAACCGCAAAAGGCCTGATTTCCGAAACTTTAAGGTTAGGCCAATGACCCAGATTACCAATATCAATCCGCGCAACATTCCCGTTGTTCCGGCGAGTGGCAGAAATAACACGCTCGACCAAAACGCTTTCCTGCGGCTGATGACAACGCAGTTGAAATCGCAGGATCCGTTTGATCCGGTCGATAACCAGCAAATGGTGGCGCAAATGGCGCAGTTTTCCAGCGTTGCCGGAATATCAGAAATGAATACGTCGCTGCGCGGCATTGCCGAACAACTTGCTGCGCAAACGGCCTTGCTTAGTGAAATTCGGGCTGCAGGTAGTCCCGCTACTCCATCACTAACCGAATAATTAAAACGCCAAAAGGAAAAACCCATGTCATTCTACACATCATTATCTGGCCTGCGTGCCGCACAAACCGATCTGTCGGTTGTATCAAATAACTTGGCCAATGTTGGGTCAACGGGGTTCAAGAAAAGCCGCGCCCAATTTGGCGATTTGTTCGCCAGCGGCCCGACGCAAAGCACACGGCAAGTTGCGGGACAAGGCACGCGGTTGAATGCCGTCGTACAGCAATTTACCCAAGGAACATTGGAAGCAACGGACAAGACGCTTGATCTGGCGATTGCTGGCGACGGTTTTTTCGTGGTGCGCGGCGAAGCGCCCCGCCAAGCGGTATCCTATACCCGTAACGGCGCGTTCGAGGTGAATACCGACCGCAAGGTAATCGACAGTACGGGGTCCACATTGCAACTGTTGCCGATTGACGCAAATGGTGACGTAACTTCGACCGCGCTATCCTCTGCATTTGATTTGGTTCTGCCTTCTGGATCACCCACCAATCCGAATGCGGGGCTGGTTAATGTGTCCATCGATATCGAAGGATTGGTGACGGCGACATATTCCGACGGCACCGATCAACGGCTTGGTAAAGTTGCCATGGCAAATTTTACAGCGCAAAACGGACTGCGTCCCATTGGCGATGCACACTGGCAATCAACAGGCGAAAGCGGACCGCCCGAAATTAACTCCGCCACAAATGGTCCGCTCGGAACGATACGTTCAGGCGCACTGGAGCGCGCGAATGTAGACGTCACCGAGGAGCTGGTTTCACTTATTTCGGCGCAGCGCAATTACCAGGCGAATGCCAAAGCCATCGAAACCGCGTCCAACATCACGCAAACCATCATTAATATCAGATAGAGGCTGACATGGACCGCCTGATCTATTCCAGCTTAACCGCAATGCGCAGCGCGCAGGCACGGCAAACCGCGACGGCCAATAATCTGGCCAATGCGCAGACGCCGGGTTTTCGGGCTGATTTGTCCGAGGCGCAATCATTATGGTTGAAAGGCGCGGAGCACAATGCACGCGCCATGTCATCGCAAGAAGTGCTGAGCGCGGAGATGAAAGCAGGTGCGGTCATATCGACGGGGCGCGATCTGGACATCGCGCTGAACGGCGACGCGATGCTGGCAGTACAAGCAGACGACGGAGATGAGGCGTATACACGGCGCGGCGATTTACTGCATAATGAAAGCGGATTGCTGACAACGGGCGACGGACGCCCCGTGCTGGGTTTTGGGGGGCCTATAACACTGCCGCCCTCCGACAGTATTACGGTCGATAGCGAAGGCCGGATCATGATCGTGCCGCGCGGCGGCGATACAAATCAGCCGCAAGAGGTGGACCGACTTCGTTTGGTAAGTCCGGCGGGATCGGACATTGCCAAGGGCCTGGACGGGCTGTTCCGGGTAAAAGACGGCGGAAATTTGCCGGCCGACCCTGATGCACGCGTTGTCACCCGTTCACTGGAAGGATCGAACGTTTCCTCGACGCAGGCGCTGGTCGATATGATCGAGGCAAGCCGTTCGTGGGACACACAATTGAAGCTGATAAGTGACGCGCGCGAAATGGATACATCGACCGCCGATTTGATGCGGCTAGATCAATAGGAGTTTATAAAATGACCAATGCAGCACTACATGTCGCCCGCACCGGGCTTGATGCACAAAACACGCGGATGCGCGTGATTGCCAACAATCTGGCCAACGTCAACACTACCGGATTCAAACGCGACCGCGCCAGTTTTGAAACCCTGTCCTATCAATCCATCACCGCGCCGGGGGCTGCGTCATCGTCGCAGAACAAATATGCCATTGGTTTGAACCTGGGCACAGGCGTACAGATGACGGGTACGGCGCGGATTGATACGCAAGGATCTCTGACCACCACCAATAATTCGCTCGACATGGCAATTGAGGGTGCAGGCTATTTCCAAATCCAGACCCCCGATGGGCGCACCGCATATACCCGTGCCGGCGATTTCAACCTGTCCGCAGACGGCACGATCGTAAATGCAGACGGCATGCCATTGCAGCCGCAAATTCAGGTTCCTGATGGCACAACGTCGATTTCCATCGGTTCGGATGGCACCGTTTCGGCGCAGTTGGCCGGACAAACCGAAGCCACCGAACTTGGCCGCGTTGAGACGGCGCGGTTTATCAATCCGGCTGGGCTGCAGTCCATTGGCGGCAATTTGCTGCTGGAAACCGGAGCATCGGGCGCGCCGCAAGTGGGCGCGGCGGGCGAACAGGGGCGCGGCTCCATACGGTCCGGCGCGCTGGAGGCATCCAACGTTAACGTCGTCGAGGAACTGGTCGACATGATCGAAACGCAGCGCGCTTACGAGGTCAACAGCAAGATGATCGAAGCCACGGACGAAATGATGCGCAATGCCGCACAACAGCTTTAACCTTTTCCCCGCCCACATCGGGGAAGGAAACGAAGGGCGGGATCCTGGTCCTTGCCCGCCCTTCAAATTCCTTTGCGCGTCTATTTATTTCAGCCTCGCGCTGGGCAACGCTATGCCTGCTTTGGCAAAAAAGAAACCGCCGGCAGAGACATTCACCGTCACCACTGCGCCGCCGCCGCCAGCAGTTCCAGCCAACGGTGCGATTTATCAAACCGGGCATTATGCGCCGCTAACATCGGGGCTGCGGGCTTCGCAAATTGGTGACTTGATAACGGTGATGCTCACCGAACGCACAAATGCGAGCAAGACCAATTCCGCCAATACAGGACGCAACGGCAGTGTCGGGTTAACGCCGCCCACAACAGGGCCATTAAGTCTTTTTGATCCCAGCGACGTAAACTTTGGCGGCAATCAGTCGTTTAAGGGAAAGGGTGATGCCGCCCAATCCAATGCGTTGTCTGGAGAAATTAGTGTGACCGTTGCCCAGATTTATCCAAATGGAACGATGCTGGTGCGCGGCGAGAAACTGATTACGCTCAATCGCGGCGATGAAAGTGTACAGTTGTCGGGCATAATTCGCACTGCCGATATTTCGGCTGACAACCGTATTGCCTCCACCCGTATCGCCAACGCCCATATCCTTTATACAGGCAAAGGCGAGATTGCGCGCGCCAGCCGTCAGGGATGGCTACAGCGTTTCTTTTCCAAAATAAGTCCGTTCTGATGCGCCGCTTATTTTACCTGTTTTGTGCAATATGCGCCTTGCTCGCATCGGTATCAGTGCATGCTGAACGCATAAAAGACATGGGCCAGTTTCAGGGTGTGCGTGCTAACCAGTTGACGGGGTATGGCGTTGTGGTCGGTCTTGCCGGCACAGGCGATGACAGTCTGGATTACGCAACGCAGGGCGTTAAAGGCGCAGTATCGCGCTTTGGGCTTTCCTTGCCTGCTGGCGTAAATCCGGCGCTGAAAAATGCAGCGGCTGTAATTATTACCGCCGATCTGCCGGCCTTTGCCAAGCCCGGGCAACGGATTGACATCACGGTATCGGCAATGGGCAAAGCCAAATCGCTGCGCGGCGGTACATTGCTGCTATCGCCGTTATATGGCGCTAATGGGCAGATCTATGCCATGGCGCAGGGAAATTTGGTCGTCGGCGGGTTGGGCGTGGAGGCGGCAGACGGATCGAAGCTGTCAATCAATGTGCCCTCTGTTGGCCGGATTGATGGCGGCGCTAGCGTCGAGCAACAAGTGGATACCGGCTTTGCCAGCAGCCCTGCGCTGATCTTTAACCTGAATCAACAGGATGTGACCAACGCGAAGCACATTGCCGATGCAATAAATTTGAACTTGGGTTCTGCGGCGGCGCGCGCAACCGATGGAACATCTGTGCATATCGATGCGGCAATTGGCGCAGAGCAGCGTGTGTTGTTGATGAGCCGGATCGAAAATCTGGAGATCAAACCAGCACAGTCGCCCGCCCGCGTCATTATAAATTCACGCACCGGAACCGTCGTTATCAACGGCGCGGTCACGATAAGTCCAGTTGCGGTCAGCCACGGGACATTGACGGTTCGCGTTAATGAACGACCATCGGTATCACAACCTGCTCCATTCAGCCGGGGCCAGACGGTCATTGAACAATCGAGCGATATCATTGTCGAGGAAACCCGCAATCCGGCGTTCGTCATCGAACGCAGCGCATCGCTTTCGGACATTGTCAAAGCCATCAACCGCATCGGCGCATCGCCGGGTGATCTGGTGGCGATATTACAGGCCATCAAACAAGCCGGCGCATTGCAGGCGGAATTGGTGATCCTATGATCGCGCCTGTATCATCGTCGGCGTTACCCAAGATGCAGGACCCCGAACTGCGTAAAGCAGCAGAGGGTTTTGAGGCCGTCTTCATCCGCCAAGTGATCGGCTCGATGCGCAAGGCGCAATTGGCCAATGAAATGTTTGGATCGACCGCGACCGAAAATTTCTGCGAAATCGCCGATGCAAAAACCGCTGAGTCGATGGCTAAGCTGGGACAGTTTGGTATTGCCGACTTGGTATACCGCCAATTGTCCGGAAATGCCGCCGCCGAAACGGGAGCGAAGAAATGAGCGACTTGCTATCCATCGGCGCATCCGGATTGCGCGCTTATTCCCGCGCGCTATCCACGGTTAGCGACAATATCGCCAATTCCCAAACCGAGGGCTATGCCCGGCGGTCTATCCAATTGGAAGAAGCGCCGCCCGGCGGTGATAATGCGCTGCACCGGGTTGGCGTGCGCCCCGGCGGCGTTGTTGCCGCGGGCGTTGCGCGCGCAACCGATGCTTGGCTAACCGAAGATGCGCGGACATCGGCTAGCGACGCGGGCCGAACCGCAGCCAAGCTTGTCTGGACCGATGCCGCCGAACGCGCTCTAGACGATGGACAAGGCGGAATTGCTGCGCGGGTGACGAACATTTTTAACCGTGCCGACCAGTTAACCGCTGATCCCGGCAATATCGCGCTGCGCAACCAGTTTTTGGGATCGGTAGACGAAGCTGCACAGAGCTTTCAGCAGTCGGGAACCGCGCTGCAGTCGGTCGCAAACGGCATATCCAGCGAAGCCGAGGGCCAGATTACTCAGCTCAATACCGATTTGACCGCGCTCGAACGCGTAAATGACGGCTTGCGTAGAGCGCGCGATGGATCGACCAATCAAGCAAGTTTGCTGGATGAGCGCGATAGGCTGATTGATAATATTTCTGTCAATGTGCCGGTCACAGCGACGATAGATAATCGCGGCGCGGCTTCGTTGCGACTGGCTGGACCGAGCGGCGAAATCCTATTGAGCGGCAGCAATGTTGCACAGGTTTCAGTGACAATGACGGCGAATGGAATGCTTGGATATGCGCTGGTCGCCAATCCGACAGCGCCCATACTTCCGTTGTCTGGCAGACTTGCGGGATTATCGGAGGCAGCGGGCCATGTCGCGCAGCAGCGCGAAAAACTGGATCTAATCGCGGTACAATTTGCAGCAGATTTGAACGCCGCGCACCAATCGGGCATGGATGCTGCCGGAAATGCCGGGGCGGCTTTGTTATCCGTAAATGGCGATGCGAAAGGCTTAATGGCGACCGCTCTTGCGGCTTCTCAAGTTGCGGCTGCCGACACCAACAGCGCAAACGGGAACATGCTTGCGCTATCGGGATTGCGCGGTCCATCAGGTACAGAGGCCAGTCTGGCAACATTAATCGCGTTGCAAAGTCAGGCTGCGGCGATGGTGCGGGCGCAAGACGCTGCTGCGACAACACGCCGCGACGGGGCATTTAATGCACGCGATGCCGTCAGTGCCGTTGATCTGGACCATGAAGCTGCCGAACTCTTGCGGTTTCAACAGGCGTACGAAGGCGCAGCTCGTGTCATTCAAGTGGCGCGTGAAACCATGCAAACCATTCTCAGTGTATTTTAGGGGGAGCATAAAATGATAAATGCCACCGGAAACCGGATGACCATGGAAATCCGCCGCCAATCGGCGTTGGCGCAGCAAATATCGGACACACAAATCACTGTATCGACGGGCCGCCGCATTCAGCGCGGATCAGACGATCCCGTTTCAGCGGCGCGGGTCGCCAATATCCGTCAGGCACAGGCCGACAATGCCACGTGGAAAAGCAATCTGATATTGGCGGGATCGCTTGCGGGTCAAGCCGATGGCGTGCTGCAAAACATGGCGAGCCGGATGACGCGGGCACAAGAGCTGATCGTTGCGGGGTCCAGCGGCGCGGTAAACGCAAGCGACCGCGCAACCATTGCGCTGGAGTTAAACGGTATCGCCGACGAGATTGCCGGATATGCGTTAACAACATCGGCCCTAGGAACGGCGTTATTTGCAAGTCGTAACGCGCCGGAAATCCGCTTCAGCGCGCATGCTGCTTTTGCACCTGTACCATCGCGCACCGCCGTGTTTGAAATGGACGGGATATCGCTCGGCCAAATTGTGAGAGACGCGGCGGTAGCTGTATCAACCGGGAATATGGCCGCACGCGGACAGTCCCTAACGGCCATCCAGAACGCGGTTGGTCATGTCGCCGATGTTGCTGCCGATATCGGCGTACGCGGCGCGCGCATTGACAGGCTGCGGGAAGCATTGGAGCAAAGCCATGTCGAATATTCCGCCGAACGATCACAATTGGAAGATACCGATTTGAGCGAAGCCATCGCAAGGCTGAATGCGCAAACATTGACATTGGAGGCGGCGCAATCCGCCTTTGCCCGGATCAACCGCCGCAGCTTGTTCGATATCTTAGGCTAAACACGCAAGCTTTTGGCGGCGCTGCCGTAAACAACAATAACCAGCTGCGGCAAGAACCGCGGCCTGCAAATACAGGACCCATCCAAACATGTTTCAGATCATTGGCATTATCGTTTTGATCCTGATGGTGTTTGGCGGTTTTGCCTTAACTGGTGGCAATCTGGGTCCCATCATGCACGCGTTACCGCACGAGATGCTGATTATTGGCGGCGCAGGTGTCGGGTCATTGATTATCGGCAATTCGGGTAAGGAACTGAAAGCCCTTGGTTCTGGGCTGGGCAAAGTATTCAAGGGACCGCAGCATAAGAAACAGGATTATCTCGACTGCATTTTCCTGGTGTCCAAACTGATGAAAATGCTGCGCACCGATGGGCCTGTTGCGGTCGAGCCGCATATCGAAAGCCCGAATGATAGCGTGCTGTTTGGCGAATATCCCAATCTGTTGAAAGACCATACGCTGATCCATCTAATCGCCGATACGTTGCGGCTGGTGGTGGTGTCATCGGGTGCATTAGACCCGCACGCGGTGGAGGAGGTGATGGATAACTCGATCAAAAACCACCATCACCATTCCAATGCACCCGCCGAGGGGTTGCAGGGTTTGGCCGACGCGTTGCCAGCACTTGGCATTGTCGCCGCCGTTTTGGGCGTTGTCAAAACCATGGGATCTATTGACCAGCCGCCTGCCGTGTTAGGCGCGATGATCGGATCGGCGCTGGTCGGAACTTTTTTGGGCGTGTTGCTCGCCTACGGCCTGGTTGGGCCATTTGCCAACCGCGCAAAGCAAGTGATCGAGGCGGACGGCGCCATTTATCACACCGTCAAACAGATCATCGTAGCATCGCTGCACGGCCATCCGCAGCCATTGGTGATCGAGGCCGCCCGGTCGGGCATCGAACATTCAAATCGCCCCAGCTTTGCTGAGGTGTTTGACGGAATGCGCGGCAAATAATGGCAAAGGCAGTCCAGCCCGTTCGCCCGGTGATCGTCAAAAAGATCATCGTCAGCGGCCATGGCGGCCATCACGGCGGCGCATGGAAAGTGGCCTATGCCGATTTCGTAACCGCGATGATGGCGTTTTTTTTGCTGATGTGGCTATTGGGCGCAACCACCGAAAAGCAGCGTAAAGCACTGGCCGATTACTTCGCGCCGACGCTATCAGCAACCAAGCAAGACAGCATCGGTTCGAACGGGTTTTTCGGCGGAGATTCGCTGGTTTCCGTTGACAAATACCCCCACCGTGCCGGGCAAACCGGAACGCGCACCCTGACGATACCGCGTGATGCTAAGGGCGGGCCAAAGGAAGCATCGGGCAGCCATATCGACAAACAACGCTTTGCCGAATTAAAAGAGAAACTGGCCAAGCAATTAAGCCAGAACGCACAAATGAAGCGGTTCATGCGCAACATCCGGTTTACCGAAACGCGTGAGGGCCTGCGCATTGACATGGTCGATGAGGCCGACTTTACGATGTTCGTCTCGGGTATTGACCAGCTAACCCCGGATGCCATCCAGCTGTTACAGCAGGTGGCGATTGCCATTCGCGACGTGCCCAACGGCATTATCATTCGCGGCCATACCGATGCTATGCCCTATTCAAAGGGGAAAAATATGAATAACTGGCAGTTATCGGCCTATCGCGCAGAGGCCACGCGGGTGTTTTTGACTCGGCAATCGGTCGATCCCCGTCGGTTCCACCGGATAGAGGGCGTCGCCGACCGCGAACCATATGTGCCAGGAGACAGACTAGATCCGCGCAACCGCCGCATGTCCATCACGCTGGGCTGGCGTGAACTGGACTCGTAAACAATCCGATATGGACGCAACATACCGCGCGCGGCCCGATTATTGTGACCCGTGTGCGCGATTTCGTCCAATATGGATTAACTATATGAAATATAGCGTTTATCGAAAGCTGCGTTAACTTTCTGTTTACCATGATCTCCGAATATCAAACGTGTAAACAGGGCAACAGGGCCTTGAAAATTCGGGGATATTATGGGCGTGTTGGCTATCAAAGAACAATCGCATGACGCAATTGAGGACTTCATTATCGGCAATAGCGCAGAGGTTTCCGCGCTGCGCGAAATGATCCAGCGGGTTGCAGGTTCGGCGGCATCGATATTGATATCGGGACCATCGGGCAGCGGCAAAGAATTGGTCGCACGGGCCATCCATGACCATAGCGCACGGCGCGATAAAAGCTTCGTCGCGCTGAATTGCGGCGCGATACCCGGCGAGTTAATTGAATCTGAACTATTCGGCCATGAACGCGGGTCATTCACTGGCGCGATCAGCCGCCGGATTGGACGGTTTGAAGAGGCCGACAAGGGCACATTGTTCCTGGACGAGATCGGTGACATGCGGTTCGATATGCAGGTTAAGCTGCTGCGCGTGTTGGAGGATGGCATGATATCGCGGGTAGGCGGCACGGCGGCGCTGCCCGTAAACGTGCGAATTATATCGGCGACCCACCAGAATATCGATGAGGCTATTGCGGGCGGCCGGTTTCGGGAAGATCTGTATTTCCGGCTGGGCGTCGTCATCTTGCGCGTGCCTGATCTGGCCAGCCGGACAGAAGACATCCCGTTGCTGATCGCCCATTTCCAGCGCGGCAAACCAAGGGGCGCCATCGCCCGGTTCGATGCATCGGGCCTACAGCGGCTGATGCAGCATCCATGGCCGGGCAACATCCGCGAATTGCGCAATATTGTGGAGCGATCGGGCGTATTGTTTGGCGGACAGACACTGAATGCATCCGATGTCGACATCCTGCTGGGCAAGGCGATACCGAAATTCACCCCCGTCAGCACGCTGCGCAAATTGGCCGAAGACGGCGCGCCTGTTGAGCCGGACGCGTCAGCCATAATCAGCGCCACTTCTGAATACCCCGCGCCGTTCGGCCATGTACCTATTAACTTGAAAGACGTATTGGAAACCATGGAATTGGAACGCATCCAATCCGCGCTGGATATGGCCGACGGCGTCATTTCCGAGGCCGCCCGGTTGCTGACCCTGAAACGGACGACCTTGATCGAAAAAATGCGCAAATATGGCGTGGATAAAATGTGTTAGACGTCAAAAAAAGCACCGCAAATTTTATCCATAATCCGTCCAGTTTCACCCCCCAAAGTTCATAGCCGGATGCAAAAATAGCCCCCTTTTATCGTTGAAGCGTTTGTTTTTGTCGTTCAACGGTGGTTGGATTTGCGGGGTATAAATCATGCCATATCTGGATGGTTCCGCCCGTTAACCCGTTTGCCCTTTCTGTGGTTTGACACCTGATCCTAGCGGCAATGGTCACATTTGAAATCCTACATTGCAAGTATTTGCGGGCTAAAAACGTTTTTATGACGCATGCAGCAGCGCTGAATCAAGGCGGTATACCATGCAAACATTATCTATCTGACTTGTAATATAACAGCATTCCCTGCCATCGCGGCAACGACGAAGTGTTTGATTTTGAATGCTTCACAAATTGAATGTCAGCACAACAAAACGGGTTACAAACCAGCGTTAGAACAAAAAAACCCCCGGCGGTCGGGGGGTGACAGCCGGGGGAAATTGCGCATGAACCTGCCCGTTGGGGTTCGGGGCGGGGCAGGGTGCGCATGCTTTGCACATGAATGTGCATATAGTATCTGGGCGATTGATGTGCCCAATATTTACCCGTTGAGGCTTACGCCTTTTTCAACAATCGCTGCCAATGTTTACGGTCACGCTCACCCAGCTTCGCATCATTGGCGCGCTGCCACAAAACCGTTTTCAAATCAGAACCATAATCAATGCGCATAGCAGTCAGTTCGCTGGCATCGCGTTCAGCGCGTTTGCGCGTTTCAAATAATCGAGTAAGCATTTTTTGGGGCACCATCCACAGCACAAAAAG
>JANOKA010000038.1:0-3804 GCA_031418995.1 Sphingomonadales bacterium | reverse complement strand
CGGATTTTTCCTGATATGCGGTGCAACAGGATATGGGACAGGAGAGACATATGCAGCGGATCGTCATCGCTGGCGGTGGGACCGCCGGGTGGATGGCGGCGGCGGCATTATCCCGGTTCCTGAATTTGAACGGCCAATCGCAACCGGCCGACAAGCAATGGTCAATAACTCTGGTTGAATCCGAAGACATCGGAACGGTCGGCGTGGGAGAGGCCACCATCCCGCAAATCCATCTGTTCAATCAAAGCCTTGGTATTGATGAAAACGAATTCATCCGTGCCACGCAGGGATCGTTCAAACTGGGCATTGAATTTGATGGCTGGGGCGCGGAAGGCGAAAGTTATCTGCACGCCTTTGGCAATATCGGGCGCGGATTGGGATTGATCCCGTATCACCATTATTGGCTGGCGCACCGATTGGCAGGCGGCGAACATGATCTATGGTCGGCATCGCCCACTGCGCATGCCGCAAAGCAAAACCGTTTTGGCCGTGTAACAGACCGCCCCGGCGCGCCGCCGTCTGGCGTGGCTTATGCCTATCATTTTGACGCCAGCCTATATGCCGCGTTCCTGCGCCGTTACGCCGAAAGCGGCGGTGTGACGCGGGTAGAGGGCCGGATTGACGCGGTGCAACTGGACAGCGAAAGCGGCAATATCAGCTCGCTAAAACTCTCTGACGCACGCGAAATTGCAGGCGATCTGTTTATCGACTGCACCGGATTTCAAGGGCTGCTTATTGAGGGTGCATTGGCCAGCGGCTATGACGACTGGTCCCACTGGCTGCCGTGCAACCGCGCATGGGCCGTGCCATGCGAAAGCGTTTCGCCGCTGACGCCCTATACCCGGTCCACCGCACGCGAGGCCGGATGGCAATGGCGCATCCCGTTGCAGCACCGCACGGGCAACGGCCATGTCTATTGCAGCGATTATATTAGCGATGACGCAGCAGCCCAGGTGTTGCTCGATAATCTGGACGGCGCGGTGCTTTCTGATCCGCGCCAATTGCAATTCACCACGGGCAAACGCAAACACATCTGGAAGAAAAATTGTGTCGCGCTTGGTCTGTCGAGCGGGTTTTTGGAGCCGCTTGAATCGACCAGCATTCACTTAATTCAATCGGGCATAGCGCGGCTGCTGAACTTCCTACCATCGGGCGAAATTGTCGCTGCCGACGTCGCCGAATTCAACGCCCAAAGCGATTTTGAATTCGCCGCGATCCGCGATTTCATCATCCTGCATTACCGCCTGAATGGCCGCGACGGCGCATTTTGGCAGCGCTGCCGGACGATGGATATCCCGCAAAGTCTGTCCCAAAAAATCGCACTTTTTTGCGCCAATGGCCGGATCACGCGGTATAATGAGGAATTGTTTACCGAACTGGGTTGGCTGCAAGTGATGTGGGGGCAGGGGTTACGGCCCAAGGGTTATCACCCGCTCGCCGATCAATTGGAGCCCGCGCAACTGGACGAATTTATCGGACTTGCCAGCCGCCACGCCGCCCATGTTGCGGCGCAAATGCCAATCCACGCCGACTATATCGCGCAGTATTGCGCCTCAGGAGAGAAATGATGCGTTTTGCCAAACCGATACTTGCCGCCTTGCTTGCCTGCGCCGCTGTCCCCGCCGCCGCGCAAACACCGATTGCACCAGATACATCTTACCGTGACCGCTTGCCCGAGGATGAGGTCATCTATTTCGTCCTGCCCGACCGTTTCGAAAACGGCGATCCCAAAAACGACAAAGGCGGCATCAAGGGCGACCGATTGAAACATGGCTTTGATCCGATGCATAAGGGTTTCTATCAGGGCGGAGATCTGAAAGGATTGACGCAGAAGCTGGACTACATCCAATCTATGGGCGTGACCGCGATCTGGTTTGCGCCGGTGTTCAAGAACAATGCAGTGCAAGGCGGCGTTGGCCAAGAAACGGCCGCTCATCACGGCTATTGGGTGACCGACTTTACCAGCATCGACCCGCATTTAGGCACCAATGCCGAGTTTAAGGCGTTCGTTGATGCAGCACATGGCCGCGGGATGAAGGTCTATATGGACATCATCACCAACCATAGCGCCGATGTGATAAGTTATAAAGAATGCCCGACCAGTTCGTGCAGTTACCGCAGCCGCGCCGATTATCCTTATTCACGCCGTGCCGCCGATGGCGCTGCGATTAATGATGGCTTTGCCGGGGATAGCGTTCAGACGGCGGAGAACTTCGGCAAGCTGACCGATTTCAATTATGCCTATACGCCCGTCGTTACAGAGGCAGAGAAAAACGTCAAAGTTCCAGCATGGCTCAACGATATCCGCTGGTATCACAATCGCGGAGATACAACATTTCGTGGCGAAAATTCCACCATGGGCGACTTTGTTGGACTCGACGATCTCTATACGGAAAACCCGCGCGTTGTGGATGGCTTTATCGAAATCTATGGTGACTGGATTGATCGTTTTGGCATCGACGGGTTCCGCATCGATACCGCCAAGCATGTGAATCCCGAATTCTGGGCGAAGTTTGCACCCGCAATGTTGGAACGGGCAAAGGCCAAAGGTATCCCCAATTTCCACATTTTTGGTGAGGTCGCGAACGAGGGGTATAACGTCCACGAACAAGCGTTGCACACGCGTGTCGCTGGCTTGCCTACAGTGCTTGATTTCGCCTTTCGCCGCGCCGCGATAGAGGTAGTCGGCGGAAAGCAGGGGACAGAGATTTTTCAGCAATTGATCGAGGCAGACAATCTTTATGCCGACAGCGCAAAGCAAGGGCGCCGGTTGCCGACCTTCCTTGGCAACCATGATGGCGGCCGATTTGCGCGCGATATGCGGACAGCCAACCCCAGCGCCGATGACGCCGAAATCTTGAAGCGCGTGTTGCTCGGCCATGCGTTGATGTTTACGATGCGGGGCGTGCCAACGGTCTATTCGGGCGATGAGCAGGGCTTTGCAGGAGACGGCGGAGATCAGGATGCGCGCGAGACTTTGTTTGCATCCAAGGTGAAGCTCTATCTCGACAATGATTTGGTCGGAACAGATTCTACGCATGCGCAGGACAATTTTGGGAACGACCACCCAATCTATCGCGGCATTGCGGAGCTATCCAAAATGCGCATTGGTTCATCGGCATTGCGGCGAGGCAAAACCGTTGTCCGCAACTATAGCGACATGCCCGGCTTGTTCGCGTTCAGCCGCATTGATGAAGCCAGCGGTGAAGAAGTGCTGGTTGTTGCCAACTCATCAAATGCGTCACTGACGGCCAATGTCGAGATTGATTCGCGCGCTAGGGCATTGTCACCAATGCGTGGAGTTTGTCCGGCAGCGCCTTCCGCGCCTGGCGCTGTTGCCGTTAATCTACCTCCCCTCGATTTCATGGTTTGCCACGTTAAATGACTGAAAATACCAATCTCCATCCGGCAACAGAATTCGATAGTGAATGGTGGCGCGGGGCGACCATTTATCAAATCTATCCGCGCAGTTTTGCCGATAGCAACGGCGATGGCATTGGCGATCTGGCCGGGATTACCGCGCATCTGGATCATGTTGTCAGCTTGGGCGTGGATGCGATCTGGATATCGCCGTTCTTTACATCGCCGATGAAAGATTTCGGATATGACATCGCCGATTATTGCGATGTTGATCCGATATTTGGAACTTTGGCCGATTTTGACGCGCTGGTAAAACGCGCGCATGAACTGGGCCTGCGGATTACCATCGATCAGGTTTATTCGCACACATCCGATCAGCACGCCTGGTTTACGGAAAGCCGCAGCAGCAGAGAGGGCCCAAAATCCGATTGGTATGTCTGGGCC
>JANOKA010000037.1:0-3826 GCA_031418995.1 Sphingomonadales bacterium | reverse complement strand
CGGATTTTTCCTGATATGCGGTGCAACAGGATATGGGACAGGAGAGACATATGCAGCGGATCGTCATCGCTGGCGGTGGGACCGCCGGGTGGATGGCGGCGGCGGCATTATCCCGGTTCCTGAATTTGAACGGCCAATCGCTTTGGTCGGTAACGTTGGTCGAATCTGAAGAGATCGGAACAGTCGGCGTGGGTGAGGCCACCATCCCGCAAATCCTCCTATTCAACCAAAGCCTTGGTATTGATGAAAACGAATTCATCCGTGCCACGCAGGGATCGTTCAAACTGGGCATTGAATTTGATGGCTGGGGCGCGGAAGGCGAAAGCTACCTGCACGCCTTTGGCAATATCGGGCGCGGATTGGGATTGATCCCGTATCACCATTACTGGCTGGCACATAAGGCCGCAGGCGGCGAACATGATCTATGGTCGGCATCGCCCACTGCGCAAGCCGCAAAGCAAAATCGTTTTGGCCGCGTTGCCGAACGCCCCGGCGCGCCGCCGTCTGGTGTTGCCTATGCCTATCATTTTGACGCCAGCCTATATGCCGCGTATCTTTGCCGTTATGCCGAAAGCGGCGGTGTGACGCGGGTAGAGGGCCGGATTGACGCGGTGCAACTGGACAGCGAAAGCGGCAATATCAGCACTTTGACACTTGTTGATGGCAGCACAATCGAAGGCGATTTGTTTATCGACTGCACCGGATTTCGAGGGCTGCTTATCGAGGGTGCATTGGCCAGCGGATATGACGACTGGTCCCACTGGCTGCCGTGCAACCGCGCATGGGCCGTGCCGTGCGAAAGTGTTTCGCCATTGACGCCCTATACCCGCTCGACCGCACGTGATGCCGGATGGCAATGGCGCATTCCGTTGCAGCACCGCACGGGCAACGGCCATGTCTATTGCAGCGATTATATCAGCGATGATGCAGCAGCCCAGGTTTTGCTGGATAATCTGGATGGCGCGGCGCTTTCCGATCCGCGCCAGTTGCAATTCACCACGGGCAAACGGAAACATATCTGGAAGAAAAATTGCGTCGCGCTGGGCCTGTCGAGCGGGTTTTTGGAGCCGCTGGAATCGACCAGCATTCACTTGATTCAATCCGGCATCGCACGGCTGCTAAATTTCTTGCCAACGGGCGAAATTGTCGCTGCCGACGTCGCTGAATTCAATGCCCAAAGCGATTTTGAATTTGCCGCAATCCGCGATTTCATCATCCTGCATTACCGCCTGAATGGCCGTGAAGGCGCATTTTGGCAGCGCTGCCGCACGATGGATATCCCGCAAAGCCTGTCGCAAAAAATCGCGCTGTTTTCTGCCAATGGACGGATATCGCGACATAATGAAGAACTGTTTACCGAACTGGGTTGGCTGCAAGTGATGTGGGGGCAGGGGTTACGGCCCAAGGGGCATCACCCGCTCGCCGATCAATTGGAGCCCGCGCAACGGGACGAATTTATCGGACTTGCCAGCCGCCACGCCGCCCATGTTGCGGCGCAAATGCCAATCCACGCCGACTATATCGCGCAGTATTGCGCCTCAGGAGAGAAATGATGCGTTTTGTCAAACCGATACTTGCCGCCTTGCTTGCCTGCGCCGCTATGCCTGTTGCAGCGCAAGCACCGATTGCACCAGATACATCTTACCGTGACCGCTTGCCCGAGGATGAGGTCATCTATTTCGTCCTGCCCGACCGTTTTGAAAACGGCGATCCCAAAAACGACAAAGGCGGCCTGAAGGGGAACCGTTACAAAACCGGATTTGATCCCGCGCATAAGGGATTTTATCACGGCGGCGATTTGAAGGGTTTGATCCAGCGGCTGGATTATATTCAGGGCATGGGCATGACCGCGATCTGGTTCGCGCCCGTTTTCAAAAACAAACCTGTGCAAGGCGGTCCGGGCAGCGAAAGTGCGGGTTATCACGGATATTGGGTGACTGATTTCACCAGCGTCGATCCGCATTTTGGCACCAACGACGAATTCCGCGCCTTTGTGGATGCCGCGCACGCGCGCGGGATGAAAGTGTATATGGACATCATCACCAACCACACCGCCGACGTCATTTACTTTGCCGAATGCGAAGGGACGGGGCAGTGTGCGTACCGGTCAAAGGCCGATTATCCCTATAGCCGCAAGGGCGGGGTGCGCGGTGCACCGATCAACGACGGATTTGCTGGCGATCATGTGCGCACGGCGGAAAATTATGCCAAGCTGACCAACAACGCATATGCCTATACGATCAAGCTGCCCAAGGGAGAGGAAAAGATCAAGGTTCCGGCGTGGCTGAACGATCCGCAATATTATCACAACCGGGGCGACACCACGTTCAAGGGCGAAAATTCGCTTTATGGCGATTTTGTCGGGCTGGATGATTTGATGACCGAAAACCCCAAAGTCGTGCAAGGATTTGTCGATATATTCGGCAGCTGGATCGACAGATATGGCATTGACGGTTTTCGCATCGATACCGCGCGGCATGTGAACCCCGAATTCTGGGCCGAATTTGCGCCTGCGATGATCGAACGCGCCAAGGCCAAGGGCATTCCCAATTTCCACATATTTGGCGAGGTCGCATCGGACGGCATGGATATTCAGGCGCAGGCCTATCACACCCGCGTCGCCGGGATGCCGTCGGTGCTCGATTTTGTATTCCGGCGCGCGCTGATTGAGACAATTTCGGGCCGTGCGGGAACGGATCTGCTGAACAATTTGTTTGCGGGCGACGCGCTGTATGAAGGCGGCGAAGCGGCGGCGATGCGGTTGCCGACATTTTCGGGCAATCATGATTTCGGACGGTTTGCCCGCGAAATGCGGCTGGCATTGCCCAAGGCCGATGACGCCGAGATTCTGAAACGGGTGCAGCTCAGCAATGCAATGCTCATCCTGTTGCGCGGCGTGCCCACGGTATATTCGGGCGATGAACAAGGGTTTGCTGGCGACGGCAATGACCAGGACGCGCGCGAGGATATGTTTGCATCAAAAGTGGCGATATATAACGACAATGATCTGGTGGGCACAGACAGCACCAATGCAGCCGCCAATTTCAACACCGCCCATCCCTTATATAAACAGATTGCAGCGCTAGCCAAAACCCGCAGCCTGCATCCGGCCTTACGGCGCGGGCGGCAATTGATGCGCAGCTATGATGATACACCCGGCCTGTTTGCGGTATCGCGGTTTGATCCCGTTAATGCCCGGGAATTTATTCTGTTATTCAACACGTCAAATGCCGTGCTGACCGCAAATGTGCAGGTTGATATTGCCACCACTGGGATTGAAAATATCGGCGGCGAATGCACCGCATCGGTTGCCGCACCAGCCTCGATGCAAATTACCCTGCCGCCGCTTGGCTATGCCATTTGCGCCGCAACACCCAAGAACGAGAAGTAAATAATGCTGCTTAAAAATGCCCAGTCTGTCCCTGTTATGAACGCTATGGCGGATGCACCCTGGTGGCGCGGCGCGACCATTTATCAAATCTATCCGCGCAGTTTTGCCGATAGCAACGGCGATGGCATTGGCGATCTGGCCGGGATTACTGCGCATCTGGATCATGTCGTCAGCTTGGGCGTGGATGCGATCTGGATATCGCCATTCTTTACATCGCCGATGAAAGATTTCGGATATGATATCGCCGATTATTGCGATGTTGATCCGATATTTGGCACGCTTTCTGATTTTGATGCGCTGGTAAAACGCGCGCATGAACTGGGCCTGCGGATTACCATCGATCAGGTTTATTCGCACACATCCGATCAGCACGCCTGGTTTACGGAAAGCCGCAGCAGCAGAGAGGGCCCAAAATCCGATTGGTATGTCTGGGCC
>JANOKA010000036.1:0-1605 GCA_031418995.1 Sphingomonadales bacterium | reverse complement strand
ATTGCGAGCGAAGCGCGGCAATCCAGAATTGTCATATGCTGCTCTGGATTGCCGCGCTTCGCTCGCAATGACGGCGCAATTTAATGCAATCCTGCAACATGACTATCTGCATTAATGACCCGATACTGGCCCTGGACCGATCTGGATATTGATCCCGTCAACGATGAACGGGCGGTCAAACGCGCATATTCCTCAAAACTGAAAGCAATCGACCCCGAAAAAGACGCCGCCGGATTCATCGCCTTGCGCAGCGCATATGATTACGCACTGTCCTTGGCCAAGCATGGCAACGCCGAATATAATACCGATGATGATTATTGGGATGATGAGGAGCAAGAACATACCGAAAATGGTGCCGATGCCGATGCCGAACCAAACACATCGATTCCTGAAATGCAGATTTCATCCGGCACTACCAAAAATCTTTGGTCACCTGCTCCAGATAGCGATTATGCCACCGAAGAAGATCAGGACGATGAGCCATATAAGTTTCATCCGCCGGAATTTAACAGCGATTACGGTGTAAACGGATCAGACATTGCCGCCGCTTTGCAAATATTATCGGCGCTGCATCAATCGCGTAGCCCATGCGTAGACGAACATGCGGTTAAGGCGGCGTTTGAAAGGGTCATATCGTCTCCTGATCTTGAAAACATCATCATCGCAAACCGGTTGGAAAGTGATTTGGCGATGATGGTCGTCAATACCGGAAATAAGGGTTTCTTTCTTGCTGAGCTAGCCGATTTTCATTTTGGCTGGACAGACCGCGAGGCGCAATATGGTCTGGAATGGCCGATGCAAACGGCACAGCAATCCGCCGAGGCTTCGCGTTTCTACCGCCATATCGAACTTGGCAAACCGCGTAGCGAGCGCGAACGATTATATATTCAGGCGCTGGGCTGGCTGAAACAAGGTCCGTCAGGCTGGTTCACTGATCTTGGCCGCCGCAAACGTGTGATCGAACTGCTCGACATATTGCAGGAAAAAGCGCCGAGCGTGTATTATGCCATGGACCGGGATAAGATTGAGGCGTGGGAAAACGGCGGTGCGAATATCGGCGATGTCACCTGGCCAACCGCGAATTTCATGCTGTTTTCCACGATCATCATGGCGAGCTGGCTGGACATAAATACAGCGGAGACCGTTGGCGCGTGGCCGATGTCGGCCATTTGGGCGGTGTGCAGTTTCACCCTGTTGGCAGCGATCCTGTACCGCAAACCACGTCTGGCCGCCGTACCGCATTTTCACGATCCCCTGTCCGTGCCAAGCCGCGAATGGTGGGCATTTGGGGCGATGATGCTTTTAATCCCGCTGGCATTGCTGGCCCTGCCCTATCACTGGACATTGATGTTGTTTGCAGCGGCGGGCGGCGCGGCGCTGTCGCAAACAACGCATCCAAACCTTTCCAAACCAGACGGCTTTTGGGACATGCTGGCGCAGCGGCGTTATATGATCGGCGCGTTTTGGATGGCAATGCATGCCGGATATGGCGCGCAATCGGCGCATTATCTGTTCCTGCCCACCGCGATTGCGGCATGGGGATTTACCCATGCGCACCCAAGATTTCAGGCCAGCCTTGATAGTTGGTCGATAGCAATTGCGGGT
>JANOKA010000035.1:0-4778 GCA_031418995.1 Sphingomonadales bacterium | reverse complement strand
CTGGCCGCACGCAAAAAAGGGCTTTTTTCCGTTCAAAGAACGCATCCCCGGAATATTGCAGGAAAATGCCTTGCTATGAGCGCGCCGTTGCATGTTGTCTGGTTCAAACGCGATTTACGCATTACCGATCACCGTCCACTTGCCGCCGCAGCGAAGGCAGGCAAAGTCTTGCCAATATATATCGCCGAACCTGCATTATGGGCGCAACCGGACGCGTCAGGACGGCAATGGGAATTTGCGTCAGAATGCCTGTCCAAACTGCAAGCAGCATTGGCCACACTGGGCCAGCCGCTATGTATTTTCATTGGTGACGCCGTGTCCGTATTACAGCGATTGCACGACAGCCATGGGATTACTGCGCTGTACAGTCATGAAGAAACGGGTAACGGATTTACCTATACCCGCGATCTGGCGGTGAAAGCATGGGCAAAGGATGCCGGCATAACCTGGCATGAGGAACGGCAGTTCGGCGTTATCCGCCGGATAAAGTCACGCAATGGCTGGGCCAAGGCATGGGACCGCGACATGGCAGAGGATGTAACGCCGCCGCCTGCAAAACTTGTGACTATAGACGGAAACTGGCCGCAGCATATTCCGTCCGCGTCAGAGCTGGGATTACCGCGCGATCCATGTCCGCACCGGCAGCGCGGCGGACGGCAAACAGCATTGTCGGTGCTGGACAGTTTTTTGCATCGCCGTGGACGTGAATACCGATACCAAATGTCCAGCCCGGTCACCGCGTTCGATGCCAGTTCCCGGATATCCCCGCATTTGACGTGGGGCACAATTTCAATGCGCGAAGTGGCGCAGGCCAGTTGGATGCGGATGCGCGAATTGAAAACATCTGGCGAGCCCGGCGTCAAATCCTGGCGCAGTTCGATGGTGTCGTTTACCGGACGGCAACATTGGCACTGCCATTTTATGCAAAAACTGGAGGATGAACCACGGATCGAGTTTGAAAATCTGCACCGCGCCTATGATGGCGTCCGCCCCGATACCGCCGATGCTGCGCGGCTTGAGGCGTGGTCAACGGGCAATACCGGATTTCCGTTTGTCGATGCATGTATGCGCGCACTGAACCAAAATGGATGGATCAATTTCCGGATGCGGGCCATGTTGATGTCCTTTGCCAGTTATCATCTATGGTTGCCCTGGCGGGACAGCGGCCTGCATCTGGCGCGCAAGTTTGTGGATTATGAGGCGGGCATCCACTGGTCGCAGGTGCAGATGCAATCGGGTACAACCGGGATCAATACCATGCGCATCTATAATCCCGTCAAACAAGGATATGACCAGGACCCGGCGGGCATATTTGTGCGTGCGTTCATACCCGAATTGGACGATGTACCCGCTGTCTATATTCACGAACCATGGCGCTGGGACGGCGCAAGCGCGCTGCAATATCCTGCGCCAATTGTCGAAAACGCTGCTGCCGCCAAAGCAGCACGCGAGGCGCTTCATGTGGTTCGGAAAAGTACGGGCCATAAAACAGCAGCGCGGCAGATTGTGCAAAAACACGGCAGCCGCAAGTCAGGCATGCCGATGACCGGACAGAACCGGCGCACAAAAACTGCGCAAAAGAATGATACGCAAATGAAAATGGATTTCTAATGCCAAATATACGCAACCTGATCCTTGTTTTGGGCGATCAACTGACTCCGGATCTTTCCAGCCTTGCCGCAGGCGACCCAGCGCTTGACCGGGTACTGATGGCGGAATTGCACGATGAGGCCACATATGTGCGCCACCACAAAAAGAAAATTGCGTTCCTGTTTTCCGCCATGCGGCATTTTGCCGAAGAATTGCGCGCGCTGGGTTGGACAGTCGATTATATACACCTGGACGCGCCGGAAAATGCCGGCAGTTTTTCGGCGCAAGTGCAACACACCATTGCGGCAATTAAGCCCGAACGTATCGTTGTGACTCAGGCTGGTGAATGGCGCGTGGCACAGATGTTCAAACAGTGGCAGGACATATTGAACATCCCCGTCGATATCCTGCCCGACACCCGTTTCATCAGCGCGGTACCGGATTTCATCAAATGGGCCGAAGGGCGCAAGCAATTGCGCATGGAATATTTCTACCGTGATATGCGCCGTAAAACCGGATTGCTGATGGACGGTGACCAACCCGTGGGCGGCAAATGGAATTTCGATTCCGAAAACCGCCATGCCGCCGCAGCCGATCTGTTTATGCCAACGCCCAAATCATATCCGCACGATGCGATTACGCAGGATGTTTTGGCATTGGTAGCTGCGCGGTTTGACAACCATTTCGGTGATCTCGATCCGTTTTGGTATGCCGTAACCCGCGCCGATGCCGAGGCGGCATTTACGGCATTTGTTAAAACCGCATTGCCGCATTTTGGCGATTATCAGGATGCAATGTTGACCGGCGAACCGTTTCTGTATCACGCCGTCATCGCCCAATATCTGAATTGCGGATTGCTGGATCCCTTGCGCATTTGCCAAGAGGTTGATGCGGCGTATCGCGCAGGCAAAGCACCGTTAAATTCTGCCGAAGGATTTATCCGGCAGATCATTGGCTGGCGCGAATATGTGCGCGGGATATATTGGTTGAAAATGCCGGGATATGAACACAGCAACTTTTTCGGTCATGAGCGACCTTTGCCCGATTTTTACTGGACGGCGCAAACCGATATGCTTTGTGTCAAATCCGCAGTAACGCAAACCAAAGAACAGGCCTATGCACATCATATCCAGCGGTTGATGGTAACGGGCAATTTTGCGATGCTGGCTGGTATCAATCCGCACGAACTGCACGAATGGTATTTGGCCGTTTATGCCGACGCCTATGAATGGGTAGAATTGCCAAACACCGTCGGGATGAGCCAGTTTGCCGATGGCGGGTTGCTGGCGTCGAAACCTTATGCCGCCAGCGGCGCTTACATCAACCGCATGTCCAACCATTGCAAGACGTGTAAATATGACGTCAAACTGCGCACCGGACCAAAAGCATGTCCGTTCAATGCGCTGTATTGGGATTTCATATCGCGGAATCGCAGCAAAATCGGTGGCAACCCCCGTATGGCACAAATGGTGCGTACATATGACAAGTTTGCAAGCGATGAACAGCAGCGGATAGCGGATAGCGCCGCAGATTTTCTGGCCACATTATGACCGAAAAAAAATACACCAAATCCAATCTACCGGAAAAAATGTGCGCCGCATGCAACCGTCCTTTTGCCTGGCGCAAAAAATGGGCCCGCGACTGGGACAATGTCAAAACCTGTTCGGAACGGTGCAAAGGCGATTTGCGCCGTAAAAACAGCAAATCCGTAGAATGAAGATTTAGGCCGTCATGATCCCCAGTGCAGATCATATTTCCACACCAGCAAAATGGCTTGGATACTGCGGTTTATTACCGCAGCTTTTCATTGTGGTTTATTCTGCAATGGGCGCGGAAAATCTATGGGTCGGCCAAGCCATGGGTTTTGGCTATGCCGCGTTGATTTTCAGCTTTTTGGGCGGCGCATATTGGGGAATTGCTCTCATGCTGCCAAAGGCTCCGGCGTGGTTGTTTGCCGCCAGCGTCCTGCCAAGCTTGATCGCATTTGCAACATTTCTGCCTTGGATTTGGGGGCTGGGATGGCCAGTGCCCTCGCTTATTATTCTGGCCGTCTGTCTTCTGGTATCTCCTGCGATAGATAACATAATAGCGCGCCACTTCAGTCTCCCGATTGGCTGGGTAAAGTTACGACTGCATCTGTCTTTCGGTCTTGGCGTGCTAACGCTAACGCTCTGTGTGATTTAGAGTCAGAACTTATTAAATTAATCATTTACCAGAACAATTTTTCCCACGTGGCGCTTGGTCAGGAATGCCTTCTGCGCGGCAACAATATCGGCTAGCGGATACGTTGCGGCGATAAGCGGTTTGATTTCATCTCGTTCGATATATCCGATCAAGTTGGCGAAAACCTCCGGTTCCAACACAGTGCAGCCGATGAGGCGCAAATCTTTCAAATAGAGCGTTCGCAAATCAAGATCGACGACAGGTCCCGAAATGGCCCCCGACACGCCATAGCGCCCTCCCCGTTTTAGGACGCTGAGAATAGCCCCGAATTGTGCACCGCCCACAACATCGACGGCTGCACTGAAATGTTCGTCGCCAAATAGTGTGACGAGGTCGGCATCGCGCGCGACAACCTCGGTAGCGCCCAGCGCGAGGATGGCTTCTGCCTTTTCGCTGCCTGCTATCGCCACCACGTCAGCACCGCGCCGTTTGGCAAGCTGCACAGCAGCCGAGCCGACGCCGCCCGATGCGCCCGTGATAAGCACACGCTCGCCCGCTGCCAAACCGATCCGCGTCAGAATATTCTCGGCCGTGGCATAGGCGCAGGGAAAACAAGCGAGTTCTGCATCGGACAGCGATGTTTTGACGCGGAATGCGTTGATGGAAGGCACACAGGCATATTCTGCAAAGCCGCCATCGACTTCAGACCCGAAATAGCGAATGTCAAAGCGACTGGCGCCCACAAAATTGGGCATCACGAGCACGCGATTACCAATGCGTGCAGGGTCGACATGTCCGCCAACGGCAACAATCCGGCCGCAGGCGTCCGCACCCTGAATGCGCGGAAATGCAAATGCCGCGCCTGACCAGCCATCATCCTCCGCCGCTACAATGCCTGTTGCTGCGCCAGCATCGGTCGCTTCCGCGACGGCTTTGGAATACCAGCCGATCCGTGTATTAATATCGGTATTATTAACGCCTGCCGCACCGACGCGGATCAGGACGTCGTCTGGCCCCGGCACAGG
>JANOKA010000034.1:0-6226 GCA_031418995.1 Sphingomonadales bacterium | reverse complement strand
TGCAAGGGATGACGCACAGGGCAGCTGGGCTTACAAAAAATCCGCGTCGTTTTTACCGCACCCACAAACTGCCCGTCAAAGCTTCGGTCACGCCGCAGGAATGCGGCCCATGCGAAATCAGGGTCGATCATAATCTAATCCCGGTCAACCCGCGCTGAAAAACAACCATATGCAGCATTATGGGCATGAATATAGGCAATCTGCTGATTGGCAAACAGCGTATGAATTTTATCATGGGCCTCCCCTGGCAACGCTAGCGTCGCATCGCGCAGCATGCCATCTGCATCAAACGCTCGTAAAGCGATTGGCCTTCCTTCAAACACTGGCGGCGTGCTGTTGGCCATTGCCGCAATATCCTCTGCATTCTCGCGAACGTAAATAGCATAAGCTGAGCGATAAGGCGTGGCAACATCATGGCTGACATAGTTTAGTAAGATCAGATTTTCTCCCGCTTTCGCATCATCCAAGCTGATGCGGCACGGAAAGCCTTTATCCGCCGTCGCTGTAACCCTAACGGCGTTATGCTCTGCCAATTCGGCGGCGTCCATTGCAAAAAAATGTTCAAATTCTCTGCGCGCCAATCCAGTTATCCGGTACGTCATTTTTTGATCCTTTCGTTAAAACTAGCTTGGTTTAGCGAAAGGATAATATCCGCGCGTCCCGCATCTTGCTTTCAAAGTTGAAGCGCTGCTTAAAACGCGTAATATGCAGCAATGCAAAAGCTAAAATTATTCCGTACACAAAATCCAGAAACCGAAACCGGCGCACCGCCGCGTATTTTGTCGGGCAATCCGCAAACGCGCAGCTGGAATCACAGCAGCGACCTTAACGACCGCCTGTTCACTGGTATATGGGAGGCGACGCCGGGATCATGGGCGGTATCCTATAACGAATGGGAATTCTGCCACATCATATCGGGCCGCGCGATTATCCGCGATCAGCTTGGCAATGAAATAGAGGTGAGCGTCGGCGATGCATTCGTGATCGAACCAGGATTTGAAGGCACGTGGAGTGTCAGCGAGACGATCTCGAAGCATTATGTGATTTTGATGCCGGACAAGTAACCTGCCACTACCCGCCACATGCCGCAAACAAACCCAACGTCCTCTCCCGCGCCAATTCCGCGCTGGGTTCATGATAGTCCTTGCGGCGGTCGCTGTTGAAACCGTGGTTAGCGTCGTAGACAAAAATTTGCGCCAGTGGATGCTCTTTTGCAATTAACCCTTCCACCCCCTCCATCGGGATTCCGGCATCATACCGCCCAAAATGCGCAATTGTAGCGCATTTTGGGGATACATCGGCATATATCGTAGGGATCAAGCTGCCATAATAGCAGGATGCCGCCGCTAGGGTCTCGCACTTCCCGGCCATCGCCCACGCCACCGATCCGCCATAGCAATAACCAGTGATGAAAACGGGACCTTTATCCTTTAGAGCATCAATACATGTCTGCGCATCGGACAGTGATTGCTCAAACGGATGCAGCGTGCGCGCCAATTCCACCGCGCGGTCAAAATCGCTCCCGGTATATTCAGCTTCAAACCCAGGATGCTCGCGGTCAAACAAAGCGGGGGCCAGAACCTCATATCCGTCGGCAGCATATTCTTGCGCCAATTCGCGGATATGATCGGTTACCCCAAATATTTCCTGAATTAAGACCAACCCGCCCTTGCGTGCACCAAGTGCCTGCAGATGATAAACAGAAATTTGCGCGCCATCAGACATTTTCATTTGGATCATTCGTCATTCCCCGTTTCGTCACCCTGAGCGTGTTTCTGGATGACGGCGTTATTTGCTGAAGTTAAACCGATTCCAACGCTTCTTCCAATTGCCCCAGCCGTTCTTTGCCGAAAAACATTTCATCGCCCACAAAAAATGTCGGAATGCCAAATACGCCGCGTGCCACGGCCGCCTCGGTATTGGCCACCAGAGTTGCCTTAACGTCCAGTTCTTGTGTCTGCGCCAGCATCGTTGCACCGTCAAATCCGGCGGTATTCATCGCGGCAACGTAAACTTGCGCATCGTCCATTTTCAAACCCTGTTCCCACATCATGGAAAGTCCGGCATCAATATATTCCGGCAGCCGCCCGTCATTCTGCGCAACTACGGCCCCGCGCATCATAATCAGCGTGTTGACGGGGAAATGCGGGTTCATGGCAAATTGGGTCAAACCATGGCGCACAATAAACCGCCGCGTTTCCAGCATTTCATATGCCATTTTGCCTTTAATCGGCGCAAACGCAATCATCGGAGCCTGATTGCCGGTCGCCTTGAATATCCCGCCCAGCAAGCAAGGGATATAGTTGATGACAGCGCCCGTTCGCGCCGCAATATCACGCAAAACAGCATCTGATAAATAGGCATTGGGGCTGGCAAAATCGAATATGAAATCAACGGTTTTCGTCATGGGCAGGCTCCAGTTAAAAAGTCTCCGACCATGGCCGTAGATCCATTTCGTGCGTCCATGCGGTGCGCGGTTGATTGTGCAGCATCACATAATTCTGCGCAATGTCATCAGGCGACAATATGCTGTCTGCGTCTCGGCGTGCATCGACGTCAGCCACATTTTCGCGGATGAAATTGGAATCAATCGCGCCATCAATAATGATGTGCGCAACGTGGATATTTTGCGGCCCCAGTTCGCGTGCCATCGATTGCGCCAGCGCACGCAGCGCAAATTTTGCTCCGGCAAAGGCCGCAAACCCGGTGTTGCCGCGCAGGCTGGCGGTTGCGCCAGTAAACAATATAGTGCCGCGACCGCGTGTCAGCATCCGTTTGGCAGCCTCGCGGCCCGTCAGGAACCCAGCGAATGTCGCCATTTCCCAAACCTTGCGGTATACTTGCCCGGTCATTTGGGTAATTGAAAAGCGCACGTTCGCGCCGATGTTAAACACCGCGACTTCGATAGGGCCAATCTCTGCCTCAATTTTTTCAAACAGAGCGGTCATAGTATCTTCATCGCGCGCATCGGCAGGAAAAGCGGCGGCATCGAAGCCGTCGTCCCGGATTGACTGCGCCAGAGCCTCAAGCGCGGCACTATGCCGGGGCCGCCGCACCAGACAGGCGGTCATTCCCTGCCGCGCAAATGCCCGCGCAATCGCCGCGCCGGAATCATCACCAGCGCCAATGACAAGGCATACGGGTTTCATTTACATCTCGCCATTACATCTCACCGCGTTCACGGCGAATGGCGAACCATTTTTCAACATTGGCGTTATGTTCTTGCAGTGTTTCGGCAAATACATGCCCGCCCTTGCCATCGGCCACAAAGAACAAGGCGTTGGTTTGTGCAGGGTTTAGTACCGCTTCAATCGAGGCGCGACTGGGATTGGCAATCGGCCCCTTTGGCAGGCCGACCATCGCGTAGGTATTATAGTCGTTCACGTCGGCAATCTCGGACTGGCGAATGCGGCGGCCCAGCGGTTTGCCTTTGGTGATCGGATAAATGATCGTCGGATCGGCTTGCAGCATCATATTCTTACGCAAACGGTTGGAATACACCCCGGCCACCGTCGTACGCTCAGCGGGTATTTGCGTCTCTTTTTCAACAATAGCGGCCAGCGACACGGCCTCTTGCGGCGTTTTCACCACCGTATCGGCGCTGCGTTTTTCCCATAGCTCGTTCAACGTCTTGGTCATCGCGTCCTGCATGCGTTTGACCACAGCGGCACGAGCCTCGCCTTTTTCAAAAGCATAGCTGTCGGGCAAGACCGATCCCTCGGCAGGAACCGGAATTTCTCCTGTCAGTTTTTCATTCGCCATCAACCGTTCGTACACCATGATCGACGGCATGCCCTCGACCACGGTAATCATGCGCTGCACAGCTTTGCCGCCTGTCAGGATCGACAGAACATCGGCGTTGGATGCCCCTGCGGGGATCAGGAATTCGCCTGCCTTTATCGTCCGCGTTCCGGCCAGAAAACGGGCACGGGTAGTGAACGCCGTAGCGGATTTTAATATGCCACCTTTTTCGAGCTGGTTGGCCGCCAATGTGATGCTGGAACCGGGTTTGATGAGCACAGTAACGTCGCGCTGCGACGGCCCCGGCGCGGTCCAGCCATAGATGAAATTGCCGCCCACTATCGCTGCGCATAATATTCCCAGACCAATGATCCATTTCAAAATCCGGGGCATGGCAGTCAAATCGCTTTCATAATCAGGCTGGCATTGGTTCCGCCAAAACCGAAACTGTTGTTCAATACGGCGCGAACCTCGCGTTCTTTGGCGACATGCGGGACCAGATCGACGCCTTCGGTACCTTCATCGGGATTGTCGAGGTTTAACGTCGGCGGCACGATTTGATCGCGCAAAGCAAGGATGCAGAATATACTTTCAACAGCGCCAGCGCCGCCCAGCAAATGTCCGATGGCCGATTTGGTACTGCTCATCGAAACGCCGCCAATGTCGCTGCCGAACAGCTTTTTAACGCCGCCAAGCTCAATCAAATCAGCCATTGTCGATGTGCCGTGCGCGTTGATATAATCAATATCAGCAACGGAAAGGCCCGATTTTTTCAGCGCCATCGCCATGGACCGAAACGCACCCGATCCTTCGGGATGCGGCGCGGTAACGTGATAGGCATCGCCCGAAAGGCCATATCCGACCAATTCGGCATAGATTTTTGCACCGCGTTTCTTGGCATGTTCATATTCTTCCAGCACCACAACGCCTGCGCCTTCGCCCATGACAAATCCGTCGCGGTCGCGGTCATAGGGGCGCGATGCGCGTTCCGGTTCGTCGTTGAAACTGGTGCATAAAGCGCGCGCCTGCGCAAATCCGGCGATACCTATGGGACAGATCGTGCTTTCTGCGCCACCCGCCAACATAACATCGGCGTCATCATCGCGGATCATACGCGCGGCATCACCAATGGAATGTGCGCCGGTGGAACAGGCCGTAACAACCGCGTGATTAGGGCCCATCAGGCCGTATTTGATACTGACTTGCCCTGATATCAGGTTTATCAAACGTCCATGCACAAAATGCGGCGATACGCGGCTTGGGCCTTTTTCGGCGAGCACCAAAGATTCGCTCTCAATGCCCGGCAATCCGCCAATGCCCGAACCGATCGAGCAACCGGCGCGGTAGCGTTCTTCCTCGCTCATATCCAGCAAGCCAGCGTCTTCCAAAGCTTGGCCAGCGGCATCAATGCCATAAATGATGAACGGATCGACTTGCCGCTGGACCTTGTGATCGACGCGCTTGTTCGGGTCAAAACCATAGGGGTGGCCGGCAGGCTTTAACTCGCACGCGATCAGGCATTTCTGGTCGCTTGCGTCAAAACGTGTAATCCGCCCTGCGCCTGATTTTGACGCAAGGATGTTTGCCCAAGTGGTTTCCACATCCCCGCCAAGCGGTGTGACCAAACCCAATCCCGTTACGACTACGCGGCGCATATTATATCCTTCGTAATGTCTATTATCCGCAAGATTACAGTCCCCCTTTACCGTTTGTCCTGAGCTTGTCGAAGGACGTGTCACGCAACTTGTCCTTCGACAGGCTCAGGACGAACGGTAATGTAATCCCTCAGAAATACACTCTTAAATTGTTTAAACCTGCAAAAGCAAACGGCTTCCCAGCAGACCCGAAAATCCGCCAGAAAGCCGCTTTATTTCAATCAGCAGCGCATGGAGCGCCCGCGTCACTTCAACCGTTGGCGTCGATGAAATCAATTGCATCCTTAACGGTCGCAATTTTTTCAGCCGCATCGTCGGGGATTTCGACGTTAAATTCTTCTTCAAACGCCATCACCAATTCCACAATATCAAGGCTGTCAGCGCCCAAATCGTCAATAAAACTGGCCGCTTCGGTCACCTTGTCGGCTTCGACGCCCAGATGTTCGACTACGATTTTTTTGACCCGTTCTGCGGTGTCGCTCATAAACTTGCCCCTTCATGTTTGGGAGGATTAAACTTGTATGCATGCCCTAATGCGGCGCGGGGGGCTTGGCAAGAGGGTGGTTAATCAGTTGGTACAATGAGGGCGTAAATCATTGATATAAATGAACTCAGTCATTCCCGCGAAGGTAGGAATCCATCACCTGAGATTTCAAAACGAAAAAAGGTAGCTGAATAAATTGATGGTAGGTGATGGATTCCCTAAATTCACAAACGAAGTGCACCACCCTGCTAAGGTTGCTGCACTATGTCAGAACGATACAAACACTTCACGCTGGAAGAACGTACTTCGATTGCCGCGCTTTACCAAGCCGGACGTTCGTGCCGGC
>JANOKA010000033.1:0-23002 GCA_031418995.1 Sphingomonadales bacterium | reverse complement strand
GAAACCGGGATCGGCGATGTAATGCGCGCTATACGTGGGAACCGCCACATATCCGCGCGCCAGTTTATGTTCGCCCTGCGCGCCTGCTTCTACGCGGGACAGTCCGTGTTCAATGGCATATTCAATCGCGCGGTAATAACAGAGTTCAAAATGCAGAAACGGTACATCAAGCGCGCATCCCCAGTACCTGCCGTAAAGACAATCAGGGCCAACAAAGTTCAGCGCGCCTGCCACCGGATACCCTTCCATCAGCGCCAGAAACAAGACGACTGTATCGCCCATGCCTTTTCCGTCTTGGGCTGCGCCAATTTGATCAAAAAATGCCCGCGTTAAATAAGGCTGTCCCCATTTGCGCGCGCCTGTATCCTGATAGAATACCCAAAACGCATCCCAATGTTCGCGGGTAATTTCGCCGCCCGTCAGGATTTGTATTTCCGCCGCCGCATTTGCCCCGGCGCGTTCCTTGCGGATGGCCTTGCGCTTGCGCGACGAAAGCGCATTCAGGAAATCTTCGAAACCCGTATAACCATCATTACGCCAATGAAACTGGGTGCCCGTGCGGATCAACCAATCGGCGGCGCGAAAGGCGTCTAGCTGCGCCTCTTCCACAAAAGTCGCGTGCGCCGATGACAGGCCATTTTGCTGCACCACCGCCTCTGCTGCCGCCAATAAATGCGGCGCAAGTGATGGGTCGCGCAGCAGCAACCGTGGCCCCGGCACAGGCGAAAATGGCGCAGCGATTTGTAGCTTGGGATAATATTGCCCGCCCGCGTGTTCATACGCGTCGGCCCAGTGGTGGTCGAAAACATATTCGCCCTGACTGTGCGATTTCAAATAGGCGGGTAATGCGCCGGACAAATCCCCCAACTCATCGCGGATTAGGATGGGCGCAGGGGACCAGCCGGACCCCGTGCCAACGCTGCCCGACGTTTCCAGCGCGGATAGGAACGCATGGGATGTGAAGGGATTGCCGCCCGACAACGCATCCCACTGCGCCGCGTCCAATGCGGCAACGCCGCTGCCGATTTCGGCAATGATTTCTGACTTCATTACTGTATAACGTGACGCTGTCCCAGCGCAGGCTGGGGCAGCGTTTTTTTGTGCTGAAAAACCAGTCCCACTTACCCCGCCCGAACCATCACCACCGCGTCAATCTCCACCATCGCATCCAGCGGTAGCACCGGAACCGACACCGCCGAACGCGCATGCTTTCCGGCGTTGCCGAACACCGCCTCCATCAAATCGGATGCGCCGTTGGCGACCTTTGGCTGGTCGGTAAAATCGGACGTGCTGGCGCAAAAGACGCCGAGCTTGACAATCCGTTCAACACGATCGAGCGAGCCCAGCGCCTTTTTCATCTGCGCAATCAGCATCAGCGCGCACGCCTTTGCCGCGGCCTGTCCGTTTTCAAGGCTATGGGCATCACCCAGTTTTCCGGTCATCAACACGCCGTCCAGAAACGGCAATTGGCCAGAGATATAGAGCATACCCCCGGCTTCTACTGCGGGAACATAAGACGCCACGGGTGCGGCGGGTTCGGGCAGGGTCAGGCCGAGTTCGGCGATACGGGCTTCAATAGTCATACAGTCTCCAATTCAATGGCGGGCGCAGGCGCGCCCTTGGTTAGTTTATCGGCAATCCAGTCATGCGCATCGGCCCAATTGTCGATCCGTGCGTGCGCGTGCGGTGCAGGCGCAAAATGCGGGGCCATCACCGGCTCACCGACCATATGTAGCCGCCAAACATCGGGATGCACGCCGCCCACCGATTCGTGATGTCCGGCCATATCGTCGATAAACACTGCCACCGACGGCTGATATTCCGCGATGATCCGCGCCAGTGCGTCGCCCTTTGGCCCTTGATTGGTGTAGATCGGCGCGTCGATTCCCGCGGCCTTTAACTGCACCCCGCGCGCAGCATTACGGTGATCCTGCAAATTGGTCAGGATCGCAATGTCGGCGATTTCAGACAGTTTTGCTATCGACTGGATCGCATCCTTGATCGGCATCTGGCGGTGCATTTCGGTATCGAAAAACGCGCCGAGCAATCCCCAAATGTCGGAAGAATCAACCAGCATATTATTGCTGCGATAGGTTAGTGCCTTTGACCAGTCATGCGTGTCGAGCGCAAATTCAATGTCATGCACTTCATTCAACCAATCGCGGAACGGTACAACCATGTGCAGCAATACTTCGTCACAGTCGCTGATAATTAAAGGCCTATTCAAAATTCATACTCCATTCCATCCAGCGTACGTCGCGCCGCAACCAATGCCGCCGGACTGGCATCAATCGCCACTGCGCACGCAATTAAATCGGGCTCATGGCTTTCCAGAAATCCCAATATCGCCGCCTGCAATCCGCGTTCACTTATTCCGCTGCGCAGGCCGTCGGAAGTCAATCCCGTCAGCGACAAAAGCCGTTCGGACCGTTTCTCATCGGATAGCGCCCATACCAATGCCTGCAATGCCAGATGCGATGCGCTGGCCAAATTGTCATTTATTTCCTGCATGAATTTCGTTTAAGCGTTGTATGGCGCAGCACAAGGTGGGAAAAAGTATAATGCCAAAAAAAGTGATGATCGTTGAAGATAATGAGCTGAACCTCAAATTGTTCACCGACTTGCTCGCCGCGCACAAATATATTGTCGACGGCGTCCGCGACGGGCGGCTGGCACTGGAACAAGCCCGCATGTTCGCGCCTGACCTTATCATCATGGACATACAGCTGCCGCACGTCAGCGGGCTGGATTTGATCGAAGCGATGCAAAAGGACGCCGTGCTGTCCGCCATCCCCGTCCTAGCCGTAACCGCCTATGCCGGAAAAGGCGACGAAGACCGCATCATGGCCGCAGGCGCGCGGGGATATTTGTCAAAGCCTGTATCGGTGATGAAGTTTTTGGAGGCGGTTCAGGGGATTGTGGGATAGGCTGATCTGTGTCTTTCAGTTCGTGGGAAGGTGCGCCGTTCGGAATTATTTGATTCTGGAAAGCCGAACGCTACGTTATATCTGCCTTTTGTGGCGATTGGACCATTTTCATTGGTCGCTGGAATGAAGCGTGCTGCGCGGACAATGCGCTTACAAGGCACGCGGTCCAAGATGGGAAATCCACTGGAGCTTTCAACAGAACAATTTGTCGCTCTGCCGCCAACGGTAATGTCGAACGCCACAATAACATTGCCTTCCTGCCCTTTGCGCAATGCATCATAAGGATAGTCATAAATGCCGAACCAATGTTTTTCGTTTTTTGGCGTAGCGCCGCCAAATTCCTGAACAATAGGCCATAAATCTTGAGGTTCGGGTTCAGGTTCAGGTTCAGCGATCGCTGCGCCAGCAACCATCCAAATAGCCATCAGAGTAATTATAAAGGCTGCGAATTTCATGCAATACACCTTCCTGTTTTAAGCGGGGCTAAATAGATTTTCATATTAGTATATAGTAAGATAATGAAGCTGCAAATCAAAAAGGGCGCAATAAGCGCCCCTTCGTTAGTCATCATCAGACCGCGGTTTATCGCTTACTTGACCTTGGCTTCTTTGAACTCGACATGCTTCCGTACGACGAGGTCGTATATATTGTTATTGCGTTACAGTGATTAAGCTTTTTTGTTAGCGGTGCGTGGGATTTTTGGGCACGATAGACTGATTGGAATAACTCTATATTAATCTATTTCGAATCACATAACATCAGCATTAAAGTACAAATTCTGCCATCCCCATCCTCGTCGCCCCGTGCTTGACACGGGTTTGGGTTCACATTCGAAGTGCAACGGTTGGATAGAGGCTTCCGCTGGAGTTTGGAAGCGGAGACATTTTCTTGGGGTATTATTATAGTTTGCGATGATGGCGTTGAAGCGTGTTTTTGGCAAGTTTGCGATGTCGGTTTTTCTGGGGAGTGCGCGTCGGAGACGTCCTATGGCGTTTTCGACGCTTCCTTTTTGCCACGGCGCGTGTGGATCGCAGAAGTAGGTCTGGATGTTGAGCAGAGTGGAGAGCTGCTGGTGTCGGTAGAACTCGGTGCCGTTGGTACGTTTGAGTTGGGCGTAAACGAAGCGGTAGATGGTCTCGTAGCTGATGACATTGTGGCCGGCCTCGCGTGCGAGGCGTCCAGCGATTTGTTCGGGCGACCAGCCTGCAGTCAAGCGCTTGAGGACGGTCTCGCGCAAGGCATCGTCGCGTTCGAGCTTGTTGCCGGTCCAGCGGCGGGCGGCAGTCAGCGATTGCGCATAAGCTGGCTGGTAGCCGATCTTGCGACCGGTATTACGCTTCAACTCCCGCGTAATGGTTGATGGCTGGCGATCCAAAGTTGCAGCGATTTGTCGGCTCGATTGCCCGCCTTCATGAAGACGGGCAATCGAGCAGCGCTCTTCAAGCGAAAGTTGTGAGTATTTTGACATGGCACCACCTGTGCGAGGTGTTGCACTTCGTTTGTGAACTCAGCCCCGTGTCAAGCCCGGGGCGACGAAGCTGGGTTCAGACCCATAGTTTTCGAGTCAAAGACGTTGCTTTGCGACCTTAATATCCTGCCATTTGTTTCACGCAAAGGAAACAAGATGAAGAAGGAAAGAAGTGGCTGGGCGCAGGGCGGCCTTATTTTCTTTGCGTGAAACAAATGGCAATGCGGTGATATACTTGTGCACGGTATTGGCGAAAAAACAGCATCAACTGTGCTTATACCTTTTTCCCTTTGTGGCTTTTATGAAACCACTCTTGCCGAAACACTAAAGGCAAAAAACCCGCCGCCTCACCCCATCACAAATGCGTTGAGCTTGTTGCCGTCGGGGTCGCGGAAATATCCGGCGTAGAAACCGTCGCCGCGCGGACCGGGTTTGCCTTCACAGGTGCCGCCATTTGCAATCGCGGCGTCATAAATGCGGCCGACATGCGCGTGGTCTTTGGCTTCGAATGCCACCATCACGCCGTTGCCCACCGATGCTGCTGCGCCATCAAATGGTTTGGTGATGGCGACGCCTGCTGCCGGGCCGTCTTGCACGCCCCATGCGATAAACGTGTCAAATTCCATCATCCGTCCCACGCCGAGTTCGGCGGCGATGGCGTCATAAAATTTTGCGCTGCGCGCCAGATCATTGGTTCCTAAAGTTACATATCCGATCATATCTTCTCTCCCTCAAAAAATAGAACAATAAGTGAACACATATACGGGATTGCCGAGTCGAGCAAATAAAAAAGGACCGCGAAGTAAATCCGCAGCCCTTATTTAATTTTGAAAGGCAGGTTTAACCGCGATTGATTTCGCTGCCCAATGTGCCGTATTTTTTCTCAAAGCCTTTGACGTCGCCCTTGAGCAGCAACTTGGCTTGATCGACCCAATTGTCGCGGCCAATACGGCCTGCAAAATTGCCGAGCTTGGCATCGATTTCGCGCATGTCGGCGGGTTTCCACGCGGCGACCTGAACAAAGCTGGTGACGCCCATGGATTTGAGCAGCGCGTTCAATTTGGGGCCAACGCCTTTCAGCAATTCCAGATTGTCAGGTATCACCGCTTTGGGTTTTGCTGCGGCCACGGGTTTTGCGGCTGTTTTTGGCGCGGCTTTTACAGGGGCGGTTTTGCCGGCGGCGGACTTTGCTGCTGCGACTGTTTTGGCCTTTGCCGCGACGGCTGTTTTCGGTTGCGCTGCTTTCTTCGGCGTTGTTTTCGCAGCAACGGGTTTAGCAGCTGTTTTTGGTGCTGCCATGCGTGCGGCTGGCTTAACCACTGGCGTTTTGACTTGTTTTGCCGCCGGTTTAGCGACAGGTTTTACTGGCGTCGCTTTCACTACGACCGCCTTTACTGGCGCTGTTTTTACAGCTGTAGTTTTCGTTTTCGGCGCAGCGGCTTTCGGTTTTGCCGCAACTTTTATTGCAGCAGGTTGAGCGGCAGGCTTGGGCTTGGCTTCGGGTTTCACCGCCGTTTTTTTAACAGCAGTGGCCTTGGCTTTTGGCTTGGCAGCGGCAACCGCAACAGCGGCTGTAGCAGCCGCGGCAACAGCGATACCTGCTGGTATAGAAGCTGTGTCCGCCGCAGGTGCAGCTTTTGCAGCAACCGGGGGTACAGGTGGTACAGGCGGCGCTGCGGGTGCAGGATGATGATCTGTATCATGGTCGTGATGAACGGGCGCAGCTGCATTACGGTGACCCCACAGCCACCATGCGGTTGCAAATCCAACAATAATCGCGCCGATAATATACGGCAAATAAGGTCCACAGGCTTCTAACATCATCAACTCCCCAAAAATTTATCCCCCATGCAAGCGGCGAAAAACCAATCTCCCCAATTGGCAACGTTCCGTCTATTTTTCGCATCTGCAATTTTATGAACTCTAGCGAGTCTAAATTTGCTGTCCATATTTTTAATGTGCCGTGATACTATGCCGTGATTTAGCGCGCCAATGCACGTCCCTTTTTTTCGCGCTCCACTTCGCGCCAACCTATATCGCGGCGGCAGAATCCGGACGGGAAATCAATTGCGTCTACGGCAGAATAGGCCAAGCTTTGCGCTGCGCCAACGCTATTACCGCTGGCGGTGACGTTCAGCACGCGGCCGCCGCTTGCGACCAGTTGGCCGTCTTTCATCGCGGTTCCGGCGTGGAATATCTTGGCGTCCTTCACCCTATCTATCCCGGAAATGACACCGCCTTTTTCAGGGATAGCCGGATAGCCATTGGCCGCCATGACGACGGTTAAGGCGGGCGCGTCCTCAAATGTCGGCGCGGCGGCATCGGCAAGCGTGCCCGATGCCACCGCCAGCATCAACGCGGCCAGATCGCCGGTAAAACGCGTCATCAACACCTGGCATTCGGGATCACCAAAGCGGCAATTATACTCGATCAGTTTTGGCCCGTGCGGCGTCAACATGAGCCCGGCGAATAGCACGCCGATATAAGGCATTCCTTTGGCTGCCATTGTCTGGACGGTGGGATGGATGATCTGCGCCATCACCTGCGCCTCCAGTTCGGGTGTCAGCACACGGGCCGGGGAATAAGCGCCCATGCCGCCCGTATTCAAGCCGATATCGCCCTCGCCGACGCGTTTGTGATCCTGGGCCGATCCGAATGCGACCACGGCAGTGCCATCGGTGAGCGCGAAAAAGCTCGCTTCCTCTCCGGTCATAAACTCCTCGATGACAACCGACGCGCCTGCATCTCCGAAACCGCCGCCGAACATATCCTCGATTGCGGCATTTGCTTCGTCTGCGGTTTCGGCGATGACCACGCCTTTACCCGCCGCCAGTCCGTCCGCCTTAATCACCACGTGCAAGCCGAAATCCGAAAGGCCTGCCAGCGCCGCAGCCTTATCCGTATAATGTGCGTATGCAGCAGTAGGGATATTTGCGGCGTTGCAGATTTGCTTGGTAAAGCTTTTTGATCCCTCCAATTGTGCGGCGGCCTTATCCGGGCCGAATACAGGGATATTTGCGGCGCGCAGACTGTTGCCTAAACCATCGACCAAAGGCACTTCGGGGCCGATCACAACCAGCCCGATGTCCTTATCCGCGCAAAACGCCATCACAGCGGCATGCTCGGTCACATCCAAAGCCACCAGTTGCGCTTCTTCGGCAATTCCGGGGTTGCCCGGCGCGGCGTACAGGCTATGGCATAAAGGCGAGCTTGCCAGTTTCCACGCCAGCGCATGTTCGCGTCCGCCCGAACCGATGAGCAATATATTCATGAATGATCCCTCAAGCTTGGATAATAATGGCAGGCTGTTAGCCGAGGTCAACGCCAGCGACAATGCCCAGCCGTTGTCTGTGTCCGAACTTTCCAATTCGTTGAAGCGTACGGTGGAGGACAGGTTCGGGTATGTGCGCGTGCGCGGGGAGCTTTCGGGGTTTAAGCGTGCGGCGTCGGGGCATCTGTATTTCGGGCTGAAAGACGACAATGCCCGGCTCGACGGAGTGATGTGGAAAGGCGTGGCCGGACGGCTGGCCTTCGCGCCTGAGGACGGGCTGGAGGTGATCGCCACGGGCAAACTGACCACTTATCCCGGACGCTCCGCCTATCAGATTATTGCCGAGACGATGGAGCTGGCGGGTGAGGGCGCGCTGATGCTCTTGTTCGAAAAACTAAAAGCGCGATTGACGGCAGAGGGCTTATTTGATCCATCGGAAAAACGCGCCATCCCGCGCATGCCACGCACCATTGGCGTAGTGACATCGCCCACGGGCGCCGTGATCCGCGATATATTGCACCGCTTGAATGACCGCTTTCCCGTGCATGTCATCATCTGGCCCGTACTGGTGCAGGGCGATAATGCGGCGGCGCAGATTGCCAATGCAGTAAACGGATTTTCGGCAATGCCCGAACATGGTCCAATAGCGCGGCCTGACCTGGTGATCGTCGCGCGCGGCGGCGGGTCGATTGAGGATTTATGGGCGTTTAACGAGGAAGCCGTCGTGCGCGCCGTCGCGGCATGCAGCATTCCGGTGATTTCCGCCGTTGGCCATGAAACCGATACGACATTATGCGATTATGCTGCCGATTTGCGCGCCCCCACACCCACGGCGGCGGCAGAAATGGCGGTTCCGGTGCGCAATGAGCTGATCGACCGCATGGCGCAAAATGCGCTGCGGCTGGACCGGGCCACACGGCGCAGCTTGAGCCATGCCGCCGAACGGTTGGAGGCGCAGCGGCGTTTGTTGCCAAAACTGTCCGATATTGGCGCGCCGCAACAACAGCGCGCCGACGATCTGGGCGAACGGTTGGTTCGCGGGCTGGAGCGGCGCGTGGCATCGGCCAGCGTTAAATTCGCCGCACCAGCGGGCGCGCTGAACCCGCGGCTTTTGTTGCGTTTGATACAAACAAAATCGCATCGTCTGTCGGCGGCGCGGTTGCCGGCGTCCGCTCTTATGGCGCGGCTGCAAAATGAACAGGCGCGGCTGGATGCGCTTGCTCGTCTGGCGGATAGCCTACACCCAGAAGCGCCCCTGAAACGCGGATTTGCCCGCGTCACCGATGCGGCAGGCAAAACCATCATGACCGTTGCCGCCGCGCAAAAGGCGGGGCAGGTCGCCTTACGCTTTGCCGATGGCGAAATCGGCGCGCATGTGGACGCGCAGGATGGAACGCAGGGTAGGGCTTCGCCTAAACCCCCATCTCCAAAAGCCGGGCCCAACACCAATCAAGGCAGTTTATTTGGCGAATAATGCCGCGCGACATTGCCTGTTCATCCATTTTGCGGCAATAGCCAAGCCATGTTGATGTCAAACCGGAATCAAGCGGCAAAGCTGCATTATATGCCCAGCAGTTTTCGTATGCTGTCAAACGGCGATCATGTGATCTGTGCGGTCAGCGGCGCACGCATTGAATTGGAAGAGCTGCGATATTGGAGCGTGGCGCGTCAGGAACCCTATGCCAGCGCCGAAATCTCCACGCGCTCGTTTACACAGCCGACGCTGACAAAGGCGTAAGATGCAGCGCGCTGCGTATGGCCCGTCATTGTTATGTATCGCCGCTGCCATTGCCAGTTGCACCAGTGCGACCAACGCGACATCGTCTGCGGTGGACGCCGCCGGCAAAGCGCCTGTCCGTCAAGACACACCTGCGATAGATGCAGTAACCGAACCCTCCGTCAGCGATACGGCCCGCGAAGATGCCAATATCATCCGCACCGATTTCTGGCTAGCATCGGACCCTGTGCAAGGCGCGGTCATCATTGGCCGCGCACCGACGGGCGCAGTATCAGCCGCCTTAAACGGTCAGCCGCTCGAATTGACGCAGGACGGGTTTTTCCTGATGGGGTTTGACCGCGACGCCGAAAACAGCGCGAGCCTTGTCGCCACCTTACGCAATGGCCAGCGGATTGAAAAATACGTGCCTGTGCGGCCGGGCGACTGGAAAATTGAGAATGTCGACGCCAATCCAACGGGCGGCGCAGGGACAACGGCAGAGTTTCAAAGGCGGCGCGGGCCAGAGCTGGCCCGAATCAACGCGGCCCGCCGCCAAAATGTGAAAAGCGATGGCTGGCGGCAGGAATTTATCTGGCCCGTAAAAGGCCGCTTGTCGGGCCTTTTCGGGGCGCAGCGCATTTATCGCGGCTCGCCCGGCAGCTATCATAGCGGCATGGACATCGCCGTGCCCACCGGCACAGACTATGTCGCCCCCGCCGATGGCGTGGTGATTTTGGCGGCTGAATTGCCGTTCACGCTGGAGGGGCATTTGCTGATGATCGATCACGGCATGGGCCTGAATAGTGCATTTTTACATAGTTCACAGTTACTTGTGAAAGAGGGCGATGTTGTAAGCCAGGGGCAGATTATCGGCAAAGTCGGTATGACAGGGCGCGCCAGCGGACCACATTTGCACTGGGGCATGAAATGGAATGCGGCGCGGGTGGACCCCAAATTACGGGTTCCCGCAAACTAACAGCTACCACGCAAGAGGGCGCTTACGGACAACTGTTGCAAAATGGTGACAGCGGCGAAATATAATTATGCGCGGCTGACTAGTTCTTGCGCCGCCTAGGCTTTTCAGCCAAACCGACAGCAACCTGGGGAGCGTTCACATATCTATTTGCCGTCAATCGGCACACAGATGCGTGCACAATCAGGGACTTTGAACAGGCACAGCATGACGCGAATCTGCGGATGTGCGGCCAAAATTTATAGGGGCTTGATCCGTGAAAAAAACACGCATTAGCAATTTAAAATACGCCGCAGCGCCATTGGCACTCGGTCTTGCGTTGATCTCAACGCCTTCGTTCGCGCAAGCTGCGGATGAAGAAGAAGTTGGCGAAGCAATCGTCGTTACCGGATCGCGCATTGCGCGCCCCGATCTCACCTCGGTTAGCCCGGTTACTTCGGTTTCTGCCGAACAAATTTCACTGACCGGTACAGTGACTTTAGAAGATCTGATTAACGATCTGCCGCAAGTCATTCCCGGCAACAACCGCACGTCAAACAACTCTGGCGGTGAAGCATTCTCGACCCTCGATCTTCGTGGTCTTGGACCAACGCGTACTTTGATCCTTCTTGATGGTGAGCGTCTTGCCGCGTCGTCATCGACGGGTGCCGTTGATATTTCGCAAATTCCTGTTGGCTTGGTTGAGCGCGTTGACGTTGTAACCGGCGGTGCGACCGCAGTTTACGGTTCGGATGCTATTTCAGGCGTCATCAACTTCATCCTCAAAGACGATTATCAAGGTCTCGAATTGAACGCGCAAGCAGGCATCGCCGAAGCTGGCGTTGGGTTCAACTACAACCTTTCCGGCCTGTTTGGCGGTAACTTCGATGATGGCAAAGGCAACGTAACGATTTCGGCTTCGTATTTTGACCGTGATCCAGTGAGCCAAAACCGTTTCGATTACTCGCGCGTTTCTGCAGGCTTGGGCGTAGTGGGCGGTGTTTTGACTGTCATTGATGACCCGGTAAATCAGATCAATCTTGCTGCGGGTGATGCAATTATCTTCTCTGGTGGTTCGGGAACCAACCCTTACGGAACTGTTGTTAACAGCGCAGCAAATCCATTTAATACTGTTTTCACCAACTTTGATAATGACTGTAACCCAGCAACACCGGGAACAACGGTAACAGGTGGCAGTCTGTCATTCACAGACACAGGCGCGTTGCGTCCGAACTCAGGCGGTGGATTTTGCCGTATTCCGGTTGGTAATTCACGCCGTTTCAACTTTGCACCGTCGAATTTCCTTGTTATCGACGCGGATCGTTTAAACCTAGCTACAACTGGCGTGTATGAATTTTCTGATAAAACGAAAGCGCGTTTCTTTGCTTCGTATGCGGAAACGAATGTTCAAGCCAACTTGGCTCCAACCCCAGCAGCGAATGATACCGGATTTGTTATTCCTGTAACCAGCCCGCTGATCCCAGCTGAACTGGCAGCGGCTTTGGCGACACGTCCAAATCCACTGGCCCCTTTCAGCTTTAACCGTCGTTTCTTTGAAACTGGACCGCGCGTTGCTTCTGTAAAGAACAATCAAATCCAAATTCGCGGAATCGTCGAGCATGAATTGAGCGACAAATGGCAGATTCAGGGCGTTGCCAGCTTTGGTTCGTCGAATGTTTATACGCGCGGTCAAGGCAACATCAACCGTACAGCGGTTGAGCAAGGTCTTGCCGGTTGCCGGAACGCTGCTGGTGTCGTCAACGGCGTTGGCATTTTGCCGGGTTGTGTTCCTGTCGACATTTTCGGTATCAACACGTTAACCCCTGCGATGGTGAAATTTGTTCAAACAGATACTTTTGATGAATCTAACTTTGAACAAGTCCGCTTCGCTGCAAACTTGACGGGTTCTTTGTTTGAATTGCCAGGTGGCCCTGTTGGCATGGCTGTAGGTGCTGAGTATCGCAAAGATACAGGGACTGACACGCCGGATGACGCCAAAGTACGTGGTGAAATCATCGGATTTAACCAAGCTAATCCGCTTGGTGGATCGATCACTGCGAAAGAAGTTTACGGCGAAATTCGTTTCCCAATTTTGGGCGGCGATGGTTTCCCTGAGTTGCTCGCGGTTGAAGTCGGCGGTCGTTATTCCGATTATTCAACGGTTGGCACACTGACAAACTATAAAGTTGGTGTCGAATTTGCTCCAACAGACTTCTTGAAGTTCCGCGGCGCTTACAACAAGGCGGCACGTGCACCTAGCGTGTTTGAACTGTTCCAAAATGGTGACCAAGGTTTCCCGACCTATAACGATCCTTGCAACCAAATTAACGGTGCACGCCCGACGGCATTTTGTATTGCACAAGGCGTTCCAGCTTCGGAAATCGTTGGATTTGCGCAAGCCAATACACAGGTTCAGGCCTTTGCATTCGGTAACCCAGATCTTACCCAAGAAGATGCGGAAACGTACACAATTGGCGGCGTGTTAACCCCACGTTCGTTCCCATTGGGTAACATTTCATTGACCGTAGATTATTACAACGTGAAGATTACCAACCTGAACCAAGTTCAGGGTGCGCAATTCTTTATCAACGATTGCTACGCCAATCAAAATGCGCAGTCATGCGGACGGATTACACGTGATACAGCAACTGGCCAAATCACTGGCATTAACACCACGCGGATCAATGGCACTGCGCCATTGAAAACTTCGGGTATTGATACCAGCCTGAATTGGACAATACCTGTCGATCAAATCTTTGGCAAAGGCGATGGCCGTATCTCGATCAGCGAATTGTTCACATGGGTGGACAGCTACAAAATCGGTGCGACTGAATTGGTTGATCGTACAGCGGATGGTATTGGCGGAACAACTTCGGAGTTCGCATCGACACTTACTGTTGCGTACCAAACGAACAAGTTCACTGGACAAGTTCGCTGGGTATATAAGAGCGGTGGTAATCAAGAAAACGCACTGTTCGGTAATGCGGATGACGCAGGATTTGTAACACCGCGCATTCCGGATTTGAGCGTCATCGATCTCTCGCTGCGTTACAGCCCAAGCGATCGTTTCACTCTGACGGGTATCGTTGAAAACATATTCAACAAGTTCCCGCCACAAACAGCTACAGGTACGTTTGAACAAGCCAACACCAACGTGTCGTTCTATAACCCATATGTATTGGGCCGGACGTTCACGGTTACTGCTGGCGTTAAGTTCTAAACCTAGCTTTAATTCTGAAAAAGGGGTGTCGCAGAAATGCGGCGCCCCTTTTTTTGTAATATCAGCCTGAAATTTAATACTACCGTCTGGGCACAGCATCAAAGGCGACGGACAATCTCTCGCCGCCCAATTGATGCGGAACTGTGCCGTGCCACATGGATGACGGAAACAAAACAAGCGCCCCCGCAACGGGTTTAACGACGCGGCGCGGCGGCAAATTCAGACCCAACTCAATCGGCGGAGCGCCCAAAACAAGGCTACCTGCATCCCCAGTATCTCCGTCCTGTTCATGCGGGATCACGATGTGCATCGCCGAGCTGACCCAGCCTTCTTCGTGGACATGGTGAATATGAAATCCTTGCTCCATAAGGCGTACCGACCAAGAACCCGAAAAGCGTAAATCCTGTGACTTACGCGAAAGAAACGGATGGTCCTGTGCTTCCGGTAATATATCCACATAATGCTGTAATGCGCGCAACAAGCCTCCGCGCAGTTCGGCTATAACCGGGTCTTTATGGTTCAACAACGTCCCTTCGGTCTGTGTCCCGCCGCGCAGGCTTTGGTTCGGCGGATGACGTTTTGCCGTGTGCAAACGCCGCAATAACTTGGCAAGCGGCCCTAAATCTATGGCTGCTCCTGCTGCATTGGTTACAATTTGCTGCACCGCAAAGCGGTCATAATCGTGCAACCAAAACTCTCGCGCATCATTAAGCAAGCGCCAGCTTAGTCCCTTGTACGCCCACGCTAACTGGCCAAACGGAGACAGCGATATCGCCGCATCGGCAAAGGCAGATGCACGCAGATAATCACCCGATTTAAGGGCAAGCCGCGAACGTGCAATCTGGAAATCCGCATTATTTATATAGGAATTGCTTGCTGCCTCAAATGCAACTGCCGCGTCGCTGACGGCTCCTGTCTCGGTAAAAGCAACGGCGCGGGCATAATCGATAAACGGCGATGAACCAATGGCGTATTCCGCCTGATGAGCAATCAAAATAACGTCATCATATCTGCGATACGATACGAGAGATGATAGCCAGTTTTGCCAAACGGACGGTTCTGCAGGATATTGTGCGGATATAGATTTATAGCTTTGAAATGGGTCGCTATCCAATCCATATTCTATGACGAGGCGAGCATATGCATTATGTCCTGCAAAATACCCAGGAAATTCTAGGGCCGCACGTTTATATTCCAACAAGGCCGCGTCAATTTCACCACATTGCAACAAGGATGCTGCGCGATTGTCGAGCAATTCAGGGCTGCTAAATCCTGCGCTCTCGATACTATTATATAGCGCAATGGCCAGTTTAGGTTGGTCATTGGCGTGTAATGCAATACCCAAATGCAACCTATCCTCCGGCTTTACCGCGCCGTTATCAATGGCTCGCGCAACCACTGTGACAGCCAAGGCGCTGTTACCGGACAACCTGTAAGCCGTGCCCAGAGTTATCAACGCCAAAGTTGATTTGGGATCAAGTTCAACAGCCATTTCTAAAACAGCAATGGCTTCATCATACAAAGACAGCCGTGAAAAAAGCCGCCCAAGGCTGATTTTTGCTGCAATATATTTGTTATCCGCCGCAATCGCTCGCCGGAACAAGGCCTCAGCAAGTTCATACTCACTACGTTGGACCTGCAAAATACCATAGCTATTGAGCAGTTCCGCGCTGGCTACGCCTGTATCCAATGCCTTTTCAAATGATACCGACGACCCGGCAAAATCGCCAATTGCCCTTTGAATTATCGCCTGCAACTGCCACGCTGCGCTGCTATCGGGGTGAATTGATACGACCTGTTGAATTTCGCTCAAGGCACCAGCGGTTTCGCCCGACATCATTTGAGCGTGGATCTGCGTCAGTCTGTTTGTCAGGGATATATTGGCTGGCATCACTATCGCATCACCAGATACTATATTCTGCGATTAATCCAATATCCGGCGAACTTTAATGGCAAGCTTATCGCCTATTTTCGCCCAATAAGCGCCGACGGATCCCATTTTAATGTTCATTGCGGTCCCCGCGGCGGGCGGACGGCCAAAATATGCTTGGTCGGTTTGCTTCCAGACGGCGCCATCCTCTAGCGTAAACACAAGATTGCCTTTTGAATCATTTGAAACCGAAGCAATGACAGCGTTGACCTCCTTGATCTCGTCCGCATCATCACCTTTGCCAAACAACTTGATCTTCGGCAGTGACAGTCCGAACAGGCCTTTGCGAGTTTCGCGGACTTGCGCTTTATCAGCGACAAACAGTTCGTTTTTCTTTTGTGCATCGTCCAGTTTGGCGACGTTGGTGTCATAACAGGTCAGGCGTGCTGCCGGGTCGGCAATAGCGCGGCAGTCAACCACCTCTTGAAATATTTTGGGCGCGCTGTCAGGCAAGCCATCTTCTTTTGCATAAGCCGCTGTGCATGCTGATAAAAAAAGTCCAGATGCAAACGCTATTTTGATCGGCAAAATTCCTGAATGCATGCTGAAATCCTCCACAAAATACAGCAGCCAACTGCTGCCATTTCGCGCATGTTAGGCCCAAATTAACCCGCCTTCAACACCAAAGCCCCGTCGCCTTCTTCTACTGTAACGCTTGCCCCGTCGGGTACATCGCCGCGTAACAGCATGTCGGCCAACGGGTCTTGCAAATGGCGCTGAATTGCGCGTTTTAAGGGCCGTGCGCCGTATACGGGATCGTACCCTACATGGCCGATCCACTGCTTTGCAGCCTCGGACAGCTGCAGTGTAATTTTTCGGTCGGCGAGCAATTTCTGTACGCGCTTCATCTGAATTTCCACAATGGGTGCCATATCGGCGGCGCTCAGGCGGTGGAACAGGACTATTTCATCCAACCGGTTGAGAAACTCAGGCCGGAAATGGGCGCGCACGCTTTCCATTACAGCAGGTTCAGCCTTGGACACATCCTCTCCATCGGCAAGTGCTGCCAGATGTTGGCTGCCCAAATTAGACGTCAGGATGATAAGTGTATTGCTGAAATCAACGGTGCGCCCTTGGCCGTCAGTCAGGCGGCCGTCGTCAAGAACTTGCAGCAAAATGTTGAATACATCGCCGTGCGCTTTTTCAACCTCATCAAACAACACGACCTGATAGGGCCGCCGCCGCACGGCTTCGGTTAAAACGCCGCCTTCGTCATATCCGACATAGCCCGGGGGTGCGCCGATTAACCGCGACACGCTGTGCTTTTCCATAAATTCACTCATGTCGATACGGACCATCGCGTTATCATCATCGAACAGGAAACTGGCGAGCGTTTTGGTCAGTTCGGTTTTACCGACGCCGGTTGGGCCGAGGAACAGAAAACTGCCCAGCGGACGCCCCGGATCTTGCAGCCCGGCACGGCTACGCCGGACAGCCTTTGACACCGCTGCCACGGCGTCCTTTTGTCCGATAACGCGGCTGCCGATCCATTCTTCCATCTTGAGCAGCTTGTCGCGTTCGCCCTGCATCATTTTTTCTACCGGAATCCCGGTCCATTTGGCGACCACTGATGCGATATCCTCAGGCGTCACTTCCTCGCGCAGCATTGCGTTTCCGTTCAGCACGGCTGCATCCTCCAACCGTCTTTCAAGGCCGGGGATGGTGCCATATTGCAACTCGCCCGCTTTGGCCAAATCACCGCTGCGCTGTGCCTGGTCGAGCGCGATACGTGCGGCGTCCAATTCCTCTTTTACTTTGGATTCGCCCGCGATCTTATCCTTTTCGGCCTGCCAACGCTGGGTTAATTCCGATGAATTCTGTTCCAGATTGGCAAGGTCAGCCTCCAGCGTTTCCAGACGGTCTTTCGATGCTTTGTCGGTTTCTTTACCGAGTGCCTCGCGCTCAATTTTTAACTGGATGATGCGGCGGTCAAGTGTCTCAATTTCTTCGGGCTTGGATTCCACCTCCATGCGAATGCGGCTTGCGGCCTCATCCATCAAATCAATGGCTTTGTCGGGCAAAAAACGATCCGCGATATAGCGGTGCGACAAGGTCGCGGCAGAAACCAAAGCCGCATCGGTGATCCGAACGCCGTGGTGCAGTTCGTATTTTTCTTTCAGGCCGCGCAGGATAGAGATGGTATCTTCCACCGTTGGCTCGCCTACAAACACAGGTTGGAACCGCCGCTGCAACGCCGGATCTTTTTCGACATGTTTTTGATATTCGTCCAGCGTCGTTGCGCCGATACAATGCAGTTCGCCGCGCGCCAATGCGGGTTTTAGCAGGTTGGACGCATCCATCGCGCCCTCGCCTTTGCCAGCGCCGACCAATGTGTGCATTTCGTCAATGAACAGAATGATGTCGCCTTCGGCTTGTTTCACTTCATCAAGTACGCTTTTCAGGCGTTCTTCAAATTCGCCGCGATATTTGGCGCCCGCAATCAACGCGCCCATGTCGAGCGACATGAGTTTGCGGTCCTTCAAACTGTCGGGCACGTCGCCGTTGGCGATGCGTATGGCCAGCCCTTCGGCAATTGCGGTTTTGCCAACACCTGCTTCGCCAATCAGCACGGGATTATTCTTGGTCCGGCGCGCCAAAATTTGAATGGTCCGGCGGATTTCTTCATCGCGGCCAATCACGGGGTCCAGTTTTCCGGCACGCGCCACTTCGGTCAGGTCGCGGGCGAATTTCTTCATTGCGTCATATCGGTCCTCGGCGCTTTGTGTGTCGGCAGCCCGCCCGCCGCGCAGGTCGTTTATGGCTGCGTTCAGCGCCTCTGCCTTAACGCCGGCCGCTGTCAATGCTTTACCCGCTGCAGTCGTGCTCGCCAAAACCAATGCGAGCAACAACCGTTCGACGGTGACAAAACTGTCTCCTGCCTTTTGCGCGACCTGTTCAGCGCTATCCAAAACGCGCACGGTGTCATTATCCAGCCCCGGTGTCTGCTGCGCGCCGCCGCCCGAAACAGCAGGGATTTTGGCCAGTGCGCTGTCTGTTTCGCGCAGCGCGGTGGGCGCGTCGCCATTTGCGGCCTTTATCAGGCCCGACGCCATGCCTTGCTCATCCTCCAGCAACGCTTTTAATAAATGTTCAGGCGAAATACGCTGATGGTTCATTCGAATCGCGACGGTCTGCGCGCTTTGCAGAAAACCTTTGGCGCGGTCGGTGAATTTTTCCATGTTCATAATGTCATCCTTTGCAGGCGGAGTTTAAGCGGCGATTATCAAAGATGTAATGTTGCATATTTGCCACACAAGGGGCCGCGTATGAATTTCCTTTGCTTGTCGGCCAAAGGTTTGCAATCACGTGTCAGACGGAGAAATCACACATGAGATTGCTAAAACGCACAGGCCTGATCCTTTTAACTTTGTTGGTGCTGACGGGAATTGGCCTGACGGTATGGGAACCGATGGGTGTATCGGCTGCGTCATCGCTGCCCAAACGCGCATATGATGTACAGATTGTACGTGACGGATTTGGCGTTCCGCACATCAATGGAAAAACCGATGCCGATGCCGCCTATGGCTTGGCATATGCCCATAGCGAAGATGACTTTTCGACCTTGCAAGAAGTGATCGCGATGACGCGTGGACGCACCGGGGCTTTGCTGGGGTCGGACGGTGCAGCGATTGATTATGTCGGGCATTTGCTGGGCGTACGCGCAACGATTGATGCAAAATACGGCGAGATTCCTGCCGATGTACAGCGCGTGCTCGATGCCTATGCCGCTGGATTAAACCATTATGCCGCCAAAAATCCCGGTGAAGTACGATTGCAAAAACTATTTCCTGTGGACGGCAAGGATGTTGCCGCTGGTTTTGTTTTGCGCGCTCCCTTTTTCTATGGTTTGGACGGTACCATAGGCAAATTGTCCGAGGATAAGGACGCACCAAGCGAGCCCGTTGAACAGCTTGCCAATGACAAAGTTGCAAATGCTGGCCGGATGACACCGATTGGCCGTGATCCAGCCATGAACGGATCAAATGCCTTCGCTGTTTCGCCGCAGCGGATGGCCGACGGCAAAACTTGGCTGATTTCCAATTCACACCAACCCTATGAAGGCAGCGTGGCGTGGTATGAGGCAGTGGTGCATTCGGACGAAGGCATGGATATGGCAGGCGCGTTATTTCCCGGATCGCCCTTTGTTTTGCTGGGTCATAACCGCAATCTGGGCTGGACCAATACCGTCAATCAACCCGATTTGGTCGATGTCTATAAATTGGTCCTGAACGCGGATGGTACGCAATACCGGCTGGATGGCAAGTGGAAGCCGCTGTCTAAAAAACGTGTCTGGCTACCCGTGAAATTTGGGCCGTTTGTCGTGCCTATCCCCAAAACGGTTTACCGTTCGGTGCACGGACCTGTGATCGTCAACAAAAACGGGGCATTTGCATTCAGCTATGCCGGTATGGACAGCGTCAAATCGCTTGAGCAGTATTTCCGGATTCAAAAGGCCGCCGATTATGCCGAGTGGACAAAGGCCATGGCATTGCGCGGGATTCCGGCGACGAATTTCATCTATGCCGACAAAACAGGACGCGTCGGGTATTTTTATAATGCGCTGTTTCCGGCGCGAAAACCGGGATTTGATTATACCAAGGTTTTGGCAGGCGATACCAGCGCCAACATGTGGGGCGGTATCTTGCCGTGGGAGGCAACCCCGATGATCGTGAACCCGGCGTCGGGTTATGTGACCAACGCCAACAACACGCCCTTTTTGGCAGCGGGAGCGGGGTCGGAGCTGGACCGTTCAAAATTCCCGCAATCCATGGGGATCGAAGCGCGCAAGACCAACCGGATCGTGCGGGCATTGGAACTGATGGATGCCGACACTTCAATCACACCACAGGAATTGCTGACGATAAAATTCGACACGCAATATAGCCGCAACGGATTTGGCGGGCCATGGATCGCAAAGCTTTTGGCGGCTGATGTAAAATCGGAACCCGATCTGGTTGCGGCACAGAAATTGTTGAAGGAATGGGACTGGAACAGCGACGGCACTGGCCGCGCCGATGCATTGGGCGAAGGCATGATGCATATGGCCAACCGCGCCAATTATCATGGCGAGCCGTTGCCCGATGCGCGCGAAAAACTGCGCGAAGTTGTCGATGCGTTGATGAAGGGATTTGGCCGTCTCGACCCGCCGCTGCGCGATGTACAGCGCCTGATCCGCGGCACGCAGAACCTGCCTATGGGCGGCGGTACGGATACTTTGCGCGCCGCGACGATTTGGGAGCCGCAGGATGACGGTAAAATGCGGGTGAAACATGGTGACAGTTTCATCATGCTGACCCGTTGGGACAAGGCAGGCGCGCTGACCAGCCAGTCGATCCAGCCTTATGGATCGGCCACCACGCGCCCGAACTCGCCGCATTATACCGACCAGATGGCGTTGTTTGCCGCGCAAAAATTCAAACCCGTGCATTTCGAATGGACAGCGGCGCTTGCGGCGGCAAAGGCAAAGGGCAATAAAGTGTATCGCCCCTAGGTCCTGACCCAAGACCGCGTCGTTTGTCGAAAAATGCGGCCTAGGCGTATATTATTGCGCGTAAGTCACAGTTTACTTCAATAAGCATTGTCATCTTTTTCTTTGGGGAGCGTCACTTCATGATCCGTAAACTTTCTATCGCGCTATTGCTGGCAAGTTGCGCAACCACGGCGGCCTATGCGGCGCCAAAATCGGCAAAGCCCGCGCCGGTTGCTGAACTTATCAAAGCCGTCGATATTCCGCATGAAAGCTTCACCTTGCCCAATGGCCTGCGCGTGATCGTGCATACCGACCGCAAGGCGCCCGTGGTTGCGGTTTCGGTTTGGTACGGGGTCGGGTCCAAGCACGAGCCAAAGGGAAAGACCGGATTTGCCCATTTGTTTGAACATCTGATGTTCAATGGCAGCGAAAATGCACCGGGTGATTTTTTTGAACCATTGCAACAGGTCGGCGCGACCGATTTTAATGGCACAACATGGTTTGACCGGACAAATTATTTTGAAACCGTGCCCACTGGTGCGCTTGATCTGACGCTGTTCTTGGAAAGCGACCGGATGGGGCATTTGCTCGGCGGGATTACGCAAGAGAAACTGGATAACCAGCGCGGCGTCGTGCAAAATGAAAAACGGCAAGGCGATAATCAGCCTTATGGCATCACCGAATATGAACAGCTGGAAAACTTGTATCCGTCGGGACATCCTTATCACCATTCTACCATCGGTTCGATGGCGGATCTGCAGTCGGCAAGTTTGGATGATGTGAAAAAATGGTTCACCGACAATTATGGTCCGAACAATTCGATCATTGTGCTGGCGGGCGATATCGACGCCAAAACCGCTAAGCCTATGGTGGAGAAATGGTTTGGCGATATTGCGCGCGGTCCCGACATTGCCAAAGTGGATGTGCCAGTTCCTACTTTGCCAGCGCCGATTTCAAAGACCATTAAAGACCGTGTCTCGACCACGCGTATCCAGCGGATATGGGCGATACCGGGCCTCGATAATCCCGATTATGTGCCGCTATCAATGGCCAGCTCGGTTCTGGGCGGTCTTGCCAGCTCACGGCTAGATAACAGCCTGGTTCGGGGGCAGCAGGTTGCCGTCGCGGTAACCGCCAGCGCGCAGATTTTTGCACAAGGCGGTCAGTTTGTGGTGCAGGCTGACGTCAAACAGGGCGTCGATGCCGCTGTAGTAGCCGCTAAACTTGATGAAGAAGTCGCCAAATTTTTGGCCGAAGGGCCAACGCAGGATGAATTGCAACGTGCCACCACGCGCTATGTTTCGGGACAAATTGCGCAGTTTGAATCGGTCGGCGGTTTTGGCGGTAAAGCGCCGACATTGGCCGAAGGATTGCTGTATTCGAATAACAGCGAACAGTATAAAATTGATCTGAAGCGCGCCGCAGCCACCACGCCGCAACAAGTACGTGACGTTACTGAAAAATGGCTATCGCGTCCTGCATTCTCGCTTATTGTGGAGCCGGGTGAGCGCACCGAGGGCGGAGAAAATCGCGGCGGGTTTGTGATTGCTGCAGGCTCGGCTGACAAAGCTGCGCCGCTTTCTGCACCGCAATATTATAATGATCCCAAGGAAGAAACGGCGCTGTCACAGCCGCTGACCGCCGCTGAACGATCGAAATTCCCTGATGTGGGCGCTTTGCAGGCATTGGATTTCCCGGCAATCGAACGCGGCAAATTGAAAAACGGTATGCAGGTTTATTTTGCCCGCCGCGCCGCTGTTCCTACCGTGCAAATGGCGGTCAGTTTTGATGCTGGCTATGCCGCCGATCCCAAGGATGCGCTGGGCACGCAATCGATGATGTTGACGATGATGGGCGAGGGGACAACCACCCTGAACAGCACGCAGCTAGCAGAGGCGCAAGAACGTTTGGGCGCGAATATTTCGCAAGGGGCGACGGGCGACAACACCAGTTTCTCGTTATTCGCGCTGAAACCCAATTTGAAGGCATCGGTGGATTTGCTGGTTGATGTCATCCGCAACCCGGCGTTCGATGCAAAGGAGCTGGA
>JANOKA010000032.1:0-13452 GCA_031418995.1 Sphingomonadales bacterium | reverse complement strand
CCCTTGCCAGTGAGTTCGCAGATGCGCGCCATGATGTGTATCCTGTAAAAAATGAGTATGTGCGGAATCACTGTCCCGCGAAAGCGCTGCCCCTAACCGTGGACGGCCAAAACGTCAAGCCGCTGTGTAGCCAAAAGCGCTACAAAGCGCTAGCGAGGCCGGATGCCACTAACCAAAGCCCGCGAAATGATGGAAGTAGCGTTGACGCTGGCGAGAGGCGCGGCGGCAGCTGGCGAAGTTCCGGTCGGCGCGATAGTCGTCAAGGACGGCCAGATTATCGGCAGAGGCGCAAACCGCCCGGTCGCCAGCCACGACCCGACCGCCCACGCCGAAATCATCGCAATGCGCGACGCGGCAGCATTTTTGGGCAACGACCGGCTGACAGGATGCGACCTATGGGTGACGCTGGAGCCCTGCGCGATGTGTGCAGGCGCGATCGCCCATGCCCGCATCGCGCGGCTCTATTATGGCGCGGACGACCCGAAAGGCGGCGCAGTTGCGTATGGCCCGCGCTTGTTCGAACAACCAACGGTGCATCACCGACCGGAGGTTTATGCGGGGATTGCCGCGGACGAGGCGTCAGAACTGCTCAGGGCGTTTTTTGCAGGGCGGCGTTAGCCTTGGGGTTCAAGCCGCCTCCAAAAACGGAATGGCATCGAGCGCATCCCCCAACTCTTTCTCCGCCAACTGAAGGTCAAAGCGCTTCTGGAGGTTCAACCAAATCTCCGGCCCGTTGCCGCACATCTTGCCGAGGCGTAGCGCCATTTGAGCGGTGACCGGCTGCTTTTCGTTCAATATGTCATAAAGCGTCTGCCGCGAAATCCCTAGCAACCGTGCGATCTCGGTCTTCGGACGGGCAAGCGCCGGAAGCACGTCTTCGCGCAAGATTTCGCCGGGGTGGATGGGGCGGATCGCCCATAAGCGCTTCTTGGTCATCAGTGATAGTCCTCCAAATCCACGTCGATGGCATCGTCGCCATCCCAGCCAAATGTAATCCGCCAGTTGCCCGATGCGTCCACAGCAAACCTGCCCTTGTCCTTACCCTTTAGTCGGTGAAACCGTAGTCCCGGGCCGTTCATTTGGTCCGGCTCGGTGGCGGTGTCCAGTTCGGTCATGATGCGTTCGACGCGCCTGATATTTGGTACGCTGAGCTTCGAAGCATCACCCTGCTCTATCAATCGGCGCAAGGCTTTACTTCGGAAAGAGCGGATCATTCATGTATGGTACTGCCTGACATTTTAATTGTCAAGCACTGGCTTACAACTTTCGTCTAGCGCAAATTCTGCCCGAAAAATTCAAGTGTCCTCGCCCATGACAATTCCGCCGCCGCTTTGTCATATCGCGGGGTCGAGTCGTTGTGAAAGCCGTGCTGTGTGCCGGGATAGAAATGAACTTGGAAGCGCTTCTGGTTCGAAATTAGCGCCGCCTGATAGGGTAGCCAGCCTGCGTTGATGCGTTCGTCCACTTCGGCATAATGGACGAGCAGCGGGGCTTTGATTGCGGGCACTTCTTCGGCGCGTGGCTGGCGTCCGTAATAGGGAACCGACGCTCCCATTTCGGGATAGGCGACCGCAAGCGCGTTGCACACGCCGCCGCCATAGCAAAACCCGACCGCACCGACTTTGCCTGTACTGCCGTTGTGATCGCGCAAGAACGCGAAGCTAGCGAAGAAATCCTCAAGCAGTTTGGCAGGGTCAAGCTTGGCCTGCAATTCACGGCCCTTTTCGTCATTGCCGGGATAGCCGCCAACCGATGACAGCCCGTCAGGGCCAAGCGCAATATATCCGGCTTTCGCAAGGCGGCGCACAACGTCCTCGATATAGGGGTTAAGCCCCCGGTTTTCGTGGATGACGAGAACGGCGGGCAACTTGCCCTTTGCCTTGGCGGGCATTGCCATGAGGCCGTTTATCGAACCATGGCCTTCGGGACTTGGCACCGTAACGCGCGAGGTGACGATGGCCGGGTCATCGGCTTTCACCTGCTGCGCCAGTGCGTAATCGGGCGCGAGCTGATTTAGGATCATCAGACCAGTGACACCTGCAACCGCGTATTTCCCGGCCTCACGGATAAATTCGCGCTTGGTCAGCTTGCCGTGAACATATCCGTCGAAAATTTCGAGAATATAAGGATGAAAATCGCCGGCCTTCATACGGCGGGCTGGATCGGCTTCAGACAAAATACTCTCCTTCGCTCGCGCTCGTACGAATTCCTTCGTACGATTGTTCAAAGCTCAACTCGCCCGCAATAGGGGCATTACCTGTATCAGTGGACGAACCGTGCAACCACGTCGCGGTATGACCGGCTGACCTTTACCTGTGCGCCCGATTCAAGCACCAGAAAGCATTCGCCGTTAGTGTGCGGCTTGACCTGGCGCACTTGGTCGAGATTGACGATTGTGCTGCGGTGAACACGCTGAAATGTGCGCGGGTCAAGCCGCTTTTCCAGATCCTTCATCGTCTCGCGCAGGATGAGCGATGTTTCAGCGGTATAAATACACATATAATCGCCTGCTGCATCGATCCGTTCGATACTCTCGACATCGACCCTGAAAATCTGGCCGCGGTCCTTGACGTTGATCAGCTTTTCAAAACGCGTCGACGTCAGATCATCATCCGGAGACCCCAGATTATCGGCCGCATTCGGTGCGACCTCGTTAATGACGGAGCGCAGCCGCTCAAGTTCATCCGACGTGCGCCGGTCAGAAAGCCGTCCCCGCACCCGCTCCATCGTGTCGGCAAGGCGGTCCGGTTCAACCGGCTTCATCAGATAGTCGATAGCCTGCGCCTCGAAAGCTTTGATGGCATGCTCGCTATAAGCCGTCACGAATACGAAGAGTGGCGGGTCGATATCCATGATGCCCTGCACGACTGAGAAACCGTCGAAGCCTGGCATCTGGATGTCAAGAAACACCAGATCGGGTTTCAGCGTCTTAATCTTGCGAATGGCCTCGCGGCCATTGTAGCAGGTGGCGACTATCTCAATATCTTCATACCCGGCGAGCCGAAGCTCCATGCCTTGAACGGCCAGTTTTTCGTCATCTACGATAATAGTGCGAATGGTCATGCGGTTAATGCTCCTTGGCCCGTTGGCCCTCGTTTTGCCGCCCCCGTATTTTGCTGCATCTGGTTCCCTGTTATTTCAGTAATTGCTTTGGCTTTCACTTGGTACGGCATCTCGATCAACACTTCAAATCCGCCTGATGGATTAACCCGATGTTCAAATCTTTGTTCATCGCCATAAGCTTGCATCAACCGTTCGCGGGTATTCGCCATGCCGACGCCTGTTGAAAGACTGGGGTTTTGTTGCCCAGCCTGCAACCCCGGGCCCGTATCCGACACGATCACCCGAAGCTTTTCACCGACCAGTTGGGCGCTGACCAGAATATCTGCGCCTTCTTCTTTCGGCGTCACCGCATATTTGATCGCATTTTCGACGAGCGGCTGAAACAATAATGACGGCACCAACGCGTTCGAGATGCGCGGGTCAATGTCAAATGTCGTGCGCAACCGTTCCTCAAACCGCATTTTTTCAATGTCGAGATATAGCTTCAGCGTTTCCACCTCTTGCGCCAAAGACACCCGCGCCTCCGCCTCGTTAATCAACGTGAAGCGCAGGAAGGAGGACAGCCGCGACAGCATCGCGTTGGCCTGTTCGGTTTGTTTCAGCAGCACGAGCGTCGAGATACTGTTCAGCGTGTTGAACAGGAAATGGGGGTTCAATTGATATCGCAGCATCGTTAGCTGCGCGCTGGTCGCCTGTGCCTCCAGCCGCAGCATTTGATCCTGCTGCTCCTCGGCCCGGACGAAATAGTTGATCGCGTAATAAAGCGCCGACCATGCACCCAGCAATATGCCGTCAATATACAACGCGCCCAACCACAATTGCGCAAACGATGACCCTTCGGTCGTGGGCCGCAAGGTTTGCGTGACCCATGCGTCAAGATACGCATACAGCACCGATCCCAGCATAACGGCAACGGTTGTTGTCCCCCATGTAATGATTGGCCTGCGGTCGATAATAAAACGGTAAACGACGGACAAAAGCAACGAGATCGAATAACCTGTAACGCCCGAGATCAGGATCGTGAACAGGAAACTGGGCGGTTGTCCGTTGGCAAACGCAGTCGCCGAACGCAGCGCAATCGCCCCGCCCCAGCCGAGCGAATGCAGGTTCCAAAATGCGCGGTTCTTGTTGCCAAAGAACGGCTGGTCCGAAATTTCTATAACTGCCATCTGCATAACCTAGCCGCATTTATGTTCCGCATGAAGCCTTGTTTTTGTCCGCAGCGATGATAGCATCGAGCAATAAATGCAGGAGAGAAAATATGGACGGACATGGCGGCGATAATGCCAGCTTTAACGATATGGCCCAAAGCACGCGTGAGGATTGGGAAATCATCATGGCAGAGCAAATCAAATTCGCGCCAAATGGCGGCAAACGCCTACTTGACCACCTGCGCCTGCTCGACGGGGATTATGGCGGGTTTCCGGTTGACCGCCTAACCCATTGTTTGCAAACGGCAACGCGTGCATATCGTGATGGACGCAGCGACGATTATGTGGTCATGGCGCTGGTCCATGATATTGGCGACACATTGGGCGCGTTCAACCATCCTGACATTGCCGCCGCTATCATTAAACCATTCGTGTCCGCAGAACTGCACTGGATTGTTGAGCATCACGGCATTTTCCAAGGCGTGAATTTCTTTCATCATATCGGGCTGGACCGCGACATGCGCGAAAAATTCAGGGGCCATGAACATTTTGCGGCAACCGAAGAATTTATCGCAAAATATGATTGCCCGGCATTTGATCCCGAATATGACAGCCTGCCGCTGGAATTTTTTGAACCCATGGTGATGAAATTGTTCGAACGGCCATTGAACAGCATTTATAAACGGGCGCTTTCCGACGCATGACGCACGCGGCAACCTGTCCGTATCGTGGCTAAGCACCTATACCTATACTTCCGAGAATTTCCTCAAATCCGGTGCGAATGCAGAGGCGCTGGCTTATGACCCGCTGGGGCGGCTATACCAAACCAGCAAGGGCAGCGCGGCAACGACAACGCGCTTTGCCTATGACGGCGGTGATATGATCGCGGAGTATAATGCATCGAATGTCCTGCTGCGCCGATATGTCCATGGACCGGGAACCGACAATCCTATAGTCTGGTACGAAGGCTCTGGTATCGCGGACAAACGCTATATGATCGCAGACGAACGGGGCAGCATTACTGGCATCGTGAAGCAAGACGGCAGCTTGCTGGCCATCAATGCGTATGACGAATACGGCATCCCGGCGGCGACCAATGTGGGGCGGTTTGGATATACCGGGCAAACATGGCTTCCCGAGATTGGCATGAATTATTACAAGGCGAGGGTTTACTCGCCGACGCTGGGGCGGTTTATGCAGAGCGATCCGATTGGGTACGGCGGCGGCATGAACTTATATGCCTATGTGGGCGGCGATCCGGTGAACTTTAGTGACCCTAGCGGGTTGTGTGAGAATTGGATGAGGTCGCGATCAGATAATTATGTTGGGAGAGATTCCGGCGATATTTTGGTGAGAGGCTATATACTTGGCTTGTATACAACGGGATGCGGAAGTGATTCCGGCTCAACTTCCAACATTCGAGGTCTGTTTGGCAAACAGCCCGATGGTGAGGAGCGGGGAAGACCGCTGGTTGGCCGAGGTGATGGGGGGCATAAATATGACGTTCCAAGGACATTATTATGCGACGGTAAAAAACAGCAATGCAACGTGTCTAGAATTTCGTCTGAAAAATGCAACCTACCCGGCAGATCGGGAAAGGCATCTATCGTCAGTGGTAAAATTTATGCTATTGGATTTGGCTACAATCCTGTTTTCTCGACGCCAGTTATTCCGAGTGGCTTCGTTGTTGCAACCTCTTCGTCAAATGGCTTACGATTTACGAACAGAACAACGCTCGCTCATCCGCTAGAAGGTTCTGTATTACGTACGTATGACGTTAGCTCGAATGGGAGTATTTTTGTAACTACTAAGGGACAAGGTGATGCGCTACTACCAACCGATAATATCAACGATTGGGCTGGTCCAACAATTTTTGAAAGCGTAAATTGGCTTTGCTCAAAGTACCTAAAGAATTAAATATGAAAAAAATATATCATGTCATGTCAATGTTTACTCTGATTTTGATCTTTTATTTTCTTCTACTCTACGCATCAAAACATTTTCCTTTTTCTTACTATTTAGACGAAAATAATTCATTTAAATGCCAAAATAATGATCAGGAAATGCTAATTTCTCAAATGACAAATTTTGCACATTCAAGAAAATCAGAAATATCTATCAGAAAATATATAGGGTATTCTAATTTAGATGTATTTGAGAGCTATCAATTCGGCTTTTGTGATATTGATACGTGCTTTGATATAAGTAATGTGTTTAGCAAAAACATGTATCATGTATCAGTTAATAGGAACTGGTTATATTTACCAAATATGTTTGGTAATAATCCCATTGATATGACAAATGTCCTTACCTGTACAAAAACCTACGAAAGTGGCTCTGGACCAGATTAGTAACAACTTTCATATTAGAGTTCAAAGTCTCATGCTGCCAATGGCCTGAACCAGATCACCACGGCGGGTGCAGGCGTAGGCGCTCTTTCCTTCACCTATGACGCACGCGGCAACCTGACTGCATCGGGCAGCAGCACCTATACCTATACATCCGAGAATTTCCTGAAATCCGGCCCGAATGCAGCGGCGCTGACTTATGACCCACTGGGGCGGCTGTACCAAACCAGCAAAGGCAGCGCCGCGACCACGACTCCGATTATAGATAGCAGCAAAATATTATACGGTGCGGTGATGAAGCGGGTAATTTGATAAGGTGTAGTCACCAATGATCAATAAAATCACAATCACTATACCCCCCGCCTTCGCGGGAATGACGATACGTTCCTTTAAAGAATTTGGCCTATGAATTTATCATCACCTAGCGTCTTACCCTAAACCAACACCGACATTCTCGCGTGCCATTCGGACAATGATTGTTCCAGACGCCGTCCGGCAATCGCGCGGCCCACTTCGCGCGGCAGGCCCAGTGATTGGGACAGTGGCCCGCCCAACAAAGAATCGCCCAGCGCCAACAGCACCAATTCCATAGTCAGTTCATGCAGCTGTGTATTTTGATGACCTTCATCGGCAATTTCATCAACAAGTGCATGAATAGTATCGACAATCGGGTTTAGCGCATCTTCGTTGCCCGATAACAGCATCCACGATGCCAATGCTCCTGCCCCTTCCTGGTCAAACGAGTCAAAAATTAAATCTGCCAGTTGGCGCGGCGGCATTTCACCGCCCTGCATCCGCGCAACCGCCTCGCCAATTGTCACGCAAACAGCCTTGGTCAGATATTCTGCCAGATCGCGTTGTAACCCCGATGCCGAACCGAAATGATGCAACAAATTGGCATGTGTGCGCCCGATCCGCATCGATACCGCTTTCAACGTTACCGATTGCGGCCCGGTTTCAATCAGCAACAGGCGCGCAGCCTCCAATGCCGCCAGACGGCTGGCCTCTGGCGACAACCGGCGCGGACGGTTTTTTATCTGCGCAACTGCAACAGCCTGAGGCGTGTGCGAAGCATCGGTCGGTTTTGGCATTATAACGGGCAACCCTTGCATTACATTCCGGCTATTATGTTATTTTTAGCCGTCGCGATCATGCGCGCAACCAGCATATCGGGCAAGTGTAAATCGGCGGATATCCTGAAATGCAAAGCTTTGCAATTTACAGAATGATTGTTATTAGCGCGCTCTTTTTATTGTTGAAATCGTTTCGAAATATAAACGTTGATGCCGCGTTAACCCAATACGTTATGCGCATCTTCAACGCCGCCGCTTATCTCGCTGATATGCGAACCAACACTCATAGCAAAGTTTCAAAAAGCACCGCGCCGGATCGCGGACAATCAACGCCGATCCAACCGCGTGATTTTCGTACCGATAAACCAGCCGTATCCCAACGTCACTGGGTACGCGGCGATGCTTATGCTACGGCGTTATTTAACGCATTTTCCGCCGTATTCCCGATGGGAGAGACGTTTATGGCGCGCAGCGTTAAACCGTTTCAAAATCACCTGCCGGATGCATTGGCGCAAGAGGCGCGTGCCTTTGTCAAACAAGAGGCCGCACATGCGCGTGAACATGGCCGTATGAACGAAGTGCTGACCGATGCCGGATATGATATCGAGCCGCTGGAACGCACGATAAAAACATTCGTCAGTTTCTTTCGCGGACGCAGTGAATTGCTATGCCTGACCGCCACCATGTGCATCGAACATTTTACCGCCATTATTGCAGCAGAAGTTTTGAAAAACGATCATCACCTGGCTGGATCGGATCCTGAATTGCATGAATTATGGGTGTGGCACGCCATCGAGGAAACCGAACATAAGGCCGTCGCGTTTGACGTGTGGAATCATGTGACGCGCGATTGGAGCGGTTTGCGCAAATATGCCGCACGCGCCGCGATGCTGATGCTGGTAACGGTCAGTTTCCTGATAAACCGGACGCGCGGTCAGATGCAATTGTTACAGCAGGATGGCATTTCGGCAGGTCCGGCCTTTCGTGGTTTGATGGTGCATGGCTTTGGACGCGGCGGATTGGCGCGCAATATATTCAGCCCATGGATCAGCTTTTTTCGCCCTGGCTTTCACCCATGGGACCATGACGACCGGCCATTGATAGTCAAAGGCGAGGCATTATTGGCGGCAATGAATAGCGCAAAAGCCGTTGTTGATGAAGCCGCTCAAACCGACCGCAGAATATTGCCGCGATTGGCAAACGCGGCCTAGGGTCAGGGATCAAGCTGCGATCAGTTGCGCGTCATAGGGCATAATCATATCGCGCACGCCGTCTCCGCCGTCATTATCTTCACCCGATAACGACCGTTCAAACAACGCGCACGGTACTTTGCGGCCCCGGCCTTTGCTGGGCTGCATCGTGATCCGGCCAGTGGCGCGGAAACCGGCTTTGCGCAGGACGCGGCCCGATGCTGGGTTGTCGGTAAAATGTCCGGCAATCAACCTGTCATGGCCAACCGCACGGGCAATAGCGACAACAGCGCGGACTGCTTCGCTAGCAAATCCCAATCCCCAATACGGCCGCGAAATCCAGTATCCCAGCTCTGCCTCGCCATCATTATTGTGGATGCCGCAGGCGCCAATTAACCGCGGCGCGCCGTCAGTGCGTTGGAACAACAGGAAATTGGGATAATATGCGGAATGTTCCCGCGTCACAAATGCGCGCGCGTCTTCCGCGTTATAGGGCCATGGCACGGTTCCCAGATTGCGAACAATCGCTTCGTCGGCCACCGCACGCAGCAATTCGCCTGCATCTTCGGGCCAGCTGGGCCGCAATAGCAATCTGTCGGTTCTTGCAAACATCATACTCTCCATTTCTTGCGCACGATCCATAGTTCAAGATCGTTACAATATTACGTCATTCGCTCCGAATCGGAGCAGGTGACAGAGAGATGAGGCAAAAAGAAAGGGAGACCGGATGACCCGTCTCCCTGTCAGGTGGTGCGTTCTTTTGCAAAGACCGCTCCCGGGTCATCCGTTAGGACAACCCGTGATTGATTGTCCAAATTATTCGGCGGCCATCGCTGCCATATCAACCGACACATATTTGCGGCTTTGTTTACCAGCGTGGAATCGCACGCGGCCAGGCTGCAATGCAAACAATGTATGGTCGCGGCCGATGCCAACATTCGCGCCGGGATATACGCGTGTGCCGCGTTGACGGATGATAATGTTGCCGCCAATCACTTCTTCACCGCCAAATTTCTTAACGCCAAGACGGCGGCCTGCTGAATCGCGACCGTTGCGTGATGAACCACCTGCTTTTTTATGTGCCATGGTGTGTGCTCCTTAATTACGTAATTCGGTTACAAACGCTTATTCAGCGTCGGCGGCTTTCGCTGCAGCTTTTTTCGGCGCTGCTTTTTTAGGAGCGGCTTCGGCGGTTTCAGCCTTGGGCGCAGCTTCTTTTTTTGCAGCAGCAGGTGCCTTTGCATCGCCAACGGCCAATATGCGCAGCAGTGTCAGGCTTTGACGGTGGCCTTGTTTGCGGCGGTAGTTATGACGGCGGCGTTTTTTGAAAACGATCACCTTTTCGCCGCGTTCTTGCGCAATGATTTCAGCCGACACGCTCAAACCGTTAAGGTCTGCGGGCTTATCGCCTTCACCAGCCAGCAGGATATCGTCAAACGACACCTTGTCACCAGCTTCACCGGGCAGTTTCTCGACTGCAATTTTATCTCCAGCGGCGACGCGATACTGCTTGCCGCCAGTGCGCACGATAGCGAACATGGCTTACTTATCCGTTCCAAAATTTGGCGTTCAATGTGATTCTGCTTAGCCCAGAAAGCCGCAGAAATCCAACACTTGATCTCAAATATACAACATTGAAAGCCTGCGTTAGAGAGCGGCCAGCTACCCGTTCACCTATGCTTTGTCAACGCCTTTCCCCCCGATTTGCGCGTCAGACGCTGCAAATTCTAATCCACTTGCCTGCATCCGATACCCGCCGTAAACGATATTCCATGATGAAACGCATAACAGCGCCGTTATTGCCAGCCCTGATCCTGTCCGCCTGTGCCGCGCCGCAGGGGGAATTTCCGTCGCTGTTGCGCCGTCCGTATGAAACAAAAGCCCCCATAACCGCGCCTGTGCCGCCGGAAAACGCAGTCTTAGCCGTGCTGCCTGCGGATCTGCGGGCTAAAGCCGAAGCGTTGGCGGCAAGACACCGTGCGGCCCAGATTGCGTACCGCGATCTATTACCGCAATCGGATAATGCGGCGCGTGCGGCATCGGGAACAGCGGTGGGCAGCGAAGCATGGGTGAGCGCGCATTTGCAGGTTAGCCGTCTGGACAAGGCACGCGCCGATTCGAAAGCCGCGCTCGCGGAGATAGACCGCATGATTACAGCGCAAATGAACGCGGATATTCAGGGCAATAGCCCGGATATTGCCGCATTGCTGATGCCCTATCAAAACCGATTGGCCACAGACACAGCCGCGCAAGATGCCGAGATTGAACGTCTCTCTGCTTTAATCGGAGTTTAGTGCTGTTGCCCACGTCCACGCTTGAAAGAAAATTGCCGCCGCCCCCCATGCTCGCTTGACGCGGCCTGCCGCTACGGCAATTAGGGCATATGACCCTTTACGCGCCCAAATCGACCATTTCCCAAAACCCTGACGTCCGCTTGCTAGGCAAAATGCTGGGCGATGTCATCCGCGCCTATGGCGGGGAAAAACTGTTCCGTCAGACCGAATATATCCGGTCATCCAGTGTGGACCGGTATCGCGGCGTGGTCGGCGCGCATGACAGCGACCGAGGCCTTGGCGCACTCAGTCTGGATGATACGCTGAATTTCGTGCGCGGCTTCATGCTGTTTTCGCTGCTCGCCAATCTGGCCGAGGACCGGCAGGGTTTGGCCCATGAAGAAGGCGCAACCTTTGCCGAGGCCTATGCACGCCTGAAATCGGAGGGTATTAGCGATGAGGCGATCTTTGAACTGTTATCGCACAGCTTGATCGTACCTGTCCTGACCGCGCACCCCACCGAGGTTCGCCGCAAAAGCATCATCGATCATAAAAACCGTATCGCGTCGCTGATGGCGATGCGCGACGGCGGACAAGATGTGACCCCCGACGGCGACAGCATCGACGATGCGATTTACCGCCAGATTGCATTGCTATGGCAAACCCGTCCGCTGCGCCGCGAGAAACTGATCGTAGCAGACGAGATAGAGAACGCGCGTTCCTATATGCAGGAAGTGTTTCTGGCCGCGTTGCCCAAATTATATGCACGGTGGGAGCAGGCATTGGGACAACGCCCGCCCGGTTTCGTGCGGCTGGGCACCTGGATCGGCGGCGACCGTGACGGCAACCCGTTTGTTGACGCAGACACATTGCAATACGCGATGAAGCGCGACGGCGGCACAGCGATCCGGCATTATCTGGAGGCGGTACACAAACTGGGCGCGGAAATCTCTATCTCCAGCCTGATGAGCGATACCCCCGCTGCTGTATTATTGCTGGCCGAAAAAAGCGGTGACGCTGCCCCCAGCCGCGCTGATGAGCCCTATCGCCGGGCATTGTCGGGCATTTACGCCCGGCTATGCGCCACCCACGTCAATCTGATCGGGGACAATCCGCCGCGCCCCTCCCCCTTGGCAGGCGAAGCGTATGTAACGCCCGAAGAATTGCGCGCTGATCTGGTGACACTGGCTGCGGCATTGTCCAGCGGCGGCGGCGGCGCGTTGTCCAGCGGCGGCGCATTGGGCCGCCTGATCCGTAGTGTAGAGATTTTCGGCTTTCACCTCGCCACACTCGACCTGCGCCAAAACAGCGTCGTTCACGAACGCGTTATTGCCGAACTGTTCAAGGCCGCTGGCGTTGAATCCGATTATCTGGCGCTGGATGAGGACGCACGCACCGCATTACTATTGGCCGAGTTATCGCACAACCGCCCGCTCGCCGACCAGTGGCATGACTATAGCGAAGAAACCGCCAAAGAACTCGCCATCGTGCGCGCCGCCGCAGATGCGCAAGCGCGCTTTGGCAAGGGCGCTATCACCACATATAATATCAGCCAAACGGAAAGCGTGTCGGACATGCTGGAGGTGTACGTGCTGGCTAAACAAGCCGGGCTTTACCGCGTGGGCGAAGACGGCACACCGCGTGCCAGCATCATGTCCGTACCATTGTTTGAAACCATCGCCGATTTGCAAGCCGCACCCGCCACGATGGCGGCATTTTTTGCCTTGCCCCCGATGCGTGCGCTGGCAAAGGCGCGCGGCCATCAAGAGGTGATGATCGGCTATTCCGATTCCAACAAAGACGGCGGCTATATCACCTCTACATGGGAGTTGTATCAGGCATCATCCGCGCTTGCCCCGGTATTTGCCGAAGTGGGCGTCGCCATGCAGCTATTCCACGGACGCGGCGGCGCAGTGGGGCGCGGCGGCGGCAGCGCGTTTGGCGCCATCAAGGCGCAACCCAAGGGCACGGTTCAAGGCCGCATACGCATCACCGAACAAGGCGAAGTGATCGCCGCCAAATATGGTACGGTGGACAATGCGGTCATTTCGCTGGAAACAATAGCATCGGCCACGATGCTTGCGACATTGTCGCCCGACCCGATTGCGGCGGCCGACGAAACGCGGTTCCGCGAAGCTATGGTCGAACTATCGCAACGCGCTTTCGATAGCTATCGCGGGCTTGTTTATAATACCGAAGGTTTCCGCACATTCTTTCGCCAGATGACCCCGATATCCGAGATTGCCACGCTGAAAATCGGGTCGCGTCCCGCCAGCCGCAAGGCCAGCGACCGGATTGAAGATTTGCGCGCAATCCCCTGGGTATTCAGCTGGGCACAGGCCCGCGTGATGCTG
>JANOKA010000031.1:0-2400 GCA_031418995.1 Sphingomonadales bacterium | reverse complement strand
TCTGGTCAAAGACGGCAAGCTGGGCGATCCAATCAAAGGCGCGACGTTAATCGGTGACGGCCCCGCTGCACTGAACAATGTGATCGGCATCGGCAACGACATGGCGCTGGACGAAGGTGTCGGCGTTTGCGGCAAAGGCGGACAGAGCGTGCCAGCGGGTGTCGGGCAACCAACGACATTGGTGAGCGCGCTGACGGTAGGCGGAACGGCGGGTTGAGGGATTAAATATATACCGTAGCCCTGAGCCTGTCGAAGGGCGCGTTTAAGGGAGACGCCGTTGACCTGCGCTCGCTTGCGGCCCGACAGGCTCAGGGCTAAGTTTCAGTATATCTCGTGCCGGGGACGTAGGTACAAGGAGAATAAGACATGGAATTCACCGAAACGCTGACCGATAAGCATATCGAGATGATCGGCAAACAGCCGGTATTCTTCGTCGCTACGACGGCCGCCGATGCACGGGTCAATTTAAGCCCAAAGGGGTATGATGTTTTCCGCATATTGTCGGCCAGCAAGGTCGCGTATCTTGACCTTGGCGGATCGGGCAACGAGACGCAGGCGCATTTGAACGCCGATGGCCGTATTACAATCATGTTCTGCAATTTTGACCGCCCTGCGCTTATCTTGCGTATCTACGGCATCGGCAAAGCCGTGCTGCCGCAAGATGATGACTGGGAGGAATTGGCCGCACATTTCACTCTGCTGCCCGGTACGCGCCAGATTTTCGTAATTGATGTGGACAGCGTGCAAACCAGTTGCGGCTGGGGCGTGCCGTTTATGGCGATGGAGCGAGAGCGTGATACGCTGACCAAATATCATGCCGCCGATGATCCTGCCAAACGGCTGGTCAAGATTGCCAAGCGCACCAAAAGTATCGACGGATTGGCTGTGCGCACACAAACGTCCATGCCGTATCATGAGCAATCCTAATGCCGCTTGTTGAACTGGCGCGTTTCCCGTTTGCGATGAATGCCGAAATTGCCAAGGGGTTTTTGCAGTCGCACGAAATTGGCGCTGTGGTTTTTGACAGCGGCATGAACATTGCCGACAGCGCTGCCTTTGCCATACCCACCCGCTTGATGGTTTTGGATGAGGATTTTGACGCGGCTTACGCTGTGTTAAAGGATGCCGAGCTGCTGTGAAAATGCCGCTGAAGGTTGCGACCTATAATATCCACAAATGCGTCGGACTTGACCGCAAACGCGATCCATCACGGATATTGGCAGTGCTGAACGAAATGGATGCCGATATCATCACCCTGCAAGAGGCGGACCGCCGGTTTGGCAGCCGCGAAAGTTGTTTGCCCGCCGCAATGATCGAGGCGGAAACGCCGTGGACGCATGTGCCGTTTAACATCCGGCCCGGCGGTATCGGCTGGCACGGCAATGCTATATTGGTTCGGCGCGGCGTTGATATCAGGAATGCACATCCAATGGATTTGCCTACGCTGGAGCCACGCGGCGCGGTGGAGGCGGAACTGGTTATTGATGGGCGGCATATCCGCGTGATCGGCGCGCATCTGGACCTTTCCGGTTTATGGCGGCGGCGGCAAATAAAGGCGATGCTGGCACATATCGACGCTGCGCCGCGCCACTTGCCCACCATCATGATGGGTGATTTCAACCAATGGTCACACCGCGGTGCCTTGTCCGAATTTGCATTCCACCATCACCGTATCGTCAAAACCCCCAAAAGTTTCCACACCTCGCGCCCCGTGGCGCATCTCGACCGGATCATCGTCAGCCACGATATTGATGTCATGGATTGCGGCGCGCATGCGTCGGCTTTGTCGCAAAAGGCATCGGATCATTTGCCTATTTGGGCGAGTTTGACGGTATGAGCGCAGGTAAATTCGCCCGTTGAAACCAGCGATCACCTTCCCCAACCTGCACCCCAAAACGGCATCGTCACCCGCGAGGAGCGAAGCGACGCGGCAATCCAGAGCGTGCGTAAACAAACTCTGGATTGCCGCACTTCGTTCGCAATGACGAAATTTAAAAGCGGTGATTAAGCTGAATATTGCCTAATATTTATACACTAAAAAAGTACTGCCTAATATTCAGGCAATCCTAACCCATAAACTTGCCGCACTGCACCATAAAACCCCGCATTCGCGTGCATCATAAATCTGGCACACCCCTTGCTAAGATATTTCTGACGAAAACCATAACGGGGGTTACACATGAAATATATCATTGCGATTATTAAACCGCACAAATTGGACGAGGTGCGTGAAGCGCTTACCAATATCGGTGTGGCGGGTATGACCGTCAGCGAGGTAAAAGGTTTCGGCCGCCAAAAGGGCCAGACCGAAATTTATCGCGGCGCAGAATATAGCACCAATATGGTGCCCAAGGTGAAAATTGAAGTCGCCTGCGACAGCGCCCAAGCGCCAGCCATTAT
>JANOKA010000030.1:0-8456 GCA_031418995.1 Sphingomonadales bacterium | reverse complement strand
CAGTGTGGGGCTGTACATTCTGGCTTTGTAGTAATTCATGCCAATCTCCGGCAGCCATGTCTGACCTGTATAGCCAAACCGGCCCGTGTTTGTCACGGCGGGAATGCCATATTCGTCATAGCTGTTGATGTTGGTCACCGTGCCAGTGGCATCGGTAATGCTCGTCACGCTGCCGCGTTCATCTGCGCCGCCCGCAATCATTCCGGCTTTCCCCTACGACCCCCATCAACACCCTCTTGACGTTTACGCAAACGTAAAGTAAGATTGCATAATTATGGAGGCTTTTGTGATGGATCAATTGATGGACGAACCAAGCCGGTCGCATGCGACGATTGAAACGCCGGACGCGTTTAATCGCGACACTTTTACCATATCGGATTTATCGTCGGAATTTGACGTAACCGCCCGTGCGCTTCGTTTTTACGAAGACCAAGGCTTAATTGCGCCCGAACGGCACGGATTGTCGCGGATATATTCAAAGCGGGACCGCGCGCGGCTGGCGTGGATATTGCGCGCCAAACGGGTGGGGTTCAGTCTGGCCGAAATCCGTGAGATGATTGACCTGTATGATCTGGGCGATGGCCGCAATATACAGCGCCGCGTGACGATTGAAAAATGCCGCGAGCGAATAAAAACGATGACCGAACAGCGCGACGATCTGGAAAGTGCGATCAAAGAGCTGTCCGAATTTATCGATATTGTCGAACATGTCGAATTGCCCAAACCGAAATCTGCGGCGGCCTGAAACTGGTTTGCCCGCAACGTTTAACCTAATTTTTTTGTAGGATATATTTATGCCAACGTATCAAGCCCCCGTTCGTGACACGCAATTCATCCTGAATGAAGTGATCGGCATTGAACGCTTTTCCAACTTGCCCGGATTTGAAAATGCGACGCCCGACATGCTGGATGCGATCCTGAGCGAGGGCGGAAAGTTCATTGAAAACGTGTTGTTCCCGCTGAATCAAGTGGGCGATTTGGAAGGGTGCACGCGCCACGCCGATGGCAGCGTCACGACGCCCACGGGTTTCAAGGACGCGTATACGCAATATTGCGAGGCAGGCTGGGGCACATTGTCAGCACCCGAAGAATTTGGCGGACAGGGGATGCCGCATATCGTTTCGATGGCGTTTGAGGAATATATGGCCAGCGGCAACATGGCGTTTGCGATGTATCCCGGCCTGACCCACGGCGCGGTATCATCGATATTGGCCAAAGGCAGCCAGGCACAAAAAGAGAAATTCGTGCCCAAGATGGTTTCGGGGCAATGGACTGGCACGATGAACCTGACCGAGCCACATTGCGGAACCGATCTGGGCCTGATCCGGACCAAAGCCGTGCCCAATGAGGATGGCAGCCATGCGATTACGGGGATGAAGATTTTCATCTCGTCGGGTGAACATGATATGGCGGAAAATATCATCCATCTGGTGCTGGCGAAAACCGCGGGCGCGCCGGACAATGTGAAGGGCATATCGCTGTTCATTGTGCCCAAATTTATCGTCAATGATGATGGCACGCTGGGCGAACGCAACGCATTGTCGTGCGGGTCGATTGAACATAAAATGGGTATTCACGGCAATTCGACCTGCGTGATGAATTATGACGGCGCGACCGGATATCTGGTGGGTGAAGAGAATAAGGGACTGGCCGCGATGTTCATTATGATGAATGTGGCGCGGCTGGGCGTGGGACAACAGGGACTGGGCATTGCCGAGGTCGCGTATCAAAACGCGGTGCATTATGCGCATGACCGGCGGCAGGGCCGCGCGCTGACGGGGCCAAAGGATCTGGACCAGAAAGCCGACACGTTGTTTGTGCACCCCGATGTCCGCCGCATGTTGATGGATGCAAAGGCCTTTACCGAGGGCATGCGCGCCTTGTGTCTGCGCGGGGCGTTTCTGGCCGATATGATCCATGCCGCGCCAACCGAAGAAGAACGCATTGCCGCCGACGATATCCTATCGCTGTTGACCCCTGTGATTAAGGGATACGGCACAGACAAGGGATATGAAGTCGCCACCAACGCGCAACAGGTGTTCGGCGGCCATGGCTATGTTGCCGAATGGGGCATGGAACAATATGTCCGCGATGCTCGGATTGCGATGATTTACGAAGGCGCAAATGGCGTGCAGGCAATGGATCTTGTCGGCCGCAAACTGGCACAAAATGGCGGCCGCGCGGTGCAGTTATTCTTCAAATTGGTCGATGATGAATGCGCGGCTGCGAAAGACGGCGTGATGGCCGATTTTGCATCGCGGCTTGAAAAAGCCAATGGCGAATTAAAGGCCGCGACAATGTGGTTCATGCAAAACGGCATGGCAAACCCCGACAATGTGGGCGCAGGCGCGCACCATTATATGCACATCATGGGTATCGTCGCGCTGGGCCTGCAATGGATCCGCATGGGTACAGCGGCGCAGGCGGGGCTGGATGCGGGCACGGGCAATGCCGCATTTTATAATACGAAACTGGTAACAGCGCGCTATTATGCCGAACGGTTCCTGCCCGATTGCGGTGCACTGCGCAGGAAAATCGAGGCGGGCAGTGAGGCGATTATGGCGTTGGAGCCGGAAATGTTCGCCGTGGCGTAAAATGGTTGGGGGCAGGGCAGCGTCCTGTCTCGCAGCCACCCGAATTTCGCACGTTATGTTCATGGCTAATGCTATCTTAACCATATTGTAAATTGTTGTGCTCTATAGGCGCGGCCATGATAAAAAAAATATGGTCTGTTGTTCGCAATAAATTTCTGGGGCTATCAATAGGATGGTCGCTGCTTTTTATCCTGATACTGGGGTTTACGCCGCTGATCGTGATGGGCCAGTATTTTGTAAACGCGCAGCAAGCAGGCATACAAATCGTCGAACGTGAGTTGGAGGGCGTGGAATTCCTGCGCGAAATTCAACCTGTTGGCGAATTCATCGCCAAGCCGCCCACCGATATCGAAGCACAGAAAATCGCGGCAAAAGTGGCGCTCAAACAGTTTAGCCAAGCGATTACGCATAAAGCACATAGCGACAGCATGCAGGTGCAAACGCATGCCAAACGGATGGCGGCGCAATTGTCCCTTATGGCGCGGGGCTATACTAATGATGGCCGCCCCGCTTATGATGCGCTGGTTAAGCGGGTGGGGGATCAGTCCGGGCTGATTTTAGACCCGCAGCTCGACAGCTATTATCTGATGGATATGATCGTGATAAAATCGGTACGGCTGTCGCGTGCGGTTGACGAGATGGAGCGCGCTTATCCTGATATCAATGGCACAAAAGATCCCGCATTCCTGATTTTGCGGCACGGTGTGGCGAATGCGGCACGGGATTTGAAAGATACGCTGGACTTTGCGATCAGCGGCAATGAAACCGGCCAGTTGGCGGTCAGCAAAGTGCCCGAACGGATGAACGAAGTGATTGTTGCGGCCAATAGGTTGTTGTCGGCCAAACAAGTTGGCGCAGACACCATGCCGCTGCGCCGCGCAATGGCGAAAAACTGGATTACGGCCAGTCACGCGCTCGACAGCTTGTTAAACGAACGCAAGGCCGAGTTGGAAACTGAATTGCGCACGGGCATGATGGTGTGCGGCGCCATCAGCCTTGCGGTGTTGCTATTGGCAGGCGGGCTTATATTGGCGTTGATGCAAGGGCTGCGTTCAATCAGCCAGCGACTGGCCGATTTGTCGGACGGTGACTATGCATCCGATGTACCCGGCGTGGAATTTACCAATGATGTCGGGGTGATTGCCAATGCCTTGCAAAGCTTCATTGACCTTAGCGGGCAGATGGAAGTGCAGCGCGCCGGCGCAAAGGCGCAATTGGAAGCAACCGTCGCCGACATTCGCCGCGAAAATGAAGACTTGCTTGCAGACGCATTGGCGCAGCAATCACGTTCGAGCGAAATGGAGCGGCAAATGGTGGCGCGGCTGGCGGGGGAGCTGGAACAGCGCGTGGCCGGGCTGTTTGCCGGATCGAAATCTGCGGTGCACCAGATGAAGCACGAGGCGGCGGCTATGGTGGACAGTTCGGATATGATCCAGCGGCAATCGGCATCGGCGGGGGACGCCGCCAATGACATCCGTCTGACGGTCGAGAGCCTGGCACCGGCAATCGAGACAGTCTCGCGCAAGTTAAACGCCTATACGCATTCGCTGGGCGATGCCAAAACGCTCGCGGGGGATGCTTTGTCGCGGGTCGATGCGGCCAATGAAAAGATTTTGCAGTTGAATCAGGCAACACAACACGCCTCACAAATGCTGGCAGTGATTACCAGCGTGGCACACAAAACCAACCTGTTGGCACTGAATGCGACAATCGAGGCGGCGCGCGTGGGCGAAGCTGGAAAGGGTTTTGCCGTAGTCGCCGACGAAGTGAAATCGCTGGCCAATATGACACGTGATGCCGCGCGCGAAATTGCCACGCAAATCTCCGCAATGGACAATGCCAATGTCGCGGTTAGCGGCGCGTTCGATATGGTTTTGGAGGTGGTCAATACTTTGGCCGAACGTTCGGTTAGCGTGGCGACAGGGATGGTCGATCAAGCCGCGACCATCAACCAGGTGGAAAGCTCGATCAGCAACGCGGCAAACGATCTGTCCAAAATGACGGGCAGCATCACAATGGCCCAGCAATCGGCTCAGGCGGCCATCGTCCGGTCAAAAGAAGTAATGAGCGCCAGCGAAAATGTCGCCGCAAATTTTGGCCAACTGGACGGAACGGTCCGCGATTTCCTGAGCAATGTACAAAATACACAGCGGGTTGCGGCGTAAATTACGCTTCTAACAGACGCATAGACTTGTGTTGATTGCTAGAATCAGGGCAGGTTGCCCCGCAACTGCGACAGGGTGAAACCGCCATTCCGCACATCGGCTGCGTGTTTCTATCCGCCGCAAATCTATGGCGTTTTGCAGGCACGGCGGCGATAACAATGACATACAGGGGGTTCGCTTTCGCAAGGAGCAACCAATGTTAAATAGCAATTCGCGCATGAAATACCCGAGGGTCGCACTCTCGTTTGGCGTTATTTGCGTCAGTATGGCAACCGCAGGAACCGTAGCAGCGCAGCAAACATCGGCTGGTCAAACAGCCACTGATAAAATGTCCGCTGCTGATGGAACGGCAACGGAAAAGGCAATTCCCGCGCCCACCATCGACACGAATGCAGACGGTAAAATGGATGCATGGGACCGCGATGCCAACGGCACGCCCGATGCGTGGGATGTCAATGGCGACGGGCAACCGGATCAAGTCGATGATAATGGCGACGGTAAACCCGATGGCCAAGTTCCGCCAGCGCCAGCGCCAGAACCGGACGCCGCTCCGCGTTAAACAGATGATGTGACATAAGGGGCAAATAAACCTCGCCGGGGTCTCTGGTCAGCCCCGGCGATTTTTTGTGCAATCATTCGATGGGCAGGAAATCGGGAACCGACAGATATCGTTCGCCGGTATCATAGTTAAAGCCCATAATGCGGCTTCCTGCGGGCAATTCGTTCAGCTTTTGCGCAATCGCCGCCAAAGTCGCGCCCGACGATATGCCGACCAGCATGCCTTCTTCTGCAGCGGCGCGGCGTGCCATATCTTTTGCGGCTTCGGGTTCAACCTGAATCACGCCGTCAATCGATTGGGTGTGCAGGTTGGCGGGAACAAATCCTGCGCCAATACCTTGTATCGGGTGCGGCCCGGGTTGTCCGCCGCTGATGACCGGCGACAGCGTTGGTTCGACCGCGTATACTTTCAGCGCTGGCCAGTGACGTTTCAATTCCTCGGCGCATCCGGTAATATGGCCGCCAGTGCCAACACCGGTTATCATCACGTCAATCGGCGTATCGGCAAAATCAGCTAGTATTTCCTGCGCCGTGGTGCGTACATGGACGTCGATATTCGCGGTATTTTCAAACTGCTGCGGCATCCATGCATTTGGCGTTTGCGCGACCAGTTCAATCGCGCGCTCAATTGCGCCCTTCATGCCCTTTTCCTTGGGCGTTAGATCGAAACTGGCACCATAAGCCAGCATCAACCGCCGCCGTTCAATCGACATGGATTCGGGCATCACCAGAACCAGCCTATACCCCTTGACCGCCGCTGCCATGGCAAGGCCGACGCCGGTATTGCCCGATGTCGGTTCTATAATAATCCCGCCCGGTTTTAGCGCGCCATCACGCTCTGCTGCCTCGATCATCGCCAGACCGATCCGGTCCTTGATCGATCCGCCGGGGTTTGACCGTTCGGATTTGATCCACACTTCGGCGTCGGGGAACAGGCGCTGCATGCGGATATGCGGTGTATTGCCAATGGTTTCCAGAATCGATTGCGCTTTCATGTCATCTTATCCTTAAATTGCGGCTCAAATGTTTTGGCATTTTTCAGCTCCGGAAAAATCCGCCACCAAATGCCTGTGACCAATATGGCACCAACGCCGCCAAAAACAACCGCAGCGACAGGCCCCAATATTGCGGCGGCCACGCCCGATTGCAACTCGCCCAGTTCGTTGGAGGCGGAAATTGCCAATCCCGATGTCGCGCTGACCCGGCCGCGCATATCATCGGGGGTATTCAGTTGCACCAATGCCGACCGGACAAACACCGACAGCATGTCTGCTGCGCCCAATATGGCCAGCATCGACAGCGCGATAATCATCGAGGCGGACATCGCGGCAGACATGGCGGCGGCATCCGGCGTGCGGAACAATGCCTTACCAATGACATCGCACAGGCCAAATCCGATGGTGGCAAATCCGAATAATATGACCGCGCCCAGCATTTTTGCCCCGACATTATGGCGTAATGGCCTGAACACCAGATACAATGCCACAATAGCTGCGCCCAGTGCAGGTGCGGCGCGCATCAGGCCCAGCCCCTGCGCGCCCACATGCAAAATATCGCGCGCATACACGGGCAACAACGCCGTCGCCCCTGCCAAAATGACGGCAAACAAATCAAGGCTGATCGCGCCCAACAGAAAGCGTTCGGACCATACATAGCGCAGGCCATCGGCCATTTGCTGCAACGGTTTGCGGCTGCCATCATTGGCGGGGGGATGCACAGGCGGCACAAAGCTGATCGCAATACTGGCCAGAATAAGCAACGCCGCAGCGGTCCAATAGGGGGAACTGGCGCTTTGCGCGTATAGTAATCCGCCCACCGCTGGCCCGATGACCGACGCGGATTGCCAAGCAATGGAATTCAGCGCGATGGCTTGCGGTAATACCGCAGGCGGCACGATATTGGGCGCGATGGCCGACATGGCGGGGCCGACAAATACCCGCGCCACCCCGTGCAATGCCGCCATGAGGAACAGCAAAGGTAGGGTTAGCGCATCATAATATGTCAGTGCAGCGAGCATTAGCGCCACAACCATATCAATCATATTGGCGATACGTGCCACGGTGCGCCGCTCAAACCGGTCCGCCGCCCATCCGGCAACAGGGGTCAGCACAAATAACGGAATAAACTGCGCCAGTCCTAAAAGCCCCAGCAGAAACGCGGCTTGCTTTGGCGGCATGCCGTAATCGCTGCGCGCGACATCATATACCTGCCACGCGATCACGACGACCATCGCCATGGTCCCGATGACAGCACAAAAACGCGCAAACCAGAACAGGCGGTACGCGGGAATACTAAGGGGATGGGGGGCGGTCATATGCCTGACTTCGTAATCATTTGTGCGGGCGTGCGCAATCGGGTTCGGCGTCAGAAAGCGGCCGCATTTATTTAATGCGAAAAGCCATTCCCACCCTGCATTCAATCGAAGGGCGGGAATGACAATTTATTACAGATCCGACTCTAGGTCGTGTTGGAATTCAAAAGCCAATTCTTGAAAAACAGCAATGTCATTCCCGCGAAGGCGGGAATCCATCACCTGAGCTTTTGTTTTAAGCAAGATAGTGGTATTGTCTTGGTCTTAGATGATGGATTGACCTTCGGTCGTCTTCGGCTCCCGCCTACGCGGGAATGAAGAAGTGTCTGATTTTGAATAATTCATAAGCTGAATGTCAACACCACCTAGTCTAGTCAACGATCAATGTCAGCTTTACCTTGGCCGTGCCGCTGCGGTGCAGGCCAATCTGTTTTGCAGCGGCATAAGAAAGGTCAATCACGCGTCCGCCCGTCCATGGGCCGCGATCATTGACGCGCACGGTAACTTCTTTGCCATTGCCCAGATGCGTCACGACAATGCGGCTGCCAAAACGCGCCGTACGATGTGCGGCGGTCAATGCGCCGGGCCGATATATCTCGCCGCTGGCCGTTTTCCGTCCGGCAAATGCGTTGGCGTAATAGCTTGCTGTGCCTGCCCCCAGTTCTGCGCCGCCACGCGCATCCAGTGCCCATGGCTGTAGCAGCATCGCCGTGGCTAAAATCGCCTTCATAATGTGTGTCATATTATCCCGCTCCCCTTTTCAGGTAGGTTGCGAGATGGTCCCGCACAGGGAAAGCTGAAAGCGGCAGTTTGTGCGTTTTACCGCGT
>JANOKA010000029.1:0-2201 GCA_031418995.1 Sphingomonadales bacterium | reverse complement strand
GATGGTGTCGCTATGAAGTTCGCCGGATACGCCGCGATATTCGACGCGCCTGACCGGGGCGGCGACATCGTGCGCAAGGGCGCGTTTGCAGGTGCGGCAAAGGCAGGGATTCCGTTATTATGGCAACATGACCAAGGCCGCCGGATCGGCTATGTCGAAAGCCTGTCCGAAGATGATCGCGGCCTGCGTGTTATTGCGCAGATTGATGATGAGAGTGAGGGCGTGCACGCAGGGTCCGGCCTATCCTTTGGTTACCGCGTTAGAAGCGCAAGGCGCGGCGCATACCGCGAGCTAACCGATCTAGATCTGATCGAGGTGAGCGTGGTCAGCCACCCGATGCAGCCGCTGGCGCGGGTGTTGGCGGTGGCAGATTGACGTATCTTACAAACTACTAGAATATCAATACTCAACAGGAGGTTAGATATGAAGAAATTATATGGGTTATTTGGGCTTATCGCGGCGGTATCTTTGGTGACATCGGCAAATGCGTCTCCAATGACATATGGCTGCGACACGCCAGCAGATCGTTTTTCAGGCATTGAAGAAACGGTCGATTTGAAAAATTTTTCGTTGACGGCGAAGATACAGCCCAATGAATTTCGCAAAGGAAAATACGCGCCGTTGGCACAAATTTATTTTGAAAGCCTAGATGAAAAATACCGCTGGGCATTGAAAGTCATTGCTGCCGATCACAAAGCGAAAACTGCAATAGCATTTCTTGAAATGACTGTAGATGGCAAAACGGATGAACCTTTTCCGGTTGGTATCGTTGATTTAGGAAAGCAGCTGTCAGTTTCTCTAACAGTGACAGAGGGTTCGAAAATCAATTTTAAGATTAATGAAATGGATGGGCATCCGGAATTAAAGCTGGGAGAAAAAGCCAAGTTGAACATTATCTGTTCGTCCGGAGATTTTATTTTTTCAGAATTGGAGTGGGGCAGCAAATAGCAGGTTCTAAAATATTTTATCCAGGTCGTCCTTTTGGGCGGCCTTTTTTTTACCCAAGGAGAATGCAATGAATTACGAAGTAAAAGCCGACAGCTTGTTGTCGGCGTTTGATGCGGTTCCCGCTGCTATTGCCGTTACGCGGCCTGCGTTAACGGGGGCCAGCAAAATGGGTTCCAGCCACAGCGCATTTGTCGATGGCTATTTGCGGCGCGGGACCGAGGTGGAATTGAAAGGCCTGTCGGGCGCGGTTGCAGCCGATGGCGGCTATGCCATTCCGCAAGAGATTGACGCGGTTATCGACGCGACGTTGAAAGCGATTTCGCCCATTCGCGCCATTGCCAATGTGGTGCGCGTGGGATCGTCTGGTTACCGCAAGCTGGTAACGCAAAATGGCGTCGCGTCGGGCTGGGCCGCCGAAATTGCGGCACGTCCCGAAACCAGTGCGCCGAAATTCAACGAAATTGTACCCAGCTTTGGCGATTTATATGCCAATCCAGCGGCGACGCAAACGATGCTGGATGATGCCGCGTTTGATGTCGAGACTTGGCTGGCGAGCGAGATTGCCACCGAATTTGCCAAGGCAGAGGGCACGGCGTTTATCAATGGCAATGGCACGGACAAGCCCAAGGGTTTCCTGACCGCGCCGACCGCCGCCACCGCCGATACAGCGCGGCCATTTGGCACGTTGCAATATCTGGCATCGGGCGCCGCGGGTGCCTTTGCCGCTGCCAGCCCCGAAAATAAGCTTGTCGATCTGGTACATGCCTTGCGCGCGCCGTACCGCCAAGGTGCAGTGTGGGTGATGAACGCATCGACGCTGGCCGCCATCCGCAAGTTCAAAACCGCCGACGGCGCGTTCATCTGGCAAGCGGGCCTTGGCGCGGGGCAGCCCGATACATTGCTCGGTTATCCGGTGGTTGAGGCCGAAGATATGCCCGATATTGCGGCAAACAGCCTGAGTATTGCATTTGGCAATTTCAAGGCCGGGTATCTGATCGCCGAACGCGCCGAAACCAGCATCATCCGCGATCCGTTCACCAACAAACCCTATGTGCATTTCTATGCCAGTAAACGCGTTGGCGGCGCGGTGTCGAACAGCGAGGCGATTAAAGTGATGAAATTTGCGGTGAGTTAAGGCGGCGCAAAAAATCCTCCCCGGAACGGGGAGGGGGACCACGAAGTGGTGGAGGGGCGGGTGAGGCAATTTTATTGATTAGGTTAAAAATGCCTTCACCGGCCCCTCCGTCAGCCGT
>JANOKA010000028.1:0-2648 GCA_031418995.1 Sphingomonadales bacterium | reverse complement strand
GATGGTGTCGCTATGAAGTTCGCCGGATACGCCGCGATATTCGACGCGCCTGACCGGGGCGGCGACATCGTGCGCAAGGGCGCGTTTGCAGGTGCGGCAAAGGCAGGGATTCCGTTATTATGGCAACATGACCAAGGCCGCAGGATTGGCTATGTCGAAAGCCTGTCCGAAGATGATCGCGGCCTGCGTGTCATTGCGCAGATTGATGATGCTCAAATTGATGATGAAAGTGAGGGCGTGCACGCAGGATCCGGCCTGTCATTTGGCTACCGTGTACGCGGTTCAAAACGCGGCGCGTTTCGCGAACTGACCGATCTGGATTTGATCGAGGTCAGCGTGGTCACTCACCCGATGCAACCGCTGGCGCGGGTATTGGCGGTGGAGGGGTGGGTTGATAAAAAACACTGAGCTGTTGTATGTTTCGTATATAAGGCTAATGATTGCTTCTAGATAATAGGGCAAATTGTTGACCTTCGGCTTTGTTGATTACCTTAGCAGTGATATGATTGTAGTGTGTGTTTGCTCATCACTTAGTATGTTTTTTTAACATTTGGTTAACGCCATTTTCAGTTGTCATTAATTGTTTTATATCTATATCTAACATATCGACGGTGCGAAAATGCAACAAACTGCCTTTTGATCCGTTATTGTAATAGTAACAAACTAAAGGAGATCTACAATGTTTCGTGAAGGTTATGTAGACTAAGCTGCCCTAAAAAGCCCTATAAGATTGCAAATGACGCCTCGGCCTAGTAAGCTGAGGCGTTATACGTTGGGGGGTAAGCAATGAAAGAGTTTTTAATAAGCTGGAAAGAGGCCGCGCCTGCTAGTGGCGCTCTAATTGCAGTAATTTCAGTTGTTGTAGCTTTTTCGGTGTTTATTTACACACGCCGAGCAAATCGAAGACGCGCCACCCTAGATATGGTTATGAAAACCCTGTTAGATAAAGACGTACAAGAAAAATATCAAAAATTCAGAGATTTGATACGAAAAGATAGCGATTCGGATGATTGTTTTAAGTTAGCTTCTTTAGCTGAAAGTGATGCAATAGGAACTCCAGATAGGCGAGCAGTAAACGAACAATTGAATATTTATGAGTTAATGGCGTTAGGCATACGTCGAAAATTGTTTGATGAAGCTTTTTATAAGCGTTGGTATCACAACCAATTTATGATGGATTATGAGGGTGCTAGCGGATTTATTGTTGCTATGCAGGCCAATAAGTCATCACTATATTGCGAAATGACAGCACTGTACGCCAATTGGTTAAAGGACGGCCATCCAGTCTCTTCGCCTAATCGTTTCAAAATGGCTTGGTGGGCATTCCGCCGCCAGCACGATAAAATTGATAATGCCAGAAAAATGGCAATAGCTAGGTAAATTACCTCAAAACTTACTCACCTCACAACAATATCACCACCAGCCGTCCATTTGGGCGGCTTTTTTTATGGAGAATGCAATGAATTACGAAGTAAAAGCCGACAGTTTGAGCGTGGCGTTTGACAAGGTTCCGGTGACTTCCATCGCCATAACCCGCCCCGCACTCACCGGAGCCAGCAATGGTGGATCCAGCCGCAGCGCGTTTGTCGATGGATATTTGCGCCATGGCAGCGAGGTTGAACTCAAAGGCTTATCGGGCGCGGTTGCGGCTGACGGCGGATATGCCATTCCGCAAGAAATCGACGCGACAATCGATGCGACATTGAAAGCAATCTCGCCAATCCGCGCGATTGCCAATGTCGTACGCGTGGGATCGTCGGGTTACCGCAAGCTTGTGACGCAAAATGGCGTCGCTTCCGGTTGGGCCGCCGAAATTGCGGCACGTCCCGAAACCAGTGCGCCGAAATTCAACGAAATTGTACCCAGCTTTGGCGATTTATATGCCAATCCGGCGGCGACGCAGCGGATGTTGGATGATGCGGCGTTTGATGTAGAGGGCTGGCTGGCGAGCGAGATTGCCACCGAATTTGCCAAGGCAGAGGGCACGGCGTTTATCAATGGCAATGGCACCGACAAGCCCAAGGGTTTCCTGACCGCACCGACCGCCGCCACTGCCGATAATGTACGGCCATTTGGCACGTTGCAATATCTGGCATCGGGCGCGGCAGGTGCATTTTTGGTGAGCGCGCCAGAGAATAAATTGGTCGATCTGGTGCATTCATTGCGTGCGCCTTACCGTCAGGGCGCAGTGTGGGTGATGAACGCATCGACATTGGCCACCATCCGCAAGTTCAAAACCGCCGATGGCGAGTTCATCTGGCAAGCGGGCCTTGGCGCGGGGCAGCCCGATACATTGCTCGGTTATCCGGTGGTTGAGGCTGAGGATATGCCTGATATATCTGCGAACAGCCTGAGTATTGCGTTTGGCAATTTCAAGGCCGGATACCTGATCGCCGAACGCGCCGAAACCAGCATCATCCGCGATCCGTTCACCAACAAACCTTATGTGCATTTTTATGCCAGCAAACGTGTGGGCGGCGCGGTGTCGAACAGCGAGGCGATTAAGCTGATGAAATTTGCGGTGAGTTAAGGCGGCGCAAAAAATCCTCCCCGGAACGGGGAGGGGGACCACGAAGTGGTGGAGGGGCGGGTGAGGCAATTTTATTGATTAGGTTAAAAATGCCTTCACCGGCCCCTCCGTCAGCCGT
>JANOKA010000027.1:0-19302 GCA_031418995.1 Sphingomonadales bacterium | reverse complement strand
ATGCACGGGGCCTGCGATTAACGTTACCGCTGCGCCCATTTCCGCCGCCGCTTGCGCAATGGCAAAACCCTGCCGTCCCGACGAACGGTTGGCGATATAACGCACTGGATCAATTGCCTCATGCGTGGGTCCAGCGGTGATCAATACGCGCTTGCCGAATAACGGGCGGAGCACTTCTTCGGCAAAATCGGGCTGGTCATCCAATACGGCAGCACGCGTGGTTAGCGCACGTCCGCTGGTCAACGCCGCGTCAAACGGCTGATCCAGCATCGCGCAAATCCGCTGTGCAATATCGGGTGGTTCGGGCAATCGGCCGGGGCCAAATTCGCCGCACGCCATGCCGCCCTCATCGGGGTCCATGATCGTAACGCCGTCACTGCGCAGCGTCGCCAAATTGCGCTGTGTCGCCGGATGGTTCCACATCCGCACATTCATCGCGGGCACGGCGAGTACGGGTTTGTCGGTCGCTAGCAAAATTGTGGTGGCCAGATCGTCGGAAATCCCCGCCGCCATTTTCGCCAATATATTCGCGGTCGCGGGGCAGATTACGATCAGGTCTGACTGACGGCTCAATTGAATATGGCCAATCTCGCGTTCGTCTTTCAAATCGAACATATCGCCGTAAACATGATCCTCGGTCATCACGCCCAGCGACAATGGTGTGATAAATTCGCCCGCGCTTTTGGTCATCACCGCGCGCACGGCAATCCCCTGCCGTTTCAACAAGCGCACCAGTTCGAGCGCTTTATACGCGGCAATCCCGCCGGAAACGATTAGGAGGGTAGATTTTTTCGTCATACTGTAAATGCTTCTGCACATATCATGCTGCGAAGTCTATAATTTTGCGGAATACGCCAAAACGCAACCCTTTCGCCATATTTGGCAAGGGCGCAGGTCTAGAAATTGCCACAATGGCCGACTATGTAGTGGTTTATGTTAGAAGAAATACCTTCCGTAACGCCACCCGTTACTGCGCCATCCGAAACCGCGCCTATTTCCCGTATGCCCAATCTGGCGACGGAGGCAGCGAAATTGACACGGGATTTGTCAAAGGTGAAGCCTGCAATTTACTGGGCTGATTTTTTGGCGTCTGTCGCGGTGGGTTACGGCGCATTGGCGCTAGCGATTTTTGGCGGCGCGCTTGGTATACAGATTGCGGCAGGCATCGTATCGATGCTGGCCTTATACCGCGCGATGAGCTTCATTCATGAAATTTCGCATCTGGGAAATAAGGACGTCCCCGGGTTCAAACCGCTGTGGAACCTGTTATTTGGCGTTCCGATGCTGGTGCCTTCGTTCATGTATGAAGGAGTGCATAATTTGCACCATATCCGCACGCGGTACGGCACGGAGCTCGACCCTGAATATCTCTCGCTTGCCCACATGCGGCCCAGCGCCATCATCGGTTTTGTTCTGATCGCTGCGCTTGCGTCCGTTGGCGTGCTTCTGCGTTTTGGCGTGCTTGCGCCGTTATCGCTGTTCATTCCGCCGCTGCGCACTTTGGTGGTCGAACGGTTTTCGGCGTTGATGATTAATCCAGTATTCCGCCGCAAAGCTACCGAGGGTGAGGAACGCAACCGCTGGCATTTTTGGGAAACGCTGGCCAGTATTTGGGCAATGGCGTTGATTGCGATGATGGTTACGGGCGTAATCAGTGTTCCGACTATCGCCATATTATTTGCGGTCTATGCCGCGATGACCGTCACCAACCAAGTGCGCACACTCGTTGCGCACTTGTGGGAGAATGAGGGCGATCCGATTGGCGTGACCGAACAATATCTCGACACCGTCAATGTACCGCCGCCCGCGTATCTGCCCGCATTATGGGCCCCCGTCGGCCTGCGTTATCACGCGCTGCATCACTTGTTGCCGGGCCTTCCCTATCACGCATTGGGAGAGGCACACCGCAGATTGGCCGCCGCATTGCCCGAAACGTCCGATTATCACAGTGCAAATTATGGCAATCTTTCAGGGCTGGTCGTGCGACTGGTGAAAAGTTCAGCGGCGCGGGTGCGCGGGATTGCTGCAGCGCAATAGCATCGCTGGCATTTCCAACATCAACCTCCTATAGGCCCGTTCACCATGCAAATCCCCGGCCATATTGATCCCGTAGTCACCCCCCGCGCCATCACGCCGCGCTTGGATGGGCGTATTGACCTGATGGGTCTATCGCATCTGCAAATTAAGCAGCTTTTCCTTGAATCGCAACTGGATGACAAGGCGTCGAAATTGCGGTCGAAGCAAGTGTTTCACTGGATCTATCACCGTGGTGCAACCCGTTTCGATGTAATGACCGACATCGCCAAGACGATGCGGCCATGGCTGGAGCAGCGCTTTGTTATTGGCCGGCCTGAGGTGGTGCAGGAACAGGTATCATCGGATGGCACCCGAAAGTGGTTGCTGCGCAGCGACGATGCACAAGAATATGAGATGGTGTTCATCCCCGATGCGGACCGGGGAACATTGTGTATTTCAAGCCAGGTTGGCTGCACATTGAATTGCCGATTTTGCCATACCGGAACGATGCGGCTGGTGCGCAATCTTACGCCGGGCGAAATTGTCGGGCAGGTTATGCTGGCGCGCGATGCGCTGGGCGAATGGCCAAAGGGCAATATGGCGGCGGTCGCTGCGGATGATGAGGATGACGAGATCGGCCATTATACAGCCGATGGCCGTATGCTGACCAACATCGTATTAATGGGCATGGGCGAGCCATTGTATAATTTTGACAATGTGCGCGATGCGATGAAAATCGTGATGCACGGCGATGGCCTAGGGCTTTCGCGCCGCCGGATTACATTGTCGACATCAGGTGTGGTTCCGATGATGGAGCGGGCAGGGGCGGAAATCGGCGTCAATTTGGCGGTGTCGCTGCACGCGGTGAACAAAGAAATCCGTGACGAGATTGTGCCGCTGAACCGCAAATATGGTATCGAGGAATTGCTGCAGGCCTGCGCCGATTATCCCGGGATATCCAATGCACGGCGGCTGACATTCGAATATGTCATGCTCGACGGTAAAAATGACAGCGATGACGACGCGTATGAGTTGATCCGGTTGATCCGCAAATATAATCTGCCCGCTAAAGTGAATTTGATCCCGTTTAATCCCTGGCCGGGTGCGCCCTATGCATGTTCGCCGCCTGAACGGGTGAAACGGTTTTCAAATATCATATTTGAGGCCGGGATCAGCGCACCAATACGGACGCCGCGTGGCCGTGACATCATGGCAGCGTGCGGACAGTTAAAGTCTTCATCCGAAAAGAAAAGCCGCGCCGAACTGGACGCGCTGGCGCAAGAGAAGCAATTGGCGCTTGGCTGAACAATTGATTAACAAAAACAATGCGTTGCTTTTTTACAACAATGCAACATAATGTAACGTTGCTGACACAATTAACATTGTTTTAACCATCTTTGATTATTATTTACTTATGCAGCAGGGCAGATTTAGGTCCGCTGTAGTTCAAATATAAAAATAGGATGGTATTATTATGCGTAAATTTATTGTTGCTGCTGCATTGACTGCAGCTGCTGTTTCGGCCCCTGCATTTGCAGCTGAAGGCGGCGAAGGCCGTATCGAAGCACGCGGCGGTATCGCGTTTGCAAGTGGCGAATCCGAAGCAATTGCCGGCGTTGCAGCCGGTTATGATTTCGACCTTGGCGAAACCACTTTTGTCGGTATCGAAGCGTCTGCGGACAAGCTGCTGGTTGGCGGCACGGACGTATTGTTCGGCGCGACAGCACGTGCCGGCGGTAAAATTGGCGAAAATGGCAAGCTGTTTGTAGCGGCTGGTTATACCTTTGGTGACGGCGATGCATTTCATGCTGGCGCCGGATACGAACATAAGCTGGGCGAAAATCTGTATGGCAAGCTGGAATATCGCCGCTTCTTCGTCGACAGCGGTTTCCCTGACATCAACACTGTCGCAGTGGGTGTTGGCTTCAAGTTCTAATTTGAACAAACCGGCCGCGCTTTAATGTGCGGCCTAAAATCAAGGGGGCGTTGCCAGCGATGGCAGCGCCCCTTTTATTTTGCTGATGTATTAAGGCGATACCCGCAATAAGCGCAGCGACGTGGAAATTTAGAGCTTGTGATATTAGACCCAGAATCGATCAAATTTGCACACTCGTCATTGCGAGGAGCGACACGACGCGGCCATCCAGTGTAGCGCCAACTAACTCTGGATTGCCGCGCTTCGCGCGCAATGACGAATTCGTATTGAAACCTATCACTTTCCTACAAATGCTCGACCATGATAACGACCTTGCATGATCGGCTATCGTGAAATCCTATCATCACAAGCCCGCTACGCTGACGTAACTATACACAAGTTTACAGAATCTAACGTACGCATCGTCTATGTTTGTAAATATAAGCGCCAAATTGGCCTAAAATTCGCACCTCACAAAAATATCGCGACCGACTGCATTCCTGTCATCACCGGCAATCCTTCGCTGTTCCATACGGTCATATATTGGCTGGCCCCGCCGCCGCTGGCGTGGTGTGTTTGCGATTCCAGAAACCACCATCCGTCCTGTGTCGATGGCGCAGGCGTCAACATGTTTATTTGCCAGTTCATCGAACTAATCATACTTTTCTTGTTCAACAGCCCCATGGAGGACGGCGGCAGCGCATCACCGATACACAATAATTCGGCCACCGGGTCCAGACTGCCGCGGTCCGTTAAGCGGTGCCAATTGGCCAGACGCGCGGTGGTGACGTCCAGATTAAGCCGTTTGTCGGGATATTGCATTTGGCCAGTAAAAAATTCGGCCGGACCGCTGCGGGTGCTGTCTTTGTCCGGGATCGGCGGGAATTCAGGCCGTTTCATGTCTTCAAATTCCAGCTGCTCAGCGCGGGGGTTCATGAAGATAAACGTGCAGCTAAGCCCGGTATCGTCGCCATCGCTGATTTCACTTTTGATAAAAGCGGTGTTGCGGCCCCGGCGCAGGACAGACGCTGTTACCTGCACTTCGCCGGACAAAGGCCCGGCAAATGATATTTGTGCCGATTGTAGCGGCGGTAAATCTGGGGCAGCACGCAATGCCGCTTGATACGCAAGGACTGTGCTTAACCCGCCATAAGCCGTGCGTCCTTGATGCCATGTGGCCGGAATGGAAATATTATGAACGGGTGATCCGGCGGCAAACTGGCCCAATATTGCTGATAAAGTCATGCGTCATCCTGTTGTTTGACTACATGTCTAACAACCACGACGCCAATATGCCACCGTTAGTAAAAGGATGGACAGCAGTATCAGAGAAGGGAATGGTGGGCGTAGCAAGGTTTGAACTTGCGACCCCTGCAATGTCAATGCAGTGCTCTACCGCTGAGCTATACGCCCATTCCGTTGCTGCACCTAACGAGACACTGCCGCATATTCAAGTGTCAAATTGGGCCAAGTTAATATTGTTAGCGTCAAATTTGGCCGCTGGCACTTTCCTTGGAAAACATGCGCTCAACTTCCAGCACGAGGTCCTTCAAATGAAACGGCTTGGAAAGGACTTTGGCGTTGGGCATTGATTGCCCGGCGCGCAATACGACGCCAGAAAACCCCGTTATGAACATGACCTGCGTTTGCGGCGATACTTTACTACAATGGCGGGCAAGCTCGATACCGTCCATTTCTGGCATCACGATGTCGGTGAGCAACAGGTCAAAATGCTCGTTTTCCAGCAACGGGACAGCATCGGTGCCCCGGTCAACCGCGGCCACCTCATATCCCGATTTTTCAAGCGCCCGCGTCAGATACTCGCGCATCGCCTGTTCATCTTCGGCAAGCAAGATACGTGTCATGTTGGTTCCTGTTTCAAATTTACCGCAGCCTGTAATCAGATTGCCAGTAGTCGTATAACGTGAGAGGTTTAATTTTTTCTACATTTGCCGCACTTTTCTGTCAAAAGCGTTAAGAATATGGCGAGGCACAGATGACACACGCAACCACATCGCAAAAAATGGCGGGATTTACGGCATTTAATATCGAAAATCCGGCTTTGCCTCTGCTGGTTTCGGTGCCGCATGCGGGCCGGGATTATCCGCAGGAGATTTTTGCAAATTTGCGGTTGCCGCCCGATGAATTGCTGCGGCTGGAGGATCGCTATGCTGATTTGCTGGTACGCGGGGTCATAGAAGGCGGCATTCCGGCGATGATTGCACAGCGCGCTAGGGCATGGATTGATTTGAACCGTGATGAAACCGATATTGATGCTGACATGGTCGACGGTGCCGACCGGGAAAGCTTGCCCGCCCCCGGTGCGAAACAGCGCGGCGGATTGGGCCTGATCCCGCGCCGGTTATCGGGCAGCGGTGACATTTGGCGGGGGCGGATTGCGATGGCCGATGTCCGTAAACGGATTGAGTGTTTCCACCGCCCATATCATATGCAAATCGCCGCTACGTTGTCGCAGATGCGCGCAAAATTCGGCATCGCGGTCCTGCTGGATGTCCACAGTATGCCCCCGCTGCACTTGCAAATGACCGGGACGCAGCCGCAAATTGTCATCGGTGATTTGTTCGGACGCAGCGCACATAGCCGCTTTTCTGAAAGCTTGATCGCCAGGATCAGGCAGCATGGGTTCGCTGCGGCATTAAACCATCCTTATTCCGGGGACTATGTCCTTCGCCGCCACAGCGATCCGGCGCGCAATGTTCACGCGTTGCAACTGGAAATCGACCGGCAGTTATATCTGGATGATATTTTGCGGGAACCGGGGTCAGGGCTGCCCGCTATGACCGGATTGGTTGCCGATCTTGCGCAGATGCTGATTGAGGAGGCACAGGGTAACCAAACATTGATGGCCGCAGAATGACTTGCGCCAGCAGAAAAGAATAAAAAAACCACCCCGGTTTTCACCGGGGTGGCCAAGGTTCAGGGAGGTGATGCCCCAAGGGGCATCGGTAGAACGGAATCGAGGGAGGGAGATAATTCCGTTCTAAAATGAATATGGACATACACTTGCCACAAATCAAGAGATTGCCTTAGGATTTTATGGGATTGCAAATGACAGACACGAAAGCGCCGCCGGAATCGCTTCCAGCGGCGCTTTACAATGTTCCAAATTAAATCAGTTTGTTGGCGCCTGCGTTACTTGGGGCATTTTGCCCTGTTGCACTTGCTGAGCGAAAACTTCGCGCATCAGTTGCAAAGAAAACAAGTGGGCATGGATTAATGGCAACATGCCGTTTTGGTTCATCTTGCGCAGTTCATCTCCGCGCAATTCACGCAGCTTTTCTTCGTCAATCATTTTGAAACCGCGATAAACGAAAGGATTTTCGGTATTTTCTTGTTGAATGGAAACTTCGCCATCCATCAAAAGGCCGGACTTCAACAACTCTTCCATGAAATTATGGGTGCGTGCGCCCGCTTCTTCAAAATTTTCGCAGAATTGCAAGACGGCTTTGGTGTGATCGGTTGGCTTGGCATCTTCGAACAACGCCGTTGCTTCCTTGTCTTTCTTAAAATCGCCTAATGCACCGGATGTCGGATCAAAACACAAAGACAGCTCTTCGCTATCGGGCTGTAATTTTGCCAGCAAAAATGGATAGCGGCGAACATACGCAGGCACATAGACCGCCGATGTGAATTTGCCTTCGTCATCCATGAACGTATTTACACCCTCGTTCATACCCATCAGTGCCAGCGGTACGGGGTTTTCCGAATCAGAAAATATGATGGGGTAATTGCGCGATGCAGGTACAAATTCTTCAACGGTCAAAGGTATGGCATGTTGCCCCACCATGAAATTCGCGCTGGCCAGCGGCTTTGATTTCCAGTCGCCATGCTCATTGCTGTTCAATGGAACAAGGTCTTTATAAAACAGCGGAAGATTTTGTTGTGCGGGCGCGCTGGCCATTGGAAACTCCATTTTTGAATATAACGTGCGGCGGCTTTAAGCAGGCTACACCCTCTAGGCAAGAGGAACTAACCAAGCGGACTACTGCTTTGCCAAATCTCGCCATGTCTACCTCTATGAGATTAGCTTACCCGGATTCATGATACCATGCGGATCAAGCGCTGATTTTATGGCGCGCAGCGCCATCATGCGCGCAGGACCGGATTGCCGTGCAAGTTCCAATATCTTTAACTGGCCAATACCATGTTCTGCAGAAATCGATCCATGATAGGCCGTGACGCGGTCGTAAACATGGCCGCTAATACGGGACGTTTCAGCGGCGTACCACACGGCCGCATCCGATCCCTTGGGCGCTTTGACATGAAAGTGGATATTGCCATCACCCAAATGACCAAAGGCAACGATTTTGGTGCCGGGAAATAATGTTTCGATTTCTGGCGTTTCCTGCGAAATAAAACGCGCCATATCTGCCACGGGAACGCTAATATCATGTTGCAGCGCTGGCCCTTCGGCGCGTTCGGCCTCGGCAATAGAATCGCGGATTTTCCAAAAAGCTTCGGCTTGTGCTTCGCTTGCGGAAATAACGGCATCTTCCACCAACCCCGATTCTATAGCGAGGCCCATCAAATCCGCAGCCAGATTTTGCGGACATTGCCTAGACATATCATCTTGTACAATTTCGACCAGAACATGCCACGCATGCGTTCCGGCGAGCGGATTTCGCGTTCCTGAAATATGGGTCAACACAACATCTAGGGCGCGGTGCGGTAAAATCTCAAAGCCTTCTAATGCTTCCTTCGCCTTCATTTGTAGTTGTAATAACAACATATGTGCGGCCTGCGGCGTTGCGACACCTGCCCATATGACACAGCGATCTACCAGCGCTGGCACGGTTTGCAGTACCGCCGCCGTTACGATACCAATTGTCCCTTCCGCGCCGATCATCAGATGTTTCAAATCATATCCGCGATTATCTTTTTTCAGCGGCGTCAGTCCGTCGTAAATCGATCCATCGGGCAGCACGGCTTGCAACCCGCTGACCAGCGCACGCATTGTGCCGTGCCGCAGAACCTGTGTCCCGCCGGCGTTTGTGGATATCAGTCCGCCAACTGTTGCCGACCCTTTGCCGCCCAAAGTCAGGGGAAAACGGCGGCCAGCCTTTGCCGCAGCCTCGTGCAGATTTTGCAATATCACGCCTGCGCCGCATGTGACGCTGCCATCACTGGCAATAGGCCCGATTTGGTTCATACGGCGCAGCGATAATATGACGGCATTTCCGCTTGTATCGGGCGTTGCACCTGCGACCATTCCGCTATTGCCGCCTTGAGGGACCAGCGCCACCCGGTGCATCGCAGCAATTTTTACCAAGGCTGCGACTTCGTCTGTGTTGGCAGGAGACAGCATCGCGGCGGCCTTACCTGTATAGCGCCCCCGCCAATCGGTTAACCACGGGGCGATTTGCTGCGCATCATCGCAATATCCTTTCGCCCCCAGTAATGCATGAAATTCATCAAGCGCTTGTGCAGAAGGTATCTGTGTATCAGCATCCCGTGCCATATTGAAATCCCTTCATTTGCGTTGGACTTTACAGCATTTGTGCTGTCAATTAATGCCCTGTTCAATGACATAGTCTATCACGCAGGTCATTACAGAATTTCTTGGGATTCGGATTGCGGATTTTTCTAACTTTATCGGCATTATGCACGGCAGCTTTGCTCGGCGGCTTTGCAGCGCACGGGGAAGACAGCTTTCGGCTGTTCGGATTTGACGAACATGTGGTTACTGGCGAAAACCGAACCAATTTTCAGATGCGTGTGGAACAGCGCGTTATCATTCGTGTTCCCCGGCAAAGCCTGTCTCCGGCATCAAGCAATGCTATGGGCAGCCTGCGTACCCGCGCGATAAAATATGAAGAGAAGAAAATAGGCAAATGCCTAATCATGGACAGGTTTATCGCGTCGCGTCCGGGCGGGGGCTCCAAGGAAAATCTGGAACTTGTGACGCGGGACGGGTCGGTCGTCCGCGCCTATTTGGGTGATGGCTGCCTGGCGCGTGAATTTTATGCAGGCGCATATATGGAACGGCCCGGGGACGGAAAATTATGCGTCGACCGCGATTTAATGCACGCACGAACAGGCGCAAAATGCGAAATCAATAAATTCAGACTGTTGGTGCAAAAGAAATAAGGCAGCGTTATCGCTGGTATACGCCCTGACCTTAGGGCAATTTTCTTGACATTTGCGCTGAACTTGCACTATGCCCAGCAAAGCTTTGGTAGCATTGCTACATGGCCCCATTATCTTCCGGAAATTAAATATGCGTTTTGCCGATATCGGCCTTTCAGATGAACTGTTGCGTGCCGTAACCGATGCAGGTTACGAAGAGGCAACCCCCATTCAGGCACAGGCGATACCGTCTGTTTTGATGATGCGCGACATCATCGGCATTGCGCAAACGGGCACAGGCAAAACAGCATCTTTTGTCTTGCCTATGATCGATATACTGGCACAAGGCCGCGCCCGCGCGCGTATGCCGCGTAGCTTAATACTTGAACCAACACGGGAACTCGCTGCGCAAGTCGCAGAAAATTTTGTCAAATATGGTAAATATCATAAATTATCGATGGCTTTGCTTATCGGCGGCGTATCGATGGGCGATCAGGTGAAGGCGCTCGAAAAAGGCGTTGATGTTCTTATCGCCACACCGGGCCGGTTGATGGACCTTTTTGCGCGCGGTAACATTTTGCTCAACGGCTGCGATCTGCTGGTGATTGATGAGGCGGACCGCATGCTCGACATGGGTTTCATCCCTGATATCGAAGAAATCTGTACCAAGCTGCCATCACAGCGGCAGACTTTATTGTTCAGCGCGACAATGCCGCCGCCGATCAAAAAATTGTCGGATAAATTCCTGAGCAATCCAAAATATATCGAAGTAGCGCGGCCTGCAACAGCCAATGTCAACATTGAACAAAAGCTGGTTGACGTGACGCCAGCGAAAAAGCGCGAGACGTTGAACGCGTTATTGCGCGCTGAAAAAGTCGAAACGGGCATCATATTCTGCAACCGAAAAACGACGGTGCGCGAATTGAATAAATCATTAAGCCGCGATGGTTTCCGTTCCGGCGAAATACATGGTGATATCGATCAGGGCACACGGCAGCGCCAATTGGAAGCATTCAAAAAAGGCGAGATTAACTTACTCGTGGCATCCGATGTTGCTGCGCGCGGATTGGATATTAAAGGCGTTAGCCACGTGTTCAATTATGATGCACCGTGGCATCCCGATGATTATGTCCACCGGATTGGGCGTACAGGCCGTGCGGGCGCAAAAGGTAAGGCCTATACTTTTGTGACTAAAGCCGATGCTGAAGCGATTGATAATATTGAAAAACTCATCGGATATAAAATTGACCGCGAAGGCGGCATAAAATCTGTTCCGGCAACGCCAGTAGAAGCAGAACCGAATGCTGCTCCTAAAATCCGCAGACGCGGGGCAAAACGGCCATCTGCAGATAGCGTTCAAGCCGTCAAAACTGCATCCGATAAAGCGACTGAGCCAACTGTCATCGCCAAGCCAAAGCCGGAAACGGAGCCTGTAGCAAAGCCGGTAACAAAGGTTCCGGCCAAGCCATCAGCCGCAAAGGCCGTCAAGTCAGACGAAATCGGGAATGATGACCGCTGGAATGGACCAATGCCCGGTTTTTTGAGTGTTGGTTTTGCGGGGTAGTTTTTGAAATAGTGGCGTTTCCGTTCGTCCCTATATGAACGAACGGAAATCCACTGGTCCGGCTTAGGTCCTGATCCTAAATCTTTACCAACATTTTGCCCGTGTTCGCGCCGCTGAACAAACCCATGAATGCATCGGGGGTTTTCTCCAGGCCGTCCATCACGGTTTCGCGTCCTTTAACGGCACCTGATGCAATCAACTGCGCCATATCAGCATTGAATTCCGGGATTTGCGCCATAAAGTCAGGATACAAGAATCCGGTCACCGTAATACGCAAGCCGATCATCATGGGCAGATACTGCATTTCTTGTTTCTTGCCGTCATTATATACATCGATCATACCGCAGATCGCAAATCGCGCACGTTCATTGGCGCAGGCCAAAGCAGCATCAAAATGTTCGCCGCCGACATTGTCGAAATATACGTCGACACCGGATTTACCCAGGTCACGCAGCGCCATCCGCAACTGCGGCAGCACAGGTCCAGCCTTGTAATCGACACACGCATCTGCGCCCAATTCTTTCACCCAAGCGCATTTGTCTGCGCCGCCCGCAGAACCGATTACTGTCATGCCCTTTGCCTTGGCAATTTGCGTTACAGTTGATCCTACCGCTCCAGCAGCAGCGGAAACAAAGACCACGTCACCTGCTTTTGCGGATGCGGTTTTCAGCAAGCCAAACCAAGCCGTACCGCCGGGCATTCCGATTATGCTCAACCAGTGCTGATCGGGGACACCCAAGTCGGGCAGCTTGACAGGCGGCATGCCTCCAACTGGCAATGCATCGCCACCTGCAACTGCGCTGTCGCGCCATCCCGCCATATGCAGAACTTTAGCACCAACCGGATAATCTGCATTGTTGCTTTCGCTGACGGTCCCAACTGCGCCGCCTGTCATCGGTTCGCCAATGCCAAATGGCGGGGCATAGCTTTTCACGTCGTTCATGCGGCCGCGCATATAGGGATCAACCGAAAGCCAGCTGTTGGCAATGCGAAATTCGCCAGCTCCAAGTGGTGCATCGGCGGTTTCGATCAATTGGAAATTGTCTGCAACCGGGGTTCCGGCGGGACGGCTCTTCAGGGCCCATGCGCGCATATTATCTTCCTTCTGGTTTTGGTGCGGTATCGTTAAGTTTCGAATTGCTACGCTTATACACAGGCCGTCCGCCAACCCAAGTTTCTTCGACAATGGTTGCACGAATTTCAGTGGGCGATGCCAACAAGGGATCGGTATTGACCAGAATAAAATCGGCGCGGTGACCCGGCATTAACGATCCGACTTTGGTTTCGGCAAACGCGGCATAGGCTGCGCCCGTTGTAAATCCTGCCAGTGCCTGTTCGCGGTTTACCCGCTCGCTCGGTATCCATCCGCCAAAGGGCTGACCTTTTGCGTCCTCTCTGCTGATTGCGGCGGCAAGACCGGCGAATGGATCAGCTGATTCAACGGGAGTATCGGATCCAAATGCCAATTTGCCGCCAGCTTGCAATACCGATTGCCATGCATAGGCTCCGGTCAATCTTTCCTTGCCCAACCGCGCCTCGGCCATTGTTCTGTCTGACGTCTGGTGCACTGGTTGCATGGAAGATATTATGCCGTGCTTGCCCAGACGCGGTAAATCAGCCGGGTCTACTATTTGCGCATGTTCGATCCGCCAGCGGCGATCACCTGTGAAAGTATCGGACAGTTCCTCAACCGCATTTATAACTTCGCTATTGGCGGCATCACCGATGGCGTGGATCGCGGTTTGAAACCCGTCCATTGATGCGCGCACCATCAGATTGCGAATTTCCGCGCTTTGCAAAAATTGCAGTCCGGTCTGAGCGGGGGCATCGGCATAGGGTTTTTTCAGCCACGCACCCCGGCTGCCCAGTGCGCCGTCAAGGTAAAGCTTTACGCCGCCCAGACGCAGCTTGTCATCATACAGCCACGGCGTTGGCGCAGGGCCGGCAATGGCCACCATGCTGTCAATGCCCGACGCATATCCAAAAATACGCACCGAAAGCCAACCTGCGTCCCCGGCCCGGCGATAGCTTTGCCAATCCTCGATTGTGGTTCCCATATCGGCGATGGCGGTAATGCCCTGTGACAGCAAAATCTCCTGCGCTTTGCCAAGCGCGATATCCCGTTCCGCAGGGCGAGGTGCAGGTATATTTCTGCCGATCAGTTCCGATGCTGCATCCACAAAAATGCCGCTTGGTTTTCCGCTGACCAACTCGATACGTCCGCCGACGGGGGATTTGGACGCGGCGGTAACCCCAGCAATTTCCATCGCACGGCTGTTCGCCCATCCCGCATGGCCATCAACACGTTCCAAAAACACCGGACGATCAGATAATATTGTGTCAATATCAGCAGCGATCGGAAACCGGCCAAGACCCCATTTTTCCTGATTCCATCCGCGTCCAATGATCCAGCGCCGGTCAGGATATTTCGCCGCATAGGCGGCAATCGCGGCTTGCGCTTCGGCTAAGGAATTCGTCTCGCTCAAATCCAATGTCAGCGCCTGAAACCCGACACCCATGACGTGACCATGCGCATCGACAAGCCCGGGCAGCATTGTCAAACCTTTTGCATCTTGCCGGAAATCAAGTTGCTTGGGTAATTTGTCTTTGCGGGTTAGCAACTGCGTAATCTTGCCATCCGGCCCGATCAATATGCCGGTAAAGCGCACAACTTTGCCGTCTTGATCCAGCGTAATGCCATTAACATTTTCCACCAACCCATCGGCAAATGAAGCGGTGGAGATTAGTGCGGCAGATGCCGCTGCAATCAAAAGTTTAAGCGTATTCATCGTTTTGGTAGCCTCCGGACTAGCGCGCTGGTGTCTTGTCTGCCGCCGCCCATATGTTGAATGTCGGAATAGTTTTGATCGGTAATTGCTGCAATTGGGATCGACGCGCCGTTGGCCCGTGCTTCGTCGATGGCCAATCCCAAATCCTTGCGCATCCAGTCCACTGCGAACCCGAAATCAAACTCGCCCTTGGCCATTGTCGCCCAGCGGTTATCCATTTGCCAGCTTTGCGCTGCGCCGCCGGAAATGGCATCATAAACAGTGGCCAGATCAAGCTCTGCGCATTGCGCAAAATGCATTGCTTCGGACAGGCCCTGTATCACGCCGGCTATCGCAATTTGGTTGGCCATTTTCGCGGTTTGCCCGGTACCTGCGCCGCCGACATGGACGATCCGTTTGGCATATGCTTTCATGATCGGCTCTGCCGCAGCGATAGCCTCATCACGGCCGCCGCACATGATAGCCAATGTCCCGTTTTCCGCGCCGGCCTGTCCGCCAGTAACCGGGGCATCGACGCATAATATTCCGCGCGATTTTGCCTCAACGCCCAATTGCCTCGCGATCCGTGCTGAAACGGTCGTATGGTCGATAAACAGTGCGCCTTTGCGCATCGCCGAAAATGCGCCGTCCCGGCCCAAGGTCACGCCTGCAAGATCATCATCTGTGCCGACGCAGCTAATCACGGCATCGGCGCTGCCTGCCGCTTCTGCAGGTGAGGAGGCCAATGTCCCGCCGTGCGCTGCTATCCAGTTGTCCGCCTTTGCGCGGGATCGGTTGAATATTGTCAGATCATGACCAGCTGCCGCCAAATGACGCGCCATCGGGCCACCCATGATACCAACCCCGATAAATGCAATTTTCGCCATAACACTCCTTCAATTAACGTCATGCCTTAAACGCTGTTTCCTATAAGCGCCAGATAGGTTAGGGGAACCACCCATATGACTGACCAGTTAACCCTAGATCATGTTCGTGCGGCCCACGCCCGGATTAAAAATGCCATTGTCGATACGCCGACATTACACAGCCAGACGCTGTCTGCGTTGACGGGGGCAAATATTTATCTGAAGTTTGAGAATCTTCAGTTTACAGCAGCGTTCAAGGAACGCGGCGCGCTGAATGCGTTGTTATTATTATCTGATGAAGCGCGAAACAAAGGCGTTATTGCGGCGTCAGCAGGCAATCATGCACAGGGGTTAAGTTATCACGGGACGCGGCTGGGGGTTCCGGTAACCATCGTGATGCCGATAACAACACCCACGGTAAAAATTATGCAGACCGAAAGCGTGGGCGGCAATGTCGTCCTGTTTGGCGAGACATTTGACGATGCCTATAAACATGCGCGAACGTTGGAAGTGGAGCGCAGCCTTACTTTCGTGCATCCGTTTGACGATGCCAATGTTGCGGCTGGTCAGGGAACCATCGCGCTCGAAATGTTAGAGGCTGTGCCCGAACTGGATATGTTAGTCGTTCCGATTGGTGGCGGCGGGTTGTTGGCAGGGATGGCTGTTGCCGCGCGCGCCATTAATCCCGACATCGGCCTGATCGGCGTTCAGGCGGAGCTATATCCGTCAATGTATGCGCAGCTTAATGGCATGCAAATGCCGTGTGAGGGAAATACTCTGGCCGAGGGTATCGCGGTAAAGGTTCCCGGCGTTTTGACCGCAGCGGTCATCGATGAACTGGTCGATGAAATCGTTCTGGTGTCAGAGGCGCAATTGGAAACCGCAGTCAGCCTGTTGCTGCAAATTGAAAAAACGGTTGCGGAGGGTGCAGGCGCAGCGGGCCTTGCCGCGATCATGGCGTATAAGGATAAATTTGCGGGCAAAAATGTCGGCGTGGTGCTTTGCGGCGGCAACATTGATACCCGTTTGCTTGCCAATGTATTGCTACGAGATTTGGCGCGGTCAGGGCGTCTGGCACGGCTGCGGATCACGTTGGAGGACAGGCCCGGCGCATTGTTTAAGGTGATGCGGCTGTTCGATGAACACAGCGTCAACATTATCGAGATATATCACCAGCGTATTTTTACGACGTTGCCGGCAAAGGGCTTGATCGCTGATATTGAGTGCGAAGCGCGCGATGCAGATCAGTTACAGGGCCTCGTCGATGGACTGCGTGCTGCGCAATATAAGGTCGAGCGTGTCGAATTGAACTGACGCGGTTCGGTGGCGAAACCTTGCGCTTCACTTTGATGGTAAACGCTCTTTTCATCAGGGCATTCTGCAGGCATACATAATGTACAGTCAAATGGATCGCAGCCGCGGTCAACGCAGGGTTAGATAATGAGTGCACCAGTTAGATTTCCGCGATTTTTCGTCACAAATCCCGGACCATGCCCCTATCTGCCCGGCAAAACCGAACGTAAGGTTTTTACCGAACTCAACGGCCCGCACGCCGATGAACTGAACGATGCACTGGGCCGGATCGGGTTTCGTCGCAGTCAGAATGTTGCATACCGCCCAAGCTGCCTTGAATGCAAAGCGTGCATATCGGTGCGGGTATTGACCAAAGAATTTGAACCCAACGCGACGCAGCGCAAAATCATCCGCCGGAATGAGGATTTGCATGTCAGCGCATGCCGCCCCTGGTCGACAGGCGAACAGTTCGCGCTGCTTCGCCGCTATCTGGGGCAGCGTCACCCGATGGGCGGTATGGTGAATATGGATGAGATGGATTTTGCCGATATGGTGGAACAATCTCCGGTGCAAAGTCATGTTGTCGAATACCGAACACCGCCGCGCTACGGGCGGGCTGGGGAGCTGGTTGCGGCATGCCTTACCGACCGTCAAGGCGATGGCCTGTCCATGATCTATAGCTTTTACGATGCAAAAGCCGAAGGCCGCAGCGGCCTTGGCAATTATATCATCATGGACCATATCCTGCGGGCCAGAGAGGCAGGACTGCCTTATGTCTATCTGGGTTACTGGGTCGATGGGTCACCGCGGATGCAGTATAAAACCCGGTATCAGCCATTGGAAAAACTGGGGCCCGAAGGCTGGGAACGCTTTGTTTCCGAATAACCCGGCCGAATTTTTTCCCTCACATCACTTACACAATAAAAAAGCCCCGCCAGTTACGGCAGGGCTTTTCCGTTTATAGTATCAGCCTGACCTTAACAGCCGCAGCGTTTCCGGCTGGACGCCGGACGGCGCAATGCTTTGCCCTTGGGGCGTGCATGCGAATAGACATTTTCATAGATCACTTCTTCGGTGGTCGTCGTTGTTGACGTCATCGTGCCCGGTGTGATTGTGATGGTCGTTATTGGCGCGGGTTGCGGCGGATAGTACCAACCGAAACTTTGCGGGGCTTGCTGCGGGTAATATTGCGGATAGCCCTGTTGCGGTGGATAGTTATGAGACACTGGCGGGCGATATTGCTCGCGCGGCAGATATTTAGTGCATTTGTTGGCCAGCTTTTCAACGCCAATGCCTGCTATTGCACCGATGCCGCCGCCGATGAGTGTACCGGGCAAACGGTTGCCGCGTCCTGCGATCCGGTTACCGGCAACGCTTCCCAAAATTGCGCCAATTGCACCGCCAGCCACGCCGCGATTGCGAAGGCACCGTTCATACGCCTCATATCCGCCGGGAACGGAATAGCGGGTCAAGCTACGATCTCCGCCATTGCCGTATGTGGTGTCGGGAACGGAATAGCGGGCCGGGTTCCGATCTCCGCCGTTACCATAAGCTACGCCGGGATCATAAGAAGATGGATAGGCCCCGTCATCATCATTGTCCGTATCTGCCGGAGTGTAGCCGTAATTGCCGTTTGATCCGGTACCGCCGGAATAAACCGGCGCGCCAACCGATGTGCCGCGATAAGTGCCTTCGTAACGTTGGCCTTGCGCGTTTTCGTACGTACCTTCCCATTCGCCGCGATAGGTTTCGCCCTTATCGTCAACATATGCACCGGTCCATTGTCCTTCGTACGTGCCAGCCTGCGTGGTTGAATTTTGCGGCAAATCATAACCGTCATACACGCTTTGATCGGTGCTGATCGTCGGCGCATAAACAGGCTGCGTGTTATACGATGGCGCGGCCTGATGCTGTGCTGCTTGCCATGGCACGTTGCTGACGCTGTCATACACATAACCGCGGCGATCGGTCAGTACGGCGTCATCATAATAGCGCGACCAGTTGTAACCGTTTGTTGGCGCGCGAAGGCCATAGTTATAGTAATTGCTGACCTGAAATCCCGGATTGATCCAGTAACTCGGCATGATAAAACCGCGAAACGGACGGCGATAGGATGCATATCCGCCCGGCGCGTTGTGGCCGCCGTGCCAGTTACCGCGCGGGCCGTGATGACCGCCCATCTGCGGGCGCGGACCATGCGGACGCGGCATGTGAACACCGCCGGGGCTCGGCATATGCGCGCCGGCACCCGCTCTGTGTCCCGGCATACGCATTCCGCCGCCCTTTGCGCCATTGGCTGCAACGTCGATTGACGCAGCCGCCGCGCTGGCCGGAGCGGGAGCGAACGAGTCGCTGGCGTTCACCGCCGACGCGGTCAGCAACAGAGCGGTGATGGCAACGCCTGCAAATACATGGTTCTTCATGGTTAATAGCTCCCTAATCTTGACAACCCGGGATGGCAGCACCGATACGCCGAAATCCAAGTAGTTAAAAAACCGTTAACATTTTTTTGCGCAATAATCCAATCGCCTGAATGTAAAACTCGCTATCACGGCGCGGCCTGTCTCAAAATGAACCAGTTTTACCAGCGCGGACATCATGGGGTGCGCTTTGCGATTAGATACGGTCTGCCAAAAGCGCGGCCAAGGCAGATATACCCTCTACGTCTGTTGCATCAAATCGCGATGGCAGGGGGCTGTCCAGATCGATCACGGCAATTACTGCGCCGCCACGCATAACAGGCGCAACCAGTTCGGAACGGCTGTCGGCGTCACAGGCGATATGGCCGGGAAA
>JANOKA010000026.1:0-8898 GCA_031418995.1 Sphingomonadales bacterium | reverse complement strand
ACGTCGGTATAGATATCGCAGCGGTCGGCCTTTACCGCCGCCGCAATCGCCACCGCCGATGTGTCCGATCCGCCGCGGCCCAATGTGGTGATACGGTTATCGTCGGTTAATCCCTGAAAGCCCGGGATAATCGCAATCTCGCCGCGTGCCATGCTGGCGGATAATTGTTCGGCGTCAATGGTGCCGATGCGCGCTTTGGCATGCGCGGCGTCGGTGTGGATTGGCATTTGCCAGCCCATCCAGCTGCGCGATTTGCAGCCCAGCGACTGCAATGTCATGGCCAGCAATCCGGCGGTCACCTGTTCGCCGCTGGACACCACCACATCATATTCGGCGGGGTCATATAACGCGTCGGCCTCGCGGCAGAAATTCACCAGCCGGTCGGTATCCCCTGCCATTGCGGACACGACGACGGCGACATCATCACCCTGTTCGGCCTGCGCCTTGACGATTTGCGCGACGCGGCGAATGCGCTGTGTCCCGGCCATCGACGTACCGCCAAATTTCATTACGATCCGCGCCATTTAGGAGTGCTTTCCCCGTGTCATTTCTGGCAAGTTGCGCCTATAGAATAGAAGCCCCGCCTGATAAGGTTATCAAATGACAAACGCAAGCACCGTTACGACCGAAAATAACACAAACCCGGACACAATCTTGGCAAATGAGGCTGCGCATTTTGGCGCGCTGGCCGCCGATTGGTGGGATCCCAAGGGATCGTCGGCGATGCTGCATAAGCTGAACCCTGTGCGGCTGGGCTTTATCCGCAACGCGATTGACGCGCATTTTGGCGGAGAACGTAAGGCGCGTTATCCTTTGGCGGGGCGTGAGGTGTTGGATGTCGGTTGCGGCGCAGGGCTGTTATGTGAGCCGTTGGCGCGGATGGGCGGGGCGGTGACGGGTGTGGACGCTGCGCCGGAAAACATCGCGGTGGCGGCGGCGCATGCGAAAGCTGCTGGGCTGAATATAGATTACCGTGCGGGTGAAATTGGGCAGCAAAAACTGGGCCAGTTTGATGTGGTGACATCGATGGAGGTGATCGAACATGTCGCCGATCCGGCGGCGTTTCTGGCGCAGCTGGTGGAGCGGTTGAAACCGGATGGCTTGTTGCTGCTATCCACCCCCAACCGCACGGCGGCATCACGGCTGTTGCTGGTTGAGGCGGCAGAACGGCTGGGACAGGTTCCGCGCGGGACGCACAATTGGGATCAGTTCATAACGCCGGATGAGATGAAGGGTTTGCTGACGGACGCCGGGATGCGCGGTACCGCAATGACGGGGATTGCGTTCTCACCGTCCAAGGGATTGCATTTGTCGGACAATGTGGCGCTGAATTATATATTGAGCGCGGTGCGGGAATAGATCATAATAATCGTCATTGCGAGCGTAGCGAAGCAATCCAGGGTTGTTCTACGCTGCTCTGGATTGCTTCACATGCTCGCAGTGACGAAATTTGGTTTGCTGCCCTCAAGGCAACGTATAATCAAACGTATAATAATGCTTGCCGCCAGTAATCTGGATATCCAGCGTGCCGCCTATTCCAGTCAATTCGTCTGTGCCTGAATCCGGAACGACAATGACCGACAATGCCTGCGCGTCCTTTGTCATCGTGCCGCGATGCGCTAGGATGAAGCTGCCCGTTTTGCCGTCCAGCGCGCCCGTTACCGTTTCCAGCGCGACATACACCCGTGCGCCGTTGGCCTCATTACCGCCCGCCATCATCTGGCCCATGCTGTCTGCGACCAGATCGCCCGAAAATTGCTTGCCGATGGACATGCGCATCAACGCCTCGTCATCGGCGCTGATTTTGACCAGTTTGACTTCGAATTCACCTTTGGCGTGATGCATTTCGGGCTCCTCTGCCATAACCGGGCTCGCAATTGCTATTGCGGCCAATGCGGCCATAGCAAGCAGCACACGGCGCATCAAAAATCGACCAGTTCATAATGTGCGGGCGGGCTGATCGCCTCCATCCGTTCGGACAATAGGGGCCGGAAACTGGGGCGCGATTTGAACATGGCATACCATGCTTTCGTCTGTTCATGGCCGTTCCAGTCGATCCCGCCCAGATAATCAGCAACCGAAATTTGCGCGGCGGCGGCCAGATCGGCCATCGTCATTGTTGATCCCGCCATCCAGGCGCGGTGATCGATCAGGTAATCAATATAATCCATATGACCATTGGCCAGTTTCATCGCCTCACGTAAAACCTTGGCATCGGGCGGGGAACGGTGGACCAGCCGCTTGGTCATGCGTTCGTGGATCAATGGCGCGGTGACATCGCCATAAAATTGCTGGTCAAAAAGCGCCACCAAACGCCGCGTTTCGGCGCGATAGCCCGCGCCGCCATTTATCATCGAATTTTTATCAACGGTTTCGTCAAAATATTCGGTGATCGCCACGCTGTCAGACAGCAATATGCCGCGATTATCGGTGATAACGGGGGTGCGCCCCGCCGGATTCATCTGCAGAAATTCATCGCGTTGCTGCCATGGATTCTCGCGCACCAGGCTGTACGCCACACCTTTCTCACCCAGAAGCAAGCGGACTTTGCGGGAAAACGGGCAAAGGGGAAATTGGTAAAGATGCCACATAGCGTCCTGTTACGGTGGATTGCCCAGAAAAGAAAGTCTGCAAAGGGCAGGGTGCGTAAATCCGCCTTAACTGGATGTAGGTATTAGAGTTTGATAACATTCGGCATCATCATTTTTATCACCGTAGCCCTGAGCCTGCCCGCGTACAGGTTGCTTGCCACATCCTTCGACATCGTCCCATCGGGATACAGGACGAACGGAGGGGAAACGTTACAACTGAATGACATGCCGCTCTAATCTAAGCGATTTCAACTCATACAGCTCATAAGGCGTGATGACATAAGGCCGCGTCTCGAACTATTGGGTTCACTTCGATCGCCTAAATCAACTCATCCTCGTCCAGCATCGGGTTGTTTAGCGCCGCTTCACTGATTGCCTCGATATGTATTTCGGCATCGTTAAAGGCGCGGACTTGCGCCAAATGGATGATCGCGTCGCCCTGATTGACCACGGGTATGGTGGCGTGGCCGATAATGATGCCATCGTGCGGCGCTTTGACATGTTCCTCTTCATCGCCGAAAATATCGCAGATGATCGCCAGTGTTTGTCCAGCGGAAACGGCATTGCCCGATATCTCTTGCAAACGGCACACCCCGCCGCGGCTGGCGCGCAGCCATCTTGTGTCGGTGACCTGTGCCGATGGCGCGGCTTTTTTGCCCAGCCGCCGCGTGCCCAAAATGCCGATGCTGCGCAGTACCCGCAATATGCCGATGACACCGGTGAGCACCGACAGATGGTCCAGCCGCAAACCTTCGCCGGCCTCCAGCAGCAACATCGCCACGCCGTCCCGCTGTGCCACTTCCCGCAGCGAACCATCGCGCAGCGGCGCTTCGATCACCGCAGGCGCGCCGAATTCCAGCGCCAGTTTTTTCAGTTCGGGATTGCCCGATGCGATGCGGATTTGCGGCAGATTATACCGCCCCGCCGCTGCGCTGTGAATGTCGATGCCCAGCGAACATTTCATCACAACTTCGGTATAGAATATATTGGCCAACTGCGATGCCAGCGACCCGCGCCCAGACCCCGGAAAGCTGCGGTTCAAATCGCGGCGGTCGGGCAGATACCGGTTGTGCGCAATAAAGCCGTACATGTTGACGACGGGCACGAATATTACGGTGCCTGCCATTTTTTGAGGGGACAGCTTCTTCATCACCCGGCGAATGATTTCGGTGCCGATAATTTCATCCCCGTGAATGGCGGCGCTGACAAATATTACCGGGCCGTCTTTTGCACCGTGATATACGCGCGCCTCCAATTGCGCCTGCATTCCGGCGGATAGGTCGCTGACCGGAATTGCGATTTTGGCAGAGGTGCCGGGATCGACCCTATGCCCGGCAAAGGCGAACCGGTCTCGTATAGGCGGTATCATCAGTATTATTTCCCCCGGACATGATATTATTGCTATGCTATGTGCCTCAAATGGTGACCCTTCAAGGGTAAATGCACACCGAATTTGGCTATGCCTGCTGCCCTGCTTGACAGAATCGCCGACTCGGATTAAGGCCCAGTCATTCCACATAACGGGTAAGACCAGCAGCGCAGTTACCGCGTCCGCTGGTTTTGTGCGTTTTGATGGAGTTCAGCGATGAGATAAGGCCCAATTCCGGAGCCTTGTGGAGCAGGAGTTTCAGATAGTGGCACGTATTGCCGGAGTTAACCTCCCAACAAATAAGCGCGTGATCATCGCGTTAACTTATATACACGGCATTGGCCGGACCAAGGCGCTTGAAATCGCCGATAAGTTGAAAATCGATCATAGCCGCCGCGTACAGGATCTTTCGGATGCCGAAATTCTGTCGATCCGCGAAACATTGGATGCGGGTTACACCGTAGAAGGCGATCTTCGCCGTACCGTGTCGATGAATATTAAGCGTCTTATGGACCTGGCCTGCTATCGCGGCCTGCGTCATCGTAAGGGCCTGCCTGTTCGTGGTCAGCGTACGCATACCAATGCGCGCACCCGCAAGGGCAAGCCAAAGGCGATCGCTGGCAAGAAGAAATAAACGCGGTCCGGGGGACCGAGTTTTATTTCTCCGCCGGAGGCAGCGGGAAACCAAAGCCACCAGCAGCTATTCAGTTTTTAATTTAGTCAGGAATTCCATATGGCACGCGAGCCACAGCGCATTAAAAAGCGGGAGCGCAAGAATATTTCCGCAGGGGTTGCCCATGTCAACGCCAGCTTTAATAACACGATGATTACCATCACCGACGCACAAGGCAACACGATCAGCTGGTCTTCAGCAGGAACCATGGGCTTTAAGGGATCGCGCAAATCGACCCCTTATGCCGCACAGGTTGCCGCCGAAGACGCGGGTAAAAAAGCCGCCGATCACGGTGTGCGTACGTTGGAAGTTGAAGTGAAGGGTCCCGGTTCGGGCCGCGAGTCAGCATTGCGGGCATTGCAAGCGGTTGGCTTCACCATCACATCGATCCGCGACGTTACGCCCATTCCGCACAACGGCGTCCGTCCGTCAAAGCGTCGGCGCGTATAACGCCATTAATTTGCATCCGGAGGCGGCATTCGCCGTCTCTTCTTAATAAACGGCCGGACGGGCTAGTGCACAAAACCCGTTCCCGCCCATGAAAGACTAGGGGATATCCATGACAGTCAACCTAAAGAACTGGCAGGAACTGAAAAAGCCCACCGCGCTTGAGCTGAAAAGCGGAAGCGACGCAAAGCGTAAGGCGACATTTGTTGCTGAGCCTTTGGAGCGTGGCTTTGGCCTGACGCTGGGTAACGCCCTGCGCCGCGTATTGCTGTCGTCGTTGCAAGGCGCCGCGATCACATCGATCAAGATTGAAAACGTGCTGCACGAGTTTTCCTCACTTGCCGGTGTTCGTGAGGACATTACAGACATCGTGCTGAATATGAAGCAGGTTGCCCTGAAAATGGAAGGCGAAGGTCCAAAGCGGCTGCAACTTTCGGCCACTGGCCCCGGCGAAGTCAAGGCAGGCGACATTGCGGTTTCCGGCGACATCGAAGTGATGAACAAGGATCTTGTGATCTGTCACTTGGATGAAGGCGCGACGCTCAACATGGAAATTACGTGCGACATCGGCAAGGGATATGTCCCCGCCGTTGCCAACCGTCCTGCCGATGCACCCATCGGTTTGATCCCGGTTGACTCGTTGTTTTCGCCTGTGCGCCAAGTTGCATACAAGGTGGATAACGCCCGTATCGGACAAGAGCTGGACTTTGACAAACTGTCACTGACGGTTGAAACCGATGGCACCGTAACCCCCGAAGACGCCGTAGCCTATGCTGCGCGCATCTTGCAGGACCAGTTGCAAGTGTTCGTGCATTTCGAAGATTCAATGGCCGCATCATCGCCGATGATCGGCCATGCCGCGCCTTCAAACAGCGACGAATCCGATGCGAACCAGCTGAACCGGTATTTGCTGAAGAAAGTCGACGAGTTGGAATTGTCTGTCCGCAGCGCAAATTGCCTGAAGAACGACAATATCATCTATATCGGCGATCTGGTGCAAAAGAGCGAAGCCGAAATGCTGCGCACGCCGAATTTTGGTCGCAAATCGCTCAACGAGATCAAGGAAGTGCTGTCCAGCATGGGTCTGCGTCTCGGTATGGACATTCCCGGATGGCCACCAGAGAATATCGAAGAAATGGCCAAGAAGCTGGAACAAGAGCTTTTGGGTTAAATGCTTTTCCCTCTCCCTTGACGGGAGAGGGTTGCAACAGCTTGGCAGCTTGTCTGCCTAGCGAAAGCTGGGAGAGGGTTTGCGAACTTATGGTTCGCGCGGTTGTAAAACAAGCGCTCCCCCGCTCCAAGTTACGGTAACGGGCAAGCCCGCAACCTTCACTTTCCTCTCCCGCAAGGGGAGAGGGCCAAAGGCTATAGGTAGCGGCCTAAACAGCTACCAGCATCGGGTTACCTCATACGGACCCCCTACGAACAAAGGTAAAAATTATGCGTCATAAAGTGGGTCACCGGAAACTTCAGCGCCCGACCGCGCACCGTAACGCCATGCTGCGCAACATGGCCGCATCGCTTATCAAGCATGAACAAATTCAATCCACATTGCCAAAGGTCCGCGAGCTGCGTCCTTATGTCGAAAAACTGATCACACTGGCGAAAAAGGGCGGCCTGTCCAATCGCCGCTTGGCGATGAGCCGTTTGATGGACGAAGGCCAATTGAAGAAACTGTTCGAAGTATTGGCCGAACGCTATTCGGACCGCGCTGGCGGCTATACCCGCGTTATCAAATCCGGTTTTCGCGGTTCAGACGCAGCCCCCATGGGCGTCATCGAACTGGTTGACCGCGACGTGTCTGAAAAAGGCAAAGACAGCGGCCCGGTTGAAGTGGACGGCGACGAAGGCGAATAAGCTTTCATCACATAGAGTTACCAAAAAGGGTCGCAGCCGCAAGGTTCGCGGCCCTTTTTATATCCGCATCACAGCCGAATACAGCGCCGATGGCCTGTCTGGATTGTCCGCATCACTGACGCATAATATGTCAATGCGGCCATCCCCGATTTGCGCCGATATGCCCTCAATTTTGCAGATGGGCTCAATGAATTCGCTGTGTATCAGGTTGAACTGCGCATCCAACACCAGGAACGCCGCCGCCACCACCGGGCCGTCGGCATAGGAATCGCCCGTGGCCTCTGCGACCGCGGATAGCAGGATTTGGCCATTATCCAGCGCGCAGGCATCGGTCACCGTCAACGGAACATCGCCCGCATATGGCAGCACCAACTGTTTTTCCAGCACGGGACCACCCGCCCTACCTGCGATAATATCAGCCAAGTTCACGCTGAAAACCTGCGTCATTGGCGATGCCATATTGCCCCGGTTGAACAGGATCAGGCGGTCATCGCGCACTATGGCCCCCTCCAGATTGATGTCATCGCAAATCGCGCCAAGCGCGGTGAACAACGGCCGCAAATCCAGCTGCGTCACCGCCTCAACATTTCCCAGCGCGCTGATGTCAATCCGCACAGCGTGCATCCGCCGTGCCGCCGATCCCGAACCCATGGCTAGCAACCGGCAACAGGGCGCAGGGCTTTCCTTCGTTTCTGGATCAAGCGGCAATGCCAGCAATATCTCAAAATCTGGCTTCACCGCCTTTCGCGCCGCCGCATCATGCGGCAAATCGCCGTCACGTAGCCGAACAAGCCGCCCGGGCTTTTGTTCACCAAGCCCGAATGCCGCCAGATGATGCGCGTCATCGGCAATCACATATACCGCATCACCCACCCGGACTAGACCGCTGGCCGAAGAAAGAAACGCATGCCCCGCCGATAAGGGCTGACAAACATCAAGTGTGCGGAGCTTTTTCAAACGCATGGGAAAACGGTCATTTGCATGGACATAAGCTGCCATAATAGTCCGCAGGTTCCAATTGGCAACTAGGCTATATCGAGGGTGGAATATGGCGTTCCAGTCATCCGAAGGTTACAAAGGTAACACGCTTTTTCTGTTTTGCGCGCCGCGCGTTTTCCAGTGGAACATGCGAACAGCAACCAAAATTTTAAAGAGCCAGACCCGCGCCAATCCAGCAACGCAGCGCGAGTACAAAAGCATAAGCGATGGCGTGTAGGAAAGCGGAAATAGTATTTTACAGCAATTCAATGGGCGGCGTGATCTGCAACTTTGCGCTTTGTGCGCGTTTGCGTGAACAAATTATCTCACGCGGAGGCGCGGAGAAATGCTCCAGCTCAAAGGGTCATATTCTCAATGTGGTAAGGCATAGGTTTAAGGAACTGAAATTGGGTAGCATGAGGTGCGAAATCAAAACCGTACCCTCCGCGTCTCCGCGTTCCTCCGCGCTCTCCGCGTGAAATAAAATGGTTTCGCGCAGAGGCGCGGAGTGACGTTTCAGCGGTGGCGGCGGGACCGCCTCTCGTCCGGTCACGCCGCAGTTGCAAAGGCTCCGCTTGCGCCGTATTCACATCACCCTAAGCAGCATGAAACGAGGAGCAATTGGCGGTGTCGCACGAAAAACGAATTGTTACATGCACCGGCCCCGATGATCCCCACGCGATGCACGGAATTTCCGTTTTGCCGCGCAAGGGTGATCTGGATATTCTGTGCCCCGTTTGCGCCGGACATGGGGAGTGGAATTGCGAAATTGATCTGGCGAGCCAGCGGTCCAAGCGGCAGTTTTGCGGCAAATGCGACGGGCGCGGTTGGATTGAGACGGGCGAGGATATGGTCCCATCGCACGCGGTTGAAATGTCGGCAGAGGGATATCCGGCATGGGTAACGCGGCTTGATCCGTCCGATGATGCGGTGTGATGCCAAGCGATGGCGGTATTAGGTTTCGGTTATGAAAGTTGACCCTG
>JANOKA010000025.1:0-2218 GCA_031418995.1 Sphingomonadales bacterium | reverse complement strand
TGCCGATGGTGGAGGAGGAGAATGTCGAGGCGGACGATATGATCGCCAGTTATACCAAGGCGGCGGTGGCAATGGGGTGGAAGGTGACGATTGTGTCATCGGACAAGGATTTGATGCAGCTGATAGAAGAGCCTGATGCCTCTGGCGGCGCGGGTGTCGATATGCTCGATACCATGAAAAACCTGCGCATTGGGCGCGAAGGCGTGGAGGAAAAATTCGGCGTAGGCCCCGAACTGGTTGGTGATGTGCTGGCGTTGATGGGCGACAGCAGCGACAATATCCCCGGCGTTCCCGGCGTCGGCCCCAAAACGGCGACCAAGCTGATAACCGAATTTGGCACATTGGACGATGTTCTGGCCGCCGCGCCCGATATGAAACCCTCCAAAATGCGCGATAATTTGATCGAACATGAAGGCAAAGCGCGATTGTCACGTGTGCTGGTGACGTTGAAAGAGGATTGCCCGTTGCCCATCGCGCTCGCCGATATGGAGCTGGGCAAAATTCCTGAACCGCCCTTGGCCGCGTTTCTGGCGCATCACGGGTTCAATTCGCTGTTGAAACGCATTGGCCAGTCGAGCAATACCGATGCGGCGAACAAAACGCTGGCTGGCGGCCCTGCTCTCACCACTAAAGGCGACGGTGCTGCAGCCGCGCCCACCGCCGGATCGCGGATAGTGCCGCCACCGATGCCAGCGATTGATGTCACTGCCTATGCCTGTATCACGACATTGGCCGCACTGGATGACTGGATCGCCAAAGCGCGCAGTGCGGGCGTCGTAGCGTTCGATACGGAAACCGACAGTTTGGAGGCAGTAACCGCGCGGCTGGTTGGATTCAGCCTGGCCACCGCGCCCGGCGAGGCATGCTATGTCCCGTTGCAACATGGCGGCACCGACATGTTTGCCGAAAAGCCGCAGCAAATCGCATTTGTCGATGCGATTGCGCGGATAAAGGATTTGCTTGAGGATGACAGCATCCTGAAAGTCGGCCAAAATCTGAAATATGACATGAGCGTTTTGGCGCAGCATGATGTGGCCATCACCGCGTTCGATGACACGATGGTGATGAGTTTCAATCTGGACGCCGGATCGCACGGACACGGTATGGACGAGTTGTCCAAGCTGCATCTGGGCCATGAATGCATCAGTTACAAAAGCGTGTGCGGAACTGGCAAAAGCCAGATCAGCTTTGCCGAGGTTCCACTGGCGCAAGCGACACAATATGCCGCCGAGGATGCGGATGTTACCTTACGCTTATGGCATCATTTCAAACTGCGTATGTCCCCTGAAAAAGCGACGCGGATTTACGAGATGGTGGATCGCCCGACGATACCTGTACTATCCAAAATGGAATGCCGCGGGATTAAGGTGGACCGCGCCGTATTGTCGCGGCTATCGGCGGAATTTGCCAGCGAGATGGAAAAATTGGAGGCCGAGATTCACCGGATGGCCGATGAACCCTTTGCCATCGCTTCCCCTGCACAACTGGGCAAAATCCTGTTTGAAAAAATGGGGCATAAGGGCGGTAAGAAAGGCAAATCGGGTCAATATTCCACCGATGTCACCGTGCTGGAGGATTTGGCCGGACAAGGCGTAGAAATCGCCGGAAAAGTTCTGGAATGGCGGCAGCTGGCCAAACTGAAATCCACCTATACCGACAGTTTGCAGGAACAGATCAACCCGAAAACGGGCCGCGTTCATACCAGTTACAGCCTGACCGGCGCGCAAACCGGGCGGCTGTCATCCACCGATCCGAACTTGCAAAACATCCCGATCCGCACCGAAATTGGCCGCCAGATCCGAGATGCTTTTGTGGCGGAAGAAGGCAATGTGATACTGGCCGCCGATTATAGCCAGATCGAGTTGCGGCTGGCTGCGCATATCGCCAATGTAGGGGCCTTGCGCGAAGCGTTCGAGCAAGGCGAGGACATTCACGCCCGCACCGCCCGCGAATTGTTTGGCGAGGTCAACCGCGACACACGGGGCCGCGCCAAAACGATCAACTTCTCGATTCTGTACGGTATATCGCGCTGGGGGTTGGCCAAACGATTGGAAAGCACGGCGGACGAGGCACAGGCGATGATCGACGCGTATTTCAAGAGCTTTCCCGGCATCAGCAATTACATTCAGGACACGTTGGAAACTGTGCGTGAACGCGGGTTTTCCGAAACCCTGTTTGGCCGCAAAACATGGTTCCCGCGTATCAAATCCGCCAATGG
>JANOKA010000024.1:0-17849 GCA_031418995.1 Sphingomonadales bacterium | reverse complement strand
GGCATCTTGACCGCACGCGGCGGCATGACCAGCCACGCCGCCGTCGTTGCACGCGGCATGGGGCGGCCCTGCGTTTCGGGCGCAGGCGGCATTGTGATCGACGCGAACGCCAAAGTATTGCGCGTTGCGGGCCGCGAATTGCGTGAGGGTGACATACTCACTCTGGACGGTTCCACGGGCGAAGTGATGGCGGGCGAAGTGCCCACCTTGCAACCCGAACTGGTCGGTGATTTTGGCACGTTGATGGTGTGGGCCGACAAGGCGCGGCGCATGAAAGTGCGCGCCAACGCCGAAACCCCGCTGGACGCGCAAACCGCGCGCGATTTTGGCGCAGAGGGTATTGGGCTTTGCCGCACCGAACATATGTTCTTTGACGCCGCACGCATCACATCGGTGCGCCAGATGATCTTGGCCGAGGATGAGGCCGGACGGCGTGAGGCTTTGGCCAAGTTACTGCCTGAACAGCGCGGTGACTTTGCGGCGATATTTGAGGTGATGGCGGGATTGCCCGTCACCATCCGCTTGCTCGACCCGCCGTTGCATGAATTCCTGCCGCACGCTGAAAACGATTTTGCCGAAGTGGCACAGGCAACTGGCATCAGCATCGAAACGTTGAAACAACGCGCCGCCGAACTGCACGAATTTAACCCGATGCTGGGGCATCGTGGCTGCCGTCTGGGCGTGACCTATCCTGAAATTTATGAGATACAGGCGCGCGCAATATTCGAGGCCGCGTGTTCGCTGGCCGTGTCCCCCATCCCCGAAATCATGATCCCGTTGGTGGGCACAAAGCGCGAGCTGGAGCTGATGAAGGACGTGGTCGACAAAACCGCCGAGGCCGTATTTGCCGAAACGGACAAGCGCATCGAATATCTGGTCGGTACGATGATCGAGCTGCCCCGCGCATGCCTGATGGCCGATGAAATTGCGCAAGGTGCCGCGTTCTTTTCGTTCGGCACCAACGACCTGACGCAGACGACATTAGGGGTTTCGAGGGATGACGCCGCACGGTTCCTAAGCGCGTATGTCGACAAGGGCATTTATGCCCGCGACCCGTTCGTGTCACTGGACGTGGAGGGCGTAGGGCAACTGATCGAAATCGCCGCGACCAAAGGCCGGGCAACGCGCCCCGACATCAAACTAGGCATATGCGGCGAACACGGCGGCGATCCGGCGAGCATCGCGTTTTGTGAGAGCGTCGGGCTGGATTATGTCAGCGCGTCGCCATACCGCGTGCCGATAGCAAGGCTGGCGGCTGCGCAGGCGGCGTTGGCGCGGGGGTATGTGAAGAATTCTTTAATTGTTATCAAATAATTGACAACGGCAAGTTAATCATCAACACTTAGAGAAATAATGGGGGGAAATTCATGGGTAAGCAAACCAAATTTATTGTAGGCATTGTTGCTTTTTGTATTGGATCATTGGCAATAGCCCAAGATAGGGCGTTGAATGAACGACCAGCGACAGGAACTAGCGTCGCGCAAGCCCTTGAAAAATCTTTAAGTACAAAGGAATTTAAAAAACTTTCTAATACAGCTGATACAGCTGGCCTTATTAAACTGCTTCAAAAGAATGGAGCTAATGGCAATATTCAGCTTGGTGCGACGATCATCGGAACTGAAAAGGAAAAAAATCCTAATGGTTGTTATCCGTATGTTTATCTTGCTCTTCCGTTTAATCCAAAAATAGGTCCGCAATGGGTTGCAGGTTATATTTGTCCACCCCCTGATTCTCTTAGCAATCATTAGAGTTTCGAAGACAGAACATTAATTCGCTATTTTGTCCGTCAGCTAGTGTCACTTTAGCCATCGTCATCTCTGCGAAACACTGCGCCCTCAGCGTGGAAATTACCGTGACAGGTGCGTTAACCCCCTAATTAGGCGTCGCAAACTCGGCACACGAAATGCAAATTCAATTGAAGAATTACGCCGACGCTGCATCTAATTGACGGGCATGTCCGTCTCCAGCACCGCCGCGCCAGCGCAGGAGCGGCGGGGAGTTTGAGCGGGTATCGGGGCATGAACGCGTGAGGGTTACGCCTAGATGCTGCACTATTTTTTTAGCTCAGGTGATGGATTCCCGCCTGCGCGGGAATGACGAGGTATTGGAGAGTGTGATTGTGCGCAATTAAAACACCAAAAATTCCTTGCGCCTGCGGCATTCCCTGCCTAATAGCGGCCCTTCCAGTGCACCCGTAGCTCAGCTGGATAGAGCACCAGACTACGAATCTGGGGGCCGGGCGTTCGAATCGCTCCGGGTGCACCACTTTTCAATCACAGCTTTTTTCTCACAGTTCTTTATAGGACAGAGTGCAATATGGTTTTCCAAGTTCGTCATTGCGAGCGAAGCGAAGCAATCCAGGGTCGCGCAAAACAACCCTGGATTGCTTCGCTTCGCTCGCAATGACGAAAAAATAGTCAGCTAATAATATGACCAATCCAAAAAAATCCGCAATCATCCTGCTGTCTGGCGGCCTTGATTCCATGGTCGTGGCGGGGCTTGCCAAGCGCCAAGGCTATGACCTGATCGCGTTGACCATTGATTATAACCAGCGCCACCGGATCGAGCTTTCCGCCGCCGCAACCATCGCCGCGCATCTGGGCGCAGTGGAGCATATCATCCTGCCGCTGGACCTGACGCTCTTTGGCGGCTCGGCGCTGACCGCTGACATAGATGTGCCCAAGGACGGGGTAGAGGATGGCGCGATACCGGTGACGTATGTTCCGGCGCGCAACACGATATTCCTGTCGCTGTGTCTGGGACTGGCCGAGGCGCGGGGCGCGCGGGACTTGTTTATCGGTGTGAATGCGCTGGATTATTCGGGCTATCCCGATTGCCGTCCCGATTTTATCGCCAGTTTTGAAAGTATGGCGAACCTGGCGACCAAGGCGGGGGTGGAGGGAGCCAAAGAGGGTATCAAGGGCTTTACCGTGCACACGCCGTTGCTGCATATGAGCAAGGCGCAGATCGCAGCAGAGGCGGCGCGGCTGGGGCTGGACGCGGGGATGAGCTGGTCCTGCTATGATCCCACATCCCAGAATAAGGCGTGCGGAAAATGCGACAGCTGCCGTTTGCGGCAAAAGGGTTTTGCGGACGCGGGGCTGACTGACCCGATAGAATACGCATGAGCGCCCATGTTAAAAGCTATGCCGTCAAAGAGATTTTTCTGACATTACAGGGGGAGGGCGCACAGGCCGGACGGCGCGCGGTGTTCCTGCGCTTTGCCGGATGCAATTTGTGGTCGGGGCTGGAAAAGGACCGCAGCACTGCCGTCTGCCAGTTTTGCGATACCGATTTTGTCGGGATGAACGGGGAAAACGGCGCTCGATATAAGAATGCCGACGCGCTGGCGGTCAAGGTCGCGGCTTTGTGGGGTGAAGGTAAAGGTGACCGCTATGTCGTGATGACCGGCGGCGAACCGATGTTGCAAGTGGACGCCGGATTGGTGGCGGCATTGCAGGAACGCGGCTTTGAAGTGGCGATGGAAAGCAACGGCACGATTCTGGCCGAGCCTAGCATCGACTGGATCTGCATCAGCCCGAAAGCCGGCAGCGATGTTATACAACGCAGCGGTCATGAACTGAAACTGGTCTGGCCGCAGACGGGCAGTAATACCGCCGTCATGGAAACGTGGGATTTCACTCATTTCCTTATCCAGCCGATGGACAGCGGCGACGAGTCGGCGAATGCCGCCAATATCGCGGCGGCAACAGAATTTGTAATGGCGCATCCGAAATGGCGCTTGTCCTTGCAAAATCACAAAATTCTGGGGCTGCAATAAAACAGCCTTAACCCCTTTGACAGATGCGTGATGAAGTGACACATTCATCCGCAAAGAGTTGATTAGGGGAGAGTGAACGATGGCCAAGGCCCAAAGTTCGTCACAGCGGCGTGCCGCGCAAAAGGCAAAACCCAAAAGTTATGCCAAACGCATGAGCGACCAGATTGCCGTGGCATTGATAATATATACTTTATTGCTGATATTTCTTGTTACCCCATCCTTGGCATCGGGCATGCGTATTTGGCCATATTTCCTGCTTGTAGTAATGGTAGCAGCGGTAATCCCGTTTTTGCGCGGCGTTGACCATCGTTGGCAGATTCTTGAAAATAGCGAGTTAAGTGATCGCGGACTATATCTGCGCTTCAAGCAAGACACAGGTAAACTATGTGTTCTAGCATTCGGCATACCTTTGATATTAGCCGGAGTATGTAGCGCTTTGTCTTAATTTATTTTGGTACAAGAGATTTCGCCGTGCAATTGACGCTGCAAAACCCAGCGCCTAAGCAATTTCCATGTTATCCAAATCAGACGCGCTGGACAGCGCCCAATCCCTTGTCGAAAAAGCCATAAAAGCCGGAGCCGACGCCGCCGACGCCGTATATGTGTGCGATGCCTCCACCGACGTACAGGTCCGGCTGGGCCTGCTGGAGGATGTGTCGCGCAGCGAGGGGGAAGATATTGGCCTGCGCGTGTTTATTGGCCAGCGGTCGGCAACCATCTCTTCATCGAATATGAACCCCGATATATTGGCGGGGCTGGTGACGCGGGCGCTGGATATGGCGCGTGAAGCGCCTGAGGACCAATATGCGGGGCTTGCTCCGGCAGACCGATTGCTGACAGGCGATATTGCCGATGTCGACAGCGATGATGGCGGCGATCCTGATCCTGCCGCGCTGAAACGGCGCGCACTGGCCTGCGAGGATGCCGCGCGCGCCGTGCCCGGCGTTACCAACAGCGAGGGCGGCGGCGCAAGTGCAGGCCGTTCGGTATTTGCCCTGGCCACCAGTCACGGATTTGCGGGCGCGAAAAGTTCGACGGGCTACGGCGTTTCGGCCAGCGTATTGTCGGGCGATGGCGATGCCAAAGAACGCGATTATGATTATAGCTCTGCGCGCTACGAAAGCGATTTGGCCGATGCGGAATTGATTGGCCGCAACGCAGGGGAAAAAGCGGTCAGGCGGCTGAACCCCGGTACGATCAAAAGCGGTAATATGCCCGTGGTGTTTGATCCGCGTGTCGGCAGCTCGTTCATCGGGCATATGCTGGGCGGCATCAGCGGCAGTTCGATTGCGCGGCGCACGAGCTTTCTGCTGGAATCGCTGGGCGCGCAATTGTTCGATAGCAGCTTGTCGATTATAGACGATCCGCTGCGCCCTCGCGGTCTGTCCAGCCGGGCGTTTGATGGCGAAGGACTGCCCACTGCGCGGCGCGCGATCATCGACAAAGGTGTGCTGACCGGATGGTTGCTGGAAAGCGCATCGGCGCGGCAATTGGGGCTATCCCCCACGGGCCACGCCAGCCGCGGCATCAGCGGCGCGCCGGGGGTTAGCGCGTCAAACGTGCACTTGGAGGGCGGTACAGGCAGCGTCGCCGATCTGATCGCGGACATAAAAGACGGCGTGTATATCCACGAGCTATCAGGCCAAGGGGTTAACCCGGTAACAGGCGATTACAGCCGCGGTGCGGCGGGTTTCCTGATCGTGGACGGCGAGATTGCGGGTCCGGTGAGCGAGTTTACCATTGCCGGAAACCTGAAAGACATGTTCCGCAATTTATCGGCAGCGGGTGATCTTGCGTTCATTCGCGGCACCAACGTACCGACATTGCGCATCGACGGAATGATGATCGCCAGTGCCTGATATACAATTGGCTAGCGCGGGCTTTGACAAAGACGCGATAGTGGCAGCAACCGCCGAAGCAGCAGCATTGGCCTTTGGCAATTGGCGCGATGGTGCTGCGCCCAATGCGCTTGTGTGGGAAAAAAGCAAGGGCCATCCGGTGTGCGACGCCGATATGGCGGTCGATGCGCTGCTAAAGGATCGGCTGTCGGCAATCATCCCGGAGGCTGGTTGGCTATCGGAAGAAACGGCGGATAATACGGATCGCTTGCAGCAGCGTTTATTATGGTGCGTCGATCCTATCGATGGAACCCGCGATTATATTCGGGGCCGCGCCGGATGGTGTGTATCGGTGGCATTGGTGGCGGACGGATTGCCCATATTTGCCGTAATGACGGCACCCGCAACGCAGCAGATGTGGGTGGCAGAGGCGGGGCAGGGCGTACGGTGCAATGGCAAATTGCTGTCGGGAAGTACGCGCACGGAATTTTCTGGCGCACGCGTTCCTGCCGATGACCTGCCAAAACTCGACCGCGATTTGACTATGGTACATAAACCCAACAGCATTGCGATGCGGATGACGATGGTGGCATGCGACCGTGCCGATCTGGTCGCCACATTGCGCTGGGGCAATGAATGGGACGTGGCGGCAGCGCATCTGGTGGCGCAAGAGGCGGGCGCGATGGTGACCGATGCGCTGGGCGGGGCATTGCGCTATAACAAACCCAATCCACTGGATTTCGGCCTGATATGCTGTGCGCCGGGAATACACGGCGCGGCGGTGGAACGGCTGTCGGGACGTGCGGTGGTATTGTTGGGGGCGGCATAGTGCTCCTTTACCCTTACCGTTCGTCCTGAGCTTGTCGAAGGACGTAACCAAATGCGCTCTCGTCCTTCGACAGGCTCAGGACGAACGGAGAGCGAAGTTAGTCAATCCGGCCGCCTCGTCCATAACCCATCGCGGTTCACATATTCCGGTGCATTGCGCGCGGCCATAATCCCTGCCTTTGCTACCCAGGCTAGCTTGTCGGCCTTGCTGGTATAAATACGGCTATCCCATGCATGCGCGCCCTTTGAACGGACCTGCCGCGCAATATCGCCGTAAATCCCCGCCGCCGCCAACACCGCCCAGCGCGAACGAAATGGCAGCGATGCTGCGCCCACCCGTGCTGATGCCTCATACCGCTCCGATGCATCACACATTCGTTTTGCCAGCGATGCCAGCCGGTCGCGGTAATGCGGCGCTAGTGTCTGCCCCGGCGGGATATCCATATCGGACAGCCATTCTTGCGGCAGATAGCACCTGCCCGCCGCATCATCCTCGTTCAAATCGCGTGCGATATTCGCCAGCTGAAACGCGAGGCCCAAATCACAGGCGCGGTCCAGTGTCGCATCGTCATCGGTGGGCACACCCATCACCACCGCCATCATTACGCCGACCGCGCCGGCAACGTGAAAGCAATAGCGGTATAGGTCATCCTCACTGCGGGGCCGCCAATCGGCGGTATCGAGCGCAAAGCCATCAATCACATCATCGGCCATTTTCTGCGTCAATCCGCATTCGGCGGCGACAATGCCCAGTGCGTCAAATGCGGGCTCGCCCGCCGCCTCGCCGCGTATGGCTTTGGCGGTCAAGTCACGGATTACCGCCAGCCGCGCCGCCGGATCGGCAATGTATGCCATCGCGCCGCCATGATCCTGACCATCGGCCATGTCATCGCATTTGCGGCACCAAGCATATAGCAGCCATACGCGTTCGCGGGTTTGGCGGTCGAACAGGCGGCTGGCGGCAGCAAATGATTTGGAACCGCGTGCGATGGAAGTGCGAGCGAAGGCAACGAGAGCAGGGCGGTTATTTGTGGATAATTCAACCATGTAGTGTCATTACCGCGAAGGCGGGAATCCATGGCCTGAACTGGCGTATACAAACGGCGCTGCTAAGTTCCTAAAGGTTAGACCATGGATTCCCGCCTTCGCGGGAATGACAAATTCTAGATTATCTGGACTGGCCCTCACAAATCCTCCGCCTTCATTTGGAATATCGTTTTATGCGGCACGTATCCCGTCATCTTATCCAGTAATTCCTCCAGCCCGTCCGCCACCAGCAATATCCCCCGGTGTGCATCGCGGACGAAACCAACATCCACCATATGCGCATTGAACGCGATCAGATGGTCGTAATATCCCGCGACATTCCATATGCCGACGGGCTTGCTGTGATAGCCCAATTGTGACCAGCTGACCGCTTCCCACATTTCGTCCATTGTGCCGACGCCGCCGGGCAGGTTGATGAAACCGTCGGACAGGTCAGTAAACGCCGCTTTGCGTTCATGCATGTTTTTGACGACATGCAATTGCGTGCATCCCTGGTGGGCAACCTCTGCGCCGACCAAAGCCTCGGGAATGATGCCGATCACTTTGCCGCCCGCCGCCAATGCCGCGTCGGCCACCGCCCCCATCAACCCCAGCCTGCCGCCGCCATAGACAACGGTGATGCCGCGATTTGCCAGCGTCTCGCCGGCATGCCGTGCCGCCTCGATATATACGGGGTCAGCGGGGGTGGCTGACCCGCAATAGACGGCGATGGCTTTCATCAACATCAGGGTTCAATCACTTCGCTGCTCCAGCGAAGGCTGGAGCCTATCACGCCAGTCGTTCTGGGCGGATAGGCGTAATGGACCCCAGCCTTCGCTGGGGAAGCGCTGTTTATGAACATCAGACTAAACACCCATATCCTCCAACATCAGCTTCGCCGTCGCCTTCGCACTGCCAACAACGCCCGGAATACCTGCGCCGGGATGCGTGCCCGCGCCGACAAAATATAGATTGTCGATCACATCATCGCGGTTGTGGGCGCGGAAATACGCGCTTTGCCATAATACGGGCTCCAGGCTGAATGCGCTGCCATGATGCGCGTTCAGATCGCGGCCAAAATCGGTGGGGGCGTAATAAAATGATGTGGCCAGATTTTCTTTCAGGCCCGGCAACACGCGCCGTTCCAGCTCGTCTAGGATCGCGTCCTTGAACTTCTCGCCAAATTCGCCGTCCCAATCGACGTCGGCTTTGCCCAAATGCGCAACCGGGGCAAGCACGTAGAATGTTGAATAACCCTCAGGCGCCATATTCGGATCGGTGATGCTGGGATGATGCAGATACAGGCTGAAATCATCGGGCACATGGCCGTTTTTGTAGATATCATCCAGCAAACCTTTGTAGCGCGGCCCGAACAGGATCATATGATGCGCGACATCGGGATAATGGCCCTTCAGTCCGAAATGCACCACGAACAACGAAGGCGACCAGCGTTTGCGCTTCAGCGATTTGGTGGCCTTTGCCCCGCGTGCGTGGTTGCGCAACAGCGTGTCATATGTGTGGACCAGATCGCCATTGGTGGCGACGGCATCGGCGGGAATACGCAGGCCGCTCTGTGTGCGCACCGCAACGGTCTTGTCGCCCGATGTCTCAATCTCGTCCACGCCGTCTGACAATATCAGCTTTCCGCCCAGCCGCTCAAAATGCGTCACCATGCCTGAAACCAATCGGTTGGTGCCGCCGCGCGCAAACCACACGCCGCCGCGTTTCTCGATGGTGTGGATCAGAGCATAGATGCTGCTGGTGGTCATCGGATTACCGCCGACCAGCAATGTCTGGAACGATAGCGCCTGCCGCAGTTTTTCGTTCTTCACATATTTGGACGCGATGGAATATACCGAACGCCACGCCTGATACCGCGCCAAAGCAGGGGCGGCCTTTATCATGCTGGCAAAATCTAGAAACGCAACCGAGCCGAGTTTTTGATATCCCTCGCGCTCGACGCCCTTGGAATATTCCTGAAACTTGTCATATCCCTCAAGATCACCCGGCGCGATCCTGTTGATTTCGGCGCGCAATTCCTCTTCATCATTGCTGTAGTCATATTGCGTGCCGTCGGGCCAGTTCAGGCGGTAAAACGGTTTGACGGGCATCAGGTCAACATCGTCGGACAATTTCGCCCCCGACAATTCCCACAGCTCCTCCAAACAGGGCGGATCGGTGATGACGGTGGGGCCGGCGTCAAAGATAAAGCCCTGTCGCTCCCAATAATATCCGCGCCCGCCCGGTTTATCCCGCGCCTCGATAATCGTGGTGTTGATGCCAGCGGATTGCAGGCGGATGGCAAGCGCAAGCCCGCCAAATCCTGCACCGATCACTGCGGCTGTTTTCATCGTTTCTTGCTCCTGATCGCGCTAATCGCTTTGCCAATGGGGACGGGGGGTTTGCCCGACAGGATGCGCAATTTGTCTGCCATGCTGCTGTTTCCAGCATAAAAGCGTGCGATAAGTCCGGGGGATAAAGTGTAAAATCGTTCCAAGACCTTGTAACGGTCCTGCGGGGTGCTGGCGCGGAACATCATGCGGTTGAGCATGCGGTAGTATCGGCCATCTTCCCAATGCTGTTCAGCGCGGCGTTTCAGTAACAAGTGCAATCGGTCGCCGTCAAAATCGGGCTGCGCCGCAAGGAACGTCGCCAGCCGGACGGCATCGGGCAACGAGTAACTGGTGACAGGTTGAAAGAAACCGCCGCGTGCGCCTGCTTTGGCCACACGCCCGCTGCCACTGGCCCAATAGCTATCCAGATCGCCGCCCATCACCACAGGCAACACGCCGCTTTCCTGCCGTAATACCCGTTCGACTTTCCAGCCGCTGGTATCGGCATATTCGGCAATCCGCTGTGTATGAATACGGCTGTCCAAGTCGGGCTTGTCGGAATAATAAGTGTCTTCGACAAACAATTTGTCCATCCCGAACGGCAAGACATAGACAAACCTGTATCCGTCATATTGTGTTACCGTTGCATCCATGATGATCGGTTTGGTCATCTCGTGCGGTTCTGACAATTGCAAAAGCTGCCCAGTGAATTTCTGCCAGCCACAATCCAGATGGTTCAAATCGCCGCCGCCGCGCGCATCGATTACGCCGCTGGCATTGATCCGCGTTCCGCCCTCCAGCACGACCAGCCTAGGACTGACCGCTTTTACTTGCTTACCCATGATCCGGCTTTCAGGCGCAATGGTTTGTTTGATGACTTCGTCAAATCGTTCAGATTCGATGCTGTAATATATGCCGTCCAGACTGCGGCTATGCGAAGGAAAGCGGACTTCGTTCCCTGACCAGCCGCACGTGACGAGCGGCGCGGTCAGCCAGCGGTCTTCGGGTGCGATGTCGGTGGAAAAATAGCTCCAGATGTGATTGCCGCCGAAATGGTCGTTGGCTTCGATGATGACGACTTTCAATTCAGGACGTTGCTTGGCGAGCGCGAGCGCAATCAGCCCGCCCGATAGTCCGCCGCCGACGATCGCCAAATCACATTTTATTTGTTCCATTTCGCCGCAATAGCGCGGCGGTGGGTTTGAGGGAAGGCGGTAACTATACCGTATTGCATAATGTAATGCGCCGTTCGAATCGCCGTTCAGATGGCAAATATGGCACGTTAATCTGACGTTCAAATAAATATGGAGTGATTAATTTGCATTTCATCCTGAATTACAAACAATGACAAGTTAAGCTGGGGCAGGTCACAGATAAGCCGAATGGGATATAAAATTACTTATAGATTGTTAAGTATTACCAGCCCATCTTGATTGAACCGAAAGACGAAAAGTCTGCGGCAACCGCGTTATGAACAAATGTTCATATTAGTATATAGTATATTCCCAAGCTGCTTTCTTGGGTCGCAAATGATTAGGAATTTTTATGTTACGTTTAATAACCGCAGCCAGCATTTTGGCACTTTCCAGCCCGGCACTGGCACAGAACGCTGTGCCACTTGATACGCCGCCGCAAGATAGCAGCGCAGCGCCAAACCCGGAATCAACCGACACGCCGATGGCAGACTCAAGCGTAGCGCCCGCTGCAGAAACAGCGCCGTCATCTGCCGAACCCAGCAAAGAAATGCAAGTCAAGCAGGTCGTCGAGGCCAATTTCCCGACCTATGATTCCGATCAAAGCGGTGATTTGAATGCCGCAGAATTTGACGGATGGTTGACGGTGCTGCGCGAAAAATCTGCGCAGGCCAAAGGAACAGCCGACACTATGGCGGAACCGGAGAAAAAGACGTGGATGAAGGCTGCGTTTGCAAAAGCGGATGCCGACAAAAGCAAAAAGATTTCGAAATCCGAATTGGAAACCTTTTTATTGGGATAATCTGGCTCCCCATTTGAAGGCAGGTGTTTGCGGCGTTTCTGGTCTCCCTCTCCCGCACTGCAACCACCCTCCAATACCCGGAAAAGGCAGTCACTATTGTGGCTGCCTTTTTTGGACAAAGCGACGTTTTCTGTTATAATTCCCTGTGAATTTCTGTGCCTATTTCAGACAAAGCCGCAGACCCGGTTGACATTTGCCGCGTCACAGGGAAGCATTTGAATATGGCAAAAAAAGCAAAAATCATCGCAGTATATTCGCTCAAAGGCGGGGTCGGGAAAACCTCATTGGCGGTCAATCTGGCGGCGGAATCGGCACTGCAATCGGGATACCGGACATTATTGTGGGATCTCGATCCACAAGCCGCGGCAAGTTATATTCTTGGGCGGGATGATGGTTCGCTTCCAGACAAGAATGACATGGCGCATGCGGTTTTCACGCGTGATATTGATGCTGCTGCATTGGCGATACCAACATTGGTGCAGGGGCTGGATTTGTTACCCGCCGATAAATCCTTGCGCCATATTGACCGGTCATTGTTTGAACTGGGCAAAAAACGGCGCGTGGCCAAACTGACCGAGCAACTGGCAAAGCAATATGACCGGATCATACTGGATTGTCCGCCCGGATTGAGCGAATTGAGCGAACAGATTATGCGCGCCGCCGATTTGATACTGGTTCCGGTTATCCCGTCGACATTGTCGCGCCGCGCGCTGAATGATGTTGTCGCGCATTTACGCACTCAAAAGGGCACAAATGTTCCACTGCTGCCGATATTCTCGATGGTTGATCGCCGCCGTACGGCACATCTGGCCAGTCTGGCCGCCGAACCGGAATGGCCGTGCATCCCGATGGCCAGCGCGGTGGAGCAAATGGCCGAACGCCGGATGCCTGTTACGATGTTCGCCCGCACATCTTTTGCTTCCGCCGCATGTGCCACGTTATGGCGGGGGATTGATAAAAAGCGCGGCACCGAACGGCGGGTGTAAGCCTGTTTGGTGCGCGCATCCTATAAACGGATGCAATCGCCATATTATCCGCTATATGTAATGCGCAATGCTCCTCTCCATCATCCTATCCGCCATCGTCATGTCAGTCATCGTCGGGGTCCGTTATCTGGTCACCAGCGGCGGTTTTGCCTGGCTGACACAGCGGAAATATCCGGCGCTTTACGCGGGGCTAAATCCGCAAATCCGGCGCGAGATTTACTGGAGCCTGGCCAGCGCGGCCATTTACGGCATTCCGGCTGGAGTGGCGGCGTGGTGTTGGGACAATTTGGGCTGGACGCAGATTTATACCGATATTTCGCAATATCCTCTCTGGTATATACCCGTGTCGGTTGCGGCATTTCTGTTTGCGCATGACACATGGTTTTACTGGACACACCGTTTGATGCACCGGCCCTATTGGTTCAAATTGGCGCATGCCGTGCATCATGAAAGCCGCCCGCCAACCGCATGGGCCGCGATGTCGTTCCATCCGTGGGAGGCGCTGACCGGGGCACTTATTATCCCGTTACTGGTGTTCGTAATTCCCGTTCATGTTGCCGCATTGGGGCTTGTGCTAACCATAATGACGGTTATGGGCATCACCAATCATATGGGGTGGGAATTGTTCCCGCGGTTCATGGTTAACGGTGTGTTAGGACGTTTCCTGATAACAGCGACCCATCATCAAAAACATCATGACAAATATCGAGGCAATTATGGGTTATACTTTCGGTTTTGGGACAAAATTTGCGGCACCGATATTGGCCTTGGCCATTTTGGGAGCCAATCTGGGATCAGGGGCGCTGATGGCGTCGGTTCCGGCGCAGGCTGATATCAAACTGAACGTGGACGGCCTGCGCAATGCCAAGGGTCAGTTAATGGTGTGCCTGACCAAAAATCCGAAAGCTTTCCCCGATTGCACCAAGGATGGCAGCGCTATCAAGAAATTGGTTCCGGCCAGCGCGGCATCGCATGTCACCTTTTCCAATATCGTCCCGGGCACCTATGCCGTTGCCATCGTCCATGATGAAAATGGCAATAACAAAATGGATTTGCGTCTTTTCATTCCGCGAGAGGGCTTTGCCTTTTCCCGCAACCCCGCCATCCGCATGGGGCCGCCAAAGTTTGGTAGCGCTTCATTTGTGGTAGGCGATGAGGATATCAGCCAATCGGTGAAGATGAAATATATGTTCTGATATGAACCGTTACGCTTATCTGCCTTAAAATTGCGCCGAAATGAACATGGCATATCAAATGCTGTTTGTTTTTCGCAAGCATTCCCTTACGTTAACGGTCGTACACATCCTATCGAGCGTATAATTTATGTTAACGGGTCGCACCGGCTTAACTGCCCTAACTTGTATATTCCTTCTTAGCGCATGTGGCGGCGATAGTGCTGCGCCGTCCAGTGGCGGTCCGCCGCCTGTGGGGGTCACGCCACCTCCTCCTCCGCCGCCCCCGCCAACAGGTGCGGGGCTGACACAGGCTGACGCGAAAATCGGCGCGTGCGTCAATCTGACAAATATGTTGGAGCCGCCCAATGAGGGCGATTGGGGCAGGGCGTATGTCGATGCTGATTTCGCCGATATCGCCGCGGTCGGCTTCAAAACTCTACGATTGCCAGCACGCTTTTCGGGGCACGCGATGACCACGGCGCCTTACACCATAGATGCAGCCTTCATGGCGCGCGTTGAAAAAGCAGTTACGTTGGCGCGTGCAGCGGGATTGCGCGTGATTATCGACAATCATAATTATGATACGTTGATGTCCAGTCCAGCGGCAGAATCGGCGCGCTTTACCGCAATCTGGCGGCAGGTGTCCGAACGGTTCAAGGATACCGATGCGATGGTCTGGTTCGAATTGATGAATGAGCCGAATACGGCGCTGACCAATGCCAATTTGCTGTCGATATATAATCCGGCGATTGCAGCCATTCGCGCCACCAATCCCACGCGGCCCATTGTTGTCGGCGGCGAAGGATATAGCAGCGTTTATTCCCTCGCCAGCCTGCCAATCGTCGATGAACCCAATATCATTTACACATTCCACGATTACAGCCCGTTCCCGTTCACGCATCAGGGTGCGGTGTGGATCAATCCCATCCCGCCAATGGGCACAACATTTGGCAGCGAAGCGGACAAGGACGAAATTGCCGCCGATGTCGCCAGGGTCACCGCGTTTATGCAGCGCACGGGCAAGCCTATATTCATGGGCGAATATGGCACAATCGAGCTGGTCCCGACTGCACAGCGCGCCGAACATTATAAATATGTCACCGATGCGTTTAAGGCCGCCAATGTCGATGGTTGCGTGTGGGGATATGTAAACACATTCAACTTCCGCGCCAATGAAGTCGGCGGGGCATGGAATACGCAGCTATTATCGGCGATTGGGTTGTAATGAAACACCTGGGTTTGGGTTTCTTTGCTGTTGCGGCGGTGTTAATCGGTGCGCCGCCCGCCGCCGCGCAAAATATCGGCACGCCGCCTCCTGAAAATGAAACCGCGTCTGGTCTATCGCAACAGGCGCAGCAATCAGACCGCACCGGCAGTGCAGGCCAACCCGGCGGACGCCCGCAAAGCGTGTTTGACGGCGATTTCATCACATTGGGCATGGGCGCTGGATACAGGCCGGATTACCAAGGCTCGGATGATTACCGCGCCACGCCGTTGCCACTGATATTCGGCAGCGCTGGTGGATTCGAATTTGGCGCGCGCGGCCCCGGATTATATGTTGACCTGATCCGCGATCCAAAAGTGCCTGTGAAAACCAGCTATGTTTTTGGTCCCAGTTTCCGCATCCGCACGGACCGGAACGGCAAGATCAAGGATGATGCAGTGGCGGCGCTGGGCAAGCGTAAAGTCGCGGTTGAACTGGGCATTAATGCGGCCATCGAATTTTCTGGGGTTTTGAACCGCGCCGACACGTTGTCACTCGGAATTGAGGCGCTGCGCGATGTGGCAGGCGCGCATAAGGGCGCATCGATTGCGCCATCGGTTTCCTATTCCACGCCCTTGTCAAAGGCCGCGTTTGTGAACCTTAGCGTTTCGTCGCAATTTTCCGATGACAGGTTTAACCGCTATTATTTTAGCATTGATGCTGCAGGCGCCGCTGCCAGCGGCCTTCCGGTTTTTGCGGCAAAGGGCGGCCTAAACTCTGTCGGAGCCGCTTTGGTCGGCGGTTATGATGTATCGGGCAATGCGCTGGATGGCGGATGAAGCCTGTTCACCCTAACCACGTACACACGCTTAATTGGCGATGCCAAAAAATCTCCGGTCACTTCCCTACGCGGCAGTGCGAACCAATGGTTTGCCGGCGCAGGCGTATCATATACGTTTTAGGGCGTGATGACATTTGCTTGAATCGTCATTGCGAGAAGCGAAGCGACGAAACAATCCAGAGTTGCGCAGGACAACTCTGGATTGCTTCGCTTCGCTCGCAATGACGTTGCGGTTCGAACTAGGTCCTGACCCTAAAGTCATCATGCTCTAATGGGGTTTTATTAAATTAGGGATAGCCCCGGATAAAGGGTGCCGCTTGTGCTATTATTCGGCTGCGTCATGCGGCTCTAAGAATCATTTTCGATTTTTGCCTTGCGCTCTTTTGCTGTTGCGACAGGCGTATTGGTTTCACTGGCTTCACTCTCGCCGCTTTCCACTTCAGCCATGCCGCCGTTCTTGGCGGCGCCCGATACCAAAGATTCCAGCGATGATCCGTCAAGGCCAAGCTCTTTCATCAAACCGTCGATGATCGGGGCCTGCGCACGGTAAGACAATGCGGCAGAAACGGCGTCAGTGGCCAGATTGCCGCTGCTGCCATTGCCGCCAAAACTTGCGCTGCCGCTGTTATTGCCGCCGCGTCCGCCGCCGCCATGCTGGGTTATGCCGTCGACTTGCACGATCTTGATCGAGTCAATTGCCTCCATCGGCTTGACGGACTCGCGCACGATTTCCGGCAACACTTTCAGCAATGCCAGTTTGGTTTGCAGTGAAATTTGATCCGATGACAGCAGGTTTGCCGCCTCGTTGATTGCGCGCTGTCCGGCGGCCTCCACCTCAAAACGAATACGGGCCGCCTCGGCGCGCAGTTTTTCGGCGTCGGCCTCCCCCTCGGCGGCCACGCGCATCGCATCAGCGCGGTTGTTGGCGGCTTCCTTTTCGGCTTCGGCCTCAACCTTGACGCCGATGGCGCGGACCTCGGCCTCTTTCGATGCTTCGATCAGCTCGATGCGTTTGCCGCGGTCGGCGATTTCGGTTTCGCGTGCAGTGATGACTTGTTCTTCTGCGGCTACCGCTTTGGCGCGGGCTTCGTCTGCTTCGGCGCGCGCTTGGCTTTCTTCGCGTGATTTGTTTTGCACAGCGATCTGCTGTTCTTGCCGTGCTATTTCGAGCGATTGTTCCTGCGCAATTTGTGCTTGCTGCACCGCACGGTCGGCCTCAATTTGCGCAGAATCGACCTGTTGTTTCGACTTGATCTGCGCGTCTTGCGCCTCTTGATCGCGCAACGCTTTTTCGCGGGCCACTTCGGACGCCTGCGTAGCACGGCGCATTTCAACTTCGCGTTCTTGCTCTAACCGGGCAAATTCACTGTCGCGGCTGATTTCGAACGAACGCTTGTCGGCCTCAAGATTCTTTGTTTCAATCTGAACGCGCGTGTCTTGCTCAATATCGTTGCGTGCTTTTTTGCGCAGCTCGATCTGCTCGGTCAGCTTGGTCAGGCCCTCCGCGTCGAAGGCGTTGTTGGCGTTGAAGTGTTCGATACTGGTCTGGTCCAGCCCGGTCAGCGACACCGATTCCAGCTCCAGCCCGTTCATGGCGAGGTCGTTGGACGAAACCTGCTGCACCTTCTGCACGAAGTCCGCACGCTGTTCGTGCAACTCGTTCATCGTCATGCCCGCCGCCACGCTGCGCAGCGCATCGACGAATTTGCCCTCGACCAGATCTTTGAGCAATTCGGGCTGCATGGTGCGCAGGCCCAAGGTCTGCGCGGCCATTGCGATAGCACCCGCATCGGGCCGCACGCGGACGTAAAATTCCGCCTTCACGTCGATCCGCAGCCGGTC
>JANOKA010000023.1:0-12606 GCA_031418995.1 Sphingomonadales bacterium | reverse complement strand
ATATGATAGGTGATCCGTTCACTATGGTCGTTGCGATCATCGCAATAGTAACGCTCGGCAAGGTACTTAGCTCACGGTACAAGGCACAGAATGGCATTGTCGAGGATGAGGATGGTAACCAAAAAAGGATTACTGCAGACCCTGATTCCGCTCGCATGCGCGATGAAATTTCAATGTTGAAAGAGCGCATCCAGGTATTGGAACGCATCGCAACTGATAATGTCAGCTCCAACGATATCAACCGCCAAATTGAACAGCTGCGCGACAGATAACTAAGCCACGCAAATATGTGAAAGGAAGAAACGATGTTACAAGACCCCAATTTCGCCCTCATCACAGGTGCCTTTTTCCTTGCGGCATTGGCGATGGTAGCCACTGTAACTTTGCGCGGATGGCGTGACTGGATTACGTTGAAGCATGCTGAGCTCGACCGCATGGGCGTACACGATGCGCCTGCGCCGTCTGCAAATTCAAGAATAGAAGTGGCTGATTTGAAAGAACGCGTAAAGAAGTTAGAGGCGATTGCAGCAGGGATTGATATTTAATTGCCTGCCTCTATGGCGATGGTATGAGCAGCCTATCCGATATTTTAGAAGAATATGAATTTCTTGACGGTGACGACCGATACCGCCTGTTAATTGAACTTGGCCGCGATCTACCGCAAATGCCAGAGGCGTTAAAAACTGATGCAACACTGGTTCGCGGATGCTCCGCATCGGTGTGGGTATATCCTGCAAATGCCGAAAACGATAAATTGGAATTTCTTGCTGATAGCAATGCCGCAATTACCAAGGGCATTATCGCACTAGTTCTAAAAACGGTTCAAAATAGATCAGCCGCAGAAGTAATGGCAACAGATATCGAAAGTGAACTTGCACCATTTGATTTGAAAAGCCAGCTGTCGTCCAACCGCACACAAGGTATTCCCAATATGATTAGTTTGATCCGGGAAACTGCGGCGAGACGAACGACTTAATCAAAAAGGCCGTACTAAGTCCCTTTCCATTCCTTCATATCTTCAGCCACTCGCAAAACGTCATATGCCGCTTGCCCGGCCTGAAACATTTTGGCCGCATCGGCATCACCGGGTTTTACATCGGGATGGGTTTCTTTGGCAATTTTACGCCAAGCTTTTTTAGCATCGTCAAAAGTCGAATCGCTATCCAATCCCAAAATATCTAATGCGCGCATTTCATCACGCGTGCGTGAACCATCACCGGACCCTGCCCAGCCATAATGTGCTGCTTCCTTATATCCTGAAAAGTCGCTCCGTTCCTGTTTTTCGCGTGCTTCGGCTTCTTCCTTACTTAGACCTTCGAAATAGTCCCAGCCCCGGTTATACTCACCCGCATGCATTTCGCAAAACATCCAGCGTTCCGGGTTATTGGGTGATTTAGGCGCAGGACAATTACCGGCATTGTTACAGCCATAACGATCACACAGCCGCACCTGTTGCGCATCGCGTGATCCGCCGTATCCGCGTTCCCGCGGGAAGCCCCAGCTATTTGGTGAAGAACGTGCCATGCAAAACCTTTAAACAACGCATGGGTAAATACCACGCTTTAGAAAAATACTGTCAGAGGGTCTATAAGCCGGGTTCTGTCCTCTGTAATTGCCGAAACAAATACAGATGTGCGACCATTCCTCTAGGCGGTGCATTGCTGCGCCGCTCAAGCAACCAACCCGGAAGACTAGGCAGGAGGATGCCCTCCCCTTGCGGGGCTCGCCTTCCCTATTCGGTTTTGCTCCCGGTGGGGTTTACCATACCAATGATGTTGCCATCACCGCGGTGCGCTTTTACCGCACCATTTCGACCTTACCATACCGAAGAATGGCGGTATGTTTTCTGTGGCACTTTCCCTAATCCTTCGACAAACTTAGGATCGCCGGACGTTATCCGGCACCGTTCCTCGCTGGAGCCCGGACTTTCCTCCCCCATGCAGTTACCCGCATGGCGGCAGCCGCCCGACCCTCTGACTTATGGTTATATAGCAGCACCACTTTCATAGTCCAGCAGCACACCTAACAAAATTGCACGACATTCCCCATCAATAAAACCATCAATATTTTCGGGCCGGAACCGTCGCTGGAATGCGACGACCGACGCGGGGCCATCGGAGATGTCATAGCCATACCGGGCCAATGCGGATAGAAACGCTGCATCAAGCCATAGCGGATCGATTAACCGTTTTTTTGGTCGTGGAACCACAAGACCATGGCGGGCGAGACGTTCCCAATCAAACAATTCGCCGGGATCCTGCTTTCTGGAGGGGGCAATATCGCTGTGACCAACGACATTGCGCGGCTCAATTGAATATGTACGAACTATTTCTGTCACCAATAATGTGACAGCATCCATTTGTTCCTCTGGAAAAGGGCGGTATCCCCATTCATGACCCGGATTGACTATTTCAATACCGATGCTTGCGCTGTTTACGTCGGTTAATTCACGCCAAGAGGAACGGCCTGCATGGTGTGCTCTATTCTCCTCACGCACCATGTGAACAACCTGCCCGTCTTCGGCGACAACATAATGAGCGGAAACACCGGATTCAGGATTTGCCAACCAGTCAATAGCAGCGGGTCCGCTTTGCATACCGGTATAATGCAGGACGAGCATCGTTATAGGCAGCGTGCGCTCACCAAAATTAGGGGATGGTGTCCAAATCATCTTGAAAATCTAGTATAGTATAATGCCTTTGCCAATGCGGCAAAAATCATAGCTATGCTGCATGCGGTGTATAATGAACGGGATGCGCAGCCACATTTTGCGAACCTTGGTAGAATCCCCTGAATTCCCGGCTTGCTTGCAAACGTTCGGTTTGCCCAATCACTGTTTCTGCAGCGCCCAGCATTACCAATCCGCCCGGCGACAATGACTGCGATATGCTGTCCAATACCAAACGGCGTTTATCTTCTGATAAATACATCAACATGTTACGGCATAATATGACATCAAACTTGCTGCGGTACATCGCTGGCTCCAGCATATTATTTTGACGGAACGTGACCATTTTTTTCAACTTGTCCTGAATACACCAATCCTCACCGACTTGTGAAAAATGTTTCAACATCAAAATAACGGGTAACCCGCGTTGAATCTCAAACTGGGAATATCGCCCGTCTTTCGCCCTTTTCAATGCGCCGGCAGATACGTCTGTGGCCAAAATTTCAACATTCCAGTCACGCCATTTCTCTGCATTTTCGCAAATCATCATAGCTAGAGAATAGGGCTCTTGTCCGGTTGAACAGGCTGTCGACCAGATGCGTAGTGTTTTTGTCTGCATGTTTTTGGCGCGCATCGCGTCAAGCAGTGGTCCGGTCAATAGTGCAAAATTAGGTTGGTCACGAAAAAAACAAGTTTCGTTATTTATCATTGCTTCAACGCAATCGGTTTCCAATTGCTTGTCCGTTCCCGATTTTATTACTGCAGCTAACGTATCCGGATCAGGTATAGCATATCGCCGCATGACAGGCTTCAACGCCATCTCCAACCGCCAATGCCGATTTGCCGCCACAACTTGGCCTGTGTGTTTTTCAAGCAATCCAGACAGGGTTTGATGCGCGAAACCGTTATCCATAGTTACCCCGCCTGCCATTTGTTTATCATTGCAGCGATGGCATCCGGCGCCAAAACGGCCGTCGCCATATTTTCGCGCACAATAGCACCGGGCATTCCCCATACCACCGAAGTGTCTATATTCTGTGCAATAATTCGGCCATTTTTTAGCCAAAGTTCGCGGGCACCGATCAATCCATCTTGACCCATGCCGCTCAGAATTACGGTAAGTGCACGGTCTCCGTAAATTTCCGCCATCGATTCCAGCATTGCATCGACCGATGGACAGTAACGGCTTTTGCTATACGTTTCTTGGGCGCCAATACGTATTTGGCTTTTAACTTTTCGGCAAACAAGGTGCGACGTTCCGGGTGCAACATAAATAGTATTGGGTTCAACGATCATATTTTCTTCGGCAACCACCACATTGCGATGCGTATGGCTTGCGAGTTGCCGTGCAAAAAATGTCATAAAGGCTTCGGGCAGGTGCTGTGTTATAAAAATAGGGCAACTTACTTCGCTATTAAGCTTTTGCACAATTTCAAAAATCGCAGGTATTCCGCCAGTGGATGCACCGATGGCAATACAATCTGGCGCCGCATTGGCGGCAGAATGCGGCGCTTTGTTATCTATCAAATGCTCTTTTGTAATTGGTGTTTTAGAACGGCCCAAGCTGATAATTTTATTAACCAACGTTTGCGAAAAATTACCCGAAAATCCGGTGCGTCCAGGTTTTGCCAGTGTATCACATGCCCCCAGCGACAATGCCTTGATCGCAGCAGGTCCATTTTCTTCGGCAAAAGAAGACACGATGATAATGCCCGCACCATTAGATTTTGCAATCATTTCAGGCAACGCATCCAAACCAGTGCGCCCGGGCATTTCGATATCCAATAAAATAATATCGACGTAATTCTTATCTAATGCAGACAAGGCCGATTTGGTGTCTTGTGCTTCGACAACTAGTTCTATTTCATTTGTACGCGCAAGAATACGCGACAGGATCGATCTTGCCACTGCGCTATCATCAACCAGCATTACGCGAACGGCACTGCGGATCGACGCTGTTTTGCGATCTGATTTGGTATCTACAAATGTCATATGACGGGCGTGATTTACATGCAGCCGACTATTTGTAGTTTTGCTTCCAAAGTCTCCCGATCAAACGGTTTCATGACATACTCGTCGGCCCCGGCAGCAATAGCAGCCTGAATATGGCTTATGCCGTTTTCAGTGGTGCAAAAAATTACTTTTGCAGACGGCGACGCTATTGAAGAGCGGTACGCCTTCAAAAAATCCATGCCGCTCATTATTGGCATGTTCCAATCGAGTAAAATCACATCTGGCGAAGCATCCTTGCAATGGCCGAGCGCCTCTTGACCGTCCGATGCTTCCGCGACAGAAAATTGCATAGTTTCCAAAATGTGACGAGCGACTTTTCTGATGACCTTGCTGTCATCAACGACCAAACATGTTTTCATTATACCCACTCCAATTCAATCCCAGATCAAGCTAGGCGAAGTGGATTATCATCTAGTTAATTTTTCATAGCTTTGGATAATCTATCCACCATTGAAGGGCTTCCGGCATGCGCTTTTATGCCGCCAGTGCATACGTGCCCTCAACAATTTTAGCCGGGCATAAGACAACAACAATTTTGCCGTCTATTTTTACCAAAGATTGTGTGAAGTTTGACCAGTTATTACCAGGCTGAATACCCGTTTCATACTGATCGGGTTCTACCGTGACTACATCGTGTACAGCACTAACTAGCAAACCAAAATGGAAACCACCAATTTCGGCAATTATGGCGAGTGCATTATCGGGAACCGTCTGTTTTTTGCCTGTGATCGCAAATTGGGTATCAATCAATGTTAGAACCCGGCTGCGAAGCGCAAAAATTCCCGCGACCAGAGGATCAACACGTGGGACAGGAATGAAATCCTGAACACGAACGACAGATTCAACTACGTCACTGGCAATAGCTATTGTCGTGCCCTCAATTTCAGCAAGTAAGAAAAGCTCTGACATTTCAGCGTACTCCCGACAATTTATCTTCGATTGCCGATATCAGTCCTATGCGATCATATCGGTATATGCTGGGCAGTTTGTCCCGCGATACGAAACTTTCATGGCGCAAGCGCAATATCCGATCATCTTTTTGAACGATATCGGGACTATCGTCATCGCGGCCAATGACAACTTGCGCCATTGCGCGGTCATTTTCATCAAAGCTAACCTGATATCCCGACGCGGCTAACAATGGCTCCAATATATTCCGTTCCCAATGGTCGTTCGGATTGCATGCGATAAAGCACAAAGGTCGCTGCTCATTTTGAACTATATGCGAATCTTGCATTTCGAAAAATTGAAAAACATTCAATAATTCGGTTGGTTCGCCGTCCACATGGATGATACCTTCATGCAACTGCGGAAAGGCGCTGGCGGTTATTTCCTTAGACATGCAGAAAACATCCAAAACAGCTTGTACCGCAAGATATTTGCAATTTTCTCCATCGGTTAGTCGCAACATATGAACGAAACCGATCTCCGGCACGTGCACAAGATCAAAAATTTCTGTTAATTCCCCGTCGATATTAGCGCGCAGTTTACCGCCAACAAATTTGATGTTTGCCGCCTCTACATCCTCAAGGCGGTCAATCGATGCAAGCCTGATCGCTCGCTTTTCACCGTCCATAGCCACAAATAATATCGCCGACGCTTGGTCGTCTCTTTCATCTGCAACGGCATCGCTGACAAGTGAGTTTCCAAAAGTTGCGGTATGTGCATCTGCGCCAATTTCGTGCGCCAGTCCGCTAGCGTCCAATAACAGCATCGGACGGCCATTGTCGGGCAGCGATGTTCCGGAATATAATCCTGTTCCCATAACCAACGGCGCGCCGGGCTTTATTACCAATTCTTCGTTATCGAGAACCGCCGCAACTTCTAATGCAAATTGGGCTCCAACGGCTGGATTAATAATAATCAATATTCGGCTAGTATCGCTGGATACATGCGGGATATTAAGCACATCTTCGATATTTCCATAGGGTAATCTGCGCCCTCGTACGTTGGCAATTTTCTTTCCTGCGACATCCTCGATTTCGACATTGGCATTTTTGACGGACAGAATTTCGACGACAGAGCTGCGCGCAACACCAAATATCTGGTCGCCAGCTCGCACCGATAGGCCAGCAATAATGGACAGTGTCAACGGCAACCGCATGGTCAGAGTCAGGCCTTTGCCTGGCATATTGTCTATATCGATTGTTCCGCCCACCGATTGCAAATTCGTGCGCACTATATCCATGCCAACGCCGCGACCGGAAATCGCACTCACGCTTTGTGCCGTAGAAATGCCAGGTAGAAAGATTGTGGCTAGCTTGTCAGCGGACGCCAATTGCGACCAGGATTGTTCATCATAATGACCTGATGCAATCGCCTTCGCATGTAATCGTTCCAAATTAATACCGCTGCCATCGTCACACACTTCAATCAGAATTTGATTGCCCGATTGCCGTGCGCTGATCGAAATTCGGCCCATGGCGGGTTTGCCAGAAGCAATCCGGTTTGCAGCAATTTCAATGCCATGGTCAGCTGCATTGCGCAAAATATGAGACAATGGATCGCGCAAGGCTTCAACCATTTCGCGGTCTACATCTACTTCGCTGCCTGTAATAGTCAGTTCAATTTCTTTGCCAAGTTCGTGACAAATATCCCGCATCAGCCGGGGTAGCGAAGAGAACAGGCGTTCTATAGGCTGCATCCGCATTAATCCGATGGCATCGCGTATTTCCGCAACAGATGATGACAATTTTACAAATGCGTGATCCAGTTCAGTATTCGTTTCGTGTTTTCGCATCTGACGCGAAACTTCATTTCGCGCTAAAACCATATCGGAAACGCCGCTCATTAAGGTATCAAGTAATTGCAAGGACACCCTGACTGAGCGATTTTTTGGTTCGACTATGTTTCCAGAAGTAAAACTGTCCGAAAACTCCTGTACGCCAGTTTGTGTAAATTGCTGTGCTTGCAGGACGGACTGCTGCGGCAAAAATGCCAGAAGCGCTGCGATCAGTTGTTCGTCATTATCAAATACCGGTGCGCCGCTTTCCAAGGCATTGGTTATATCGGCAATCTTGTCGATTACGGCAAGTACAGCGGAAACAAGTGAAGGCGTAGCGGCGACTTGACCGTCGCGAGCTGCGCTCAAAAGGTCTTCTGCGGCATGGCTTAAGCGCAGCAATCGCGGTAAATCCAGAAATCCGCAGCTACCTTTTACCGTGTGAACGAAGCGGAATACGCTGTCGACTAGGTTTCGGTCGTTTGGCGAACGCTCCCACTGTATCAGCTGAACAGACAATAACTCCAGTGTATCGCGTGTTTCTGCAATAAATTCTTCCAACAAATCATCCATAGCCAAGCCCTGTAAAATGCTCTGTAAAATGAGAACTTCAGCATTGGAGACATATGGTTAAGATGTCGTTTACAGTATTTGCGTCAGGCGGTATCGCCCTTCACCAATGCACCTATAATCATTTGTTCCGGATCGGGTTGTGCCAACTGGATCAGGCCTCCTCCACGTACCGTAAGATTGCGCACCATCCAAGCAGCAGCCGTGCGCGAATCAATTTCGCTTTCATTAAGATTGCCAGAAAGCGCCTCTTTCACTGCGGCATCGATTATGATTTTTGGTCCACGTGCGCTGATGACTATTTCTTGCTCATTGCCTCTGTTTTCTGCAGCAATCGACAGTATTCCGCCGCGGACTAATGCTTCATTCGCAATGAAAGACAGGTTCAGTAATATTTTAATAGCCCGCTTGGGCAAAAACTCTGGCGGAACGGACCATTCCATAGTTGTTCGCCCACTGCCTGTTACCAATGGAGCGATTACAGCCCGCGCTTCTGCAGGATCAACAGCGGAACCAAATCCACCAGCAGCGCCAAAGGCAAGCCGAAAAAATTTCAGTTTATCCGCAGCAGAGCGCGCACTTTCAGTGAGCAAATCCATGCAACGCTTTTGCATTTCCGGATCCGTTTCATCGGCGAGTAATTCAAGCCCGTTATTCATTGCGCCTACTGGACTTAACAAATCATGGCACAGGCGCGAACATAGTAGGCTTGCTAAATCAATATCTGACTCAGACATGAAATTTGGTGTTCCTTTATGAATGTTGCGTGTTAGCTATGACGGTGGCCAAAGAGGTTTCAATCACTGGTGTCAAGTTCAACGGGGTCAAATACACCATAAAGTAAGCCATTTTGAACTGTTCGCCATGCAGTGATTTTTTGGTTTGCAATTATCAACCAATATCGGCCGTCTATCGCCGCCATGTTGGCATCGGTGCGCGACGGCTGGCAATTCCCGTTTGGATGCGAATGATAATATCCTATCAGCCCTGCACTATTACCGCGTGAAAGCCGTTCGGCATCAATAAGGATCTGCGGTTCGATTTCGAAATGTGATTGCGGCGAATTTGAAACGTTTGTTGCCGACTTAATTTCTATGATGACCTGATATGTGCCAAATATTAAACCGCAACATTCATCCGGTGCGGCCAGATCGGATTGACGCAACAGATGTTCAAAATGCTGGCTTGATATGCGTAGCGACATTTCCCACATGTACGATATGGGGGAACAAAATACTATATTAACTGGTATACTTGGGGCGGGCAGACTTGACCGCGCACTATGTGATGCATTGCCGCAATTATCGCGCGCGCGTATACAGGCCTTGGTTGCTAGTGATGCGTTGCTGATTTCCGGATTGCTGGAGACAGACGCTTCTGCAAAGAAATTTGCAGGACAATGTTTTTCACTGTCAATTCCCCCGGCGCGTCCTGACAAAGCACAGGCGCAAGCAATTGCCCTGCATATTCCTTATGAGGACGATCATCTGCTTATTGTCGACAAACCGGCGGGGCTGGTGGTTCATCCTTCGGCTGGCCATGCCGACGGAACCTTGGTCAATGCCTTACTGCACCATTGCGCCGGAAGATTGTCGGGCATAGGCGGCGTTGAGCGTCCAGGTATCGTACACCGGATCGACAAAGATACATCCGGTTTGCTGGTGATCGCCAAATCCGATGCCGCACATGAGGGGCTCGCTGCTTTATTTGCGGCACACAATATTGACCGCCAATATTGTGCCGTTGTTAGCGGCATCCCTGCCCCGCCAGCTGGCACGGTTCGAACACAGATTGGCCGTTCGAACACAGACCGGAAGAAAATGGCTGTTTTGCGAGACGACAAAGGTAAACATGCTGTGACGCATTACCGAACAGAGCGATCTTTCAAAAGCGCTGCGATGGTCAGTTGTACACTTGAAACGGGCCGTACGCATCAGGTTCGGGTGCATATGGCACATTTAGGACATCCGTTAATCGGCGATGCCATTTATTCTAATCGACAAAAGACATACAGAATTGGACCAAATCAGTCTGTTTTCGCAAGGCAGGCCTTGCACGCCACTAAGCTAGGCTTTATTCATCCGATAACTGGAAAAGATATGCAGTTCGAAAGTATGCTCCCTGCCGATATACAGGAACTATTAAGCGAATTGGACGTATAGTTTACAGATAACGTTTTGCCAAAGGGTGCTTAATTGGGAGGCCTAGAGGAAAACAAACTAGAAGGAAATATTATGTCAGAGACGAAAAACGTTCCGGCAACTATCCCTGCCCTTGGGGGAGACCAAAGCCTAAACCGCTATTTAGCGGAAATCCGCAAATTCCCTGTTCTGAAACCGGAACAAGAATATATGCTTGCCAAGGCATATCAAGAACATGGCGATTCAAAAGCCGCCGAACAATTGGTCACGTCGCATTTGCGTCTCGTTTCAAAGATCGCGATGGGATATCGTGGCTATGGCTTGCCCGTGTCTGAACTTATTTCCGAAGGAAATATCGGTTTGATGCAGGGCGTAAAGAAATTTGATCCTGACCGTGGGTTCCGCCTCGCAACATATGCGATGTGGTGGATCCGTGCGTCGATGCAAGAATTTATATTACGCAGTTGGAGTCTTGTTAAAATTGGCACGACTGCCGCTCAGAAAAAGCTGTTCTTCAATTTGCGTCGCATGAAGAACAACCTTCAGGCATTCGAAGACGGCGATCTGAACCAGGTGGCTCTTGCAAAAATTGCGACCGATCTCGGCGTATCTGAGGAAGAGGTCAATAATATGAACCGCCGCATGGCAATGGGCGGCGATACATCGCTTAATGTGCCCATGCGCGAGGACGGCGATGGACAATGGCAGGATTGGCTGGTCGATAACGAGCCATTGCAGGATGAACGCGTTGCCGATGAACAAGAGGGCAGTATGCGTCATGCAATGCTTGCCGAAGCCATGGAAAGCCTGAATGATCGTGAAAAGCATATTCTGGCCGAGCGTCGCTTGTCCGAAGAACCAAAAACACTCGAAGAACTCAGCCAAGTATATAGCGTAAGCCGAGAACGTGTGCGTCAGATAGAGGTCCGTGCTTTTGAAAAGCTGCAAAAAGCAATGATGCGGATCGCTGGCGACAAGAGGCTGCTGGCTTCCATTTGATGACTTTGTAATTTCTGGGTGACGGGCGCTATGCCTTGCGGTAGCTTTTGCAGATGACTGTAAAAACATACTCGTCCGTCGCCCGGTTTTTTCGTTTTCTTTTTAAATGGTCGTTTTACGGATTTCTTGCAAGCATCGCTATTGTTTGCATTTATGCAATTTTGCCTATTCCCACGACAGCAACCATGTTGTTCGATAACAACGGTGCAACGCGCAAATGGACGTCATTATCAGGAATTTCTCCTAATCTGGTGCGTGCCGTGATTGCCGCAGAGGATGCAAAATTTTGCAGCCATGACGGCTTTGACCGCGAGGCTATTGAAAAAGCGATAAACCGCAATGCAAGTGGCGGACGTATGCGCGGCGGTTCTACCATTAGCCAGCAAACCGCCAAAAATGTTTTCCTTTGGCAGGGCAGCGGCTGGACGCGCTATGTACGCAAAGTGCCCGAGGTATGGTTTACTTTTCTGATTGAGAAGATTTGGGGAAAACGCCGGATAATCGAGGTTTACTTGAATGTGGCAGAAACTGGCATTGGAACCTATGGCGCGGATGCAGGGGCGCAGCGTTATTTTAAGAAAAGTCCCAACAACCTATCTAAACTTGAAGCTGCGAGGATTGCCGCTGCTCTTCCCTCCCCTAAACGCCGTGCTGTAAATGGCGCAACGGGATTCACTCGGCGTTATGGTAATAAGATTGCAGCGCGTATTGGAATTGTGAAGCGCGATGGTTTGGACCGTTGTATTTATAAATAATACTGATTTAGTTTCATATAACTAAGTCAATAAGTTCAGAAACAGTTTAAAGTTATTAACAGTAATTTAGAGTATTATGACATTATATTGAGTCATGTATAAAACTTAGACCTGAGCCTATCGAAGTGTGCGTCTTTCGACAGGCTCAATGCTATGGTTTTGGGTCAGATTAATGGCATGGCGCTCTAAGCTGCATCTTCCTTTTTGGCTTTTTCAACTTTTGCAAATACCTTAACGGGATCCTTGCGACCTTCGATAACGTCCTTGTCGATCACTATTTCACTTACGCCGTCAAATGTCGGCAAATCAAACATCGTGTCGAGCAACGTTGCTTCCAAAATTGATCGCAGTCCACGCGCTCCCGTTTTACGCTCAAGCGCTTTTTTGGCGACAGCCTCCAGTGCATCTTCAGTGAATGTCAGATCGACATTCTCCATTTCAAACAGTTTACGATATTGTTTTACTAGCGCATTTTTTGGTTCGGACAGAATTTTGACCAGCGCCTTGATATCAAGGTCTTCCAATGTTGCTGTCACCGGCAAACGGCCAACAAACTCCGGAATCAAACCGAATTTCAAAAGATCCTCTGGTTCAATCTGCTTCAATATTTCACCAGTACGGCGTTCATCAGGATCGGCGACATGCGCACCGAAACCGATAGACTTGCCCTCCAATCGATTGGAAATAATCTTTTCCAGTCCCGAAAAAGCGCCGCCGCAAATGAACAGGATATTCGTC
>JANOKA010000022.1:0-10494 GCA_031418995.1 Sphingomonadales bacterium | reverse complement strand
TCTGCAAAAACTCGCAGACATCCTCAATCACACACCCAGAAAATGCCTTGCATTCAAAACACCTGCCGAGATATTCCTATCACACAAAAAACTGGTGCACTTCGAATGTGAATCCACCTTCCCGCCTGCGCGGGAATGACGTTGTGCTTGATTCTAAATGATTTTCAAATTGGATTTTAGCATCATCATGTTGCTAAATATGACAGTCGCCCGTCCTAAAACGAGCGACTGCCTTATTTCTGCCCTGCACTATATTCAGCGCAAAATGCTATCGCGCTTTACCGTTGCGGCTTGCCGTGCACCTTGCTCTTCTGCTGCTGGAACTGGCGCAGCGTCGTGAATCCAATCGGCTACCTTGCGGCCATGGCGGGTGACTGCACCCATATTGAAGAAGTGCATACCGCCCAAAACCAATGTGGCGATGCCGACATACCAGCCAAGGAAGCGCATGACTTGCACTGCTGTAACGGGTTCATCCGCAGTGCTGAGTGCAAGAGCAATAAAGCCGAAATTGACCAGATAGAATCCAACCACCAGCAAATGGTTGATGGACCCCGCCAATTCTGCGTCATGCCCGAAACAGCGGATCAGATAAATTTTGCCGTTGGTGGATAATGTATATGCAACCCAGATGGTCATGCTGATCGCGATGATGAGGTACAGGCTGTAGGCGATGATGGTCATGATTTATTCCTTTCAGTATATTCGGTAATTACAGAAATTATTTTGCGTGATCGTTCTTGGGCGGCATGTTCATTTTCCTATTGTGATATTAGTTTAGCGAATTGGATCGCTGCAAGCGGCGTTGCTATTCCGATTTCTTGCCCGATCCCGGAATAAACCGCGCGACTTTCGATCCCAGTTTCATCAGTGCGATCAGCGTGGTTTTATTCAATCCGCGCACCTGCTCGTACCAGCTGGTCAACGTCCCGATAAATTCATGCATGCGGCCAATGCGTTCGCGAACATAATTTGGCAGATCGGTATTGGTCGCCATGCGCGCCTGTAGTTCAGCCAATTTTGTCACAGTCGGATCAAATTCGCGCCGTTTGCGTTCGGCGGCGATGGCCATGAATAAATCCCACAAATCGGTTTCAGCAACAAAATGGTCGCGCCTGTCGCCGGGTACATGCGTGCGGCGGACGATGCCATAGCCCTGTAAATCTTTTAGCGCGTTGGAGACATTGGACCGCGCCAATCCCAGCGCCTCGCAGATCTCCTCCGCATCCAACGGGTCTTTGCTTAGATACAGCAAAGCATGAACCTGTGCCACGGAACGGTTCGCGCCCCAGTGCGTGCCCATTTCGCCCCAATGGAGAATGAACTCCATAGCTTCGGGAAATTTTTCTACGCCCATTTCGACTCAACCTTTCGTTATTTCTGTAATTACAGAAATAACTGTATTCGTCAATTATTATTTTTTGGCGTGTTGTCATTGAGCCGCATTCTGAACCGTTCGTACTGAACCTGCCCGAGTACAGGTTGCTTGCCACGTCTTTAACCTACGGGACGTACGGATAGGAAGCATTCTTGCCGCTCTAGTGCGCATCAAAGGACTGTTCTAACCTTAGGAATAGACCCTGAAACAAGTTCAGGGTGACGGTGTGAGTGAGAAACATCCTCCTCTGCGCCTCTGCGCCTATGCGTCTCTGCGCCTCTGCGCCTCTGCGCGAAACAATCCAGCGGTTTTGGACAAAGTTTCGCACAGAGACGCAAAAGCGCAGAGGGGCGTTGCGTGTGTTGATGTTCAATTTCGTCAAAAATAAGAGATATCACTTCGTTCCCCGCCTGCGCGGGAATGACGAAAACTATTATTTCAAAGAATTATTTTAATACCAAAATCAGCTAAAACCAAAAAAAAGCCTCGCCATCACATCGGATAACGAGGCATATTTTTTGTGATAAAACAACGCTGCCTTAATCGTCGATGGCAATCGCGGCATATTGAATCGGTGCGCCGCGCCGTTTGACACCCAGCAAAATCGCTGTTCTGCCAGCGGTCTTCGCTTCTTTGATCGCAGATGCCAGCGCTTCCAATGTGGCAACGCTTTTGTAATTTGCCGACATGATAACATCGCCGCGTTTGAACCCGGCTTGCGCGCCGCTGCCTACGCCCGGCACATCAATGACCAGACCTTTGGTGTCCGATGGCATGCCCAATTGGCCGGCAATCTCCGCGCTAACCGGAATGACGCTGACGCCCAATGCATCGCGCAACACTTTGGCTTCGTCGCTGCTGGTGTCGCCTTCGAAATCTTTTTCTTCATCGGGGTTAAAGCTGTTTTGCGCAATTTCTTGCTCGGACGGACGCTTGCCCACCACAGCGTTTATTGTCGTCGGTTTGTTTTCGCGCAAAATTTCCAGCGCGATTTTTGTTCCGGGTTTGATATTGGCAACGATGTACGACAGCGTTTTTTCTGGCGTGATCTCGGTTCCGGCGACTTTCAAAACAATGTCGCCTTCTTTCAATCCCGCCTTTGCCGCTGGCTGACCCGGCTGGATTGAACCGACCATTTCGCCGCGATTTTTACCGATGCCCAATGCGTCGGCGGTTTTTTCGTCGACGGCGCGAATGCCAATGCCCAGATAGCCGCGCTCAACCTTTTCGCCCTTACGCAGCGATTCAACAACCGGAGCGGCTTCTTCGGCTGGAATGGCGAACCCGACGCCGATATTCGCGCCATTGGGTCCGATCAGGCGGTTGTTGATGCCGACGACCTTGCCGTCCAGACTGAATAACGGTCCGCCGCTATTGCCCGGGTTGATTGCGGTATCGGTTTGGATGAAGCGGTCATATGCGCCGCCAGTGCCGATATTGCGTTGCAACGCGGAAATGATGCCTGCCGTCACGGTGCTGCCCAGCCCAAGCGGATTGCCGATCGCAATGGCCCAATCGCCAACGCGGGTGTCCTTGGACGAACCCATTTCGACAAACGGCAAATCGGTGGCTTTAATCTTGATTACGGCAACGTCGGATGTCGGATCGCGGCCAACGATTTCGGCGCTATATTCCTTGCCGTTGAACAAGGTCACAGTCACGCTGTCGACGGCGTCGCCCTTAGGCCCGCCAGCGATGACGTGATTATTGGTGACGATATAACCGTCGGCGGAAATGATAAAACCCGATCCGCCGCTGGCCTGATCCTGTTCAATTGCGCGGCGTTCGCCGGTAAACGGATTAACGCTGGTGGCGACCTGTATCTTTTTCTTGGTGGCGATGTTGACCACAGCAGGTTGCAGTTTTTCGGCCAGATCAGCAAAGCTGGTCGGTGCGCCGCGCGGGGCCAATCCCGACTGCGACGCCGAAACAGCGGTTTGCGCGGTCACCGGATTTCCGGTTACAAGCGCCACCGCGCTACCCGTTAGCAACAAAGCCGTTGTTACAGAATAAGCAATACGCACAGATTAGTTCCTCTCTTACACATTTTCATGCGGCCAAAACCGCGCCGAATTTACATTTTTTTCATACGCCGTAAAGCTGAACCGCGATTGAATGGCTGTCTGCGCGGTATATTGCGCTGACCAACAGTCCATTTGGCTCGACAAACGACATCGGTATTACCGCCCCGTCTCAAACTTGCGCAGATATTCGTTGGTCGGTGACATTACGATATTGGTTTTGCCGTTGCCCGTCTGGAACGTCTGACGATAGCTTTGCATCGCACGCCAGAAATCATAGAATTCAGGGTCTTTGCCATAGCTGGAGGCATAGATACGTGCCGCCTCACCCTCGGCTTCAGCGCGGATGATTTGCGCCTCTTTCAAACCTTCGGCTTCAATCGTGGCGCGTTCTTGTTCGCGTGCCGATTCCATCCGGCGGTACGCCGATTGCAGCGCGGGGCCAGTGGGCAAATCAGCGCGCTTGATCCGCACGTCGATAATGCTTGCGCCGTATTTGGCCGCTTCTCGGTTTAGGCCTGCCTGGATATTTGACATCACCTGACCGCGCTCCGCGCTGAGCAAGCTGGCAAAGGACCGCTTACCCAATTCGTTGCGCACCGACGATCCCAGCGTTTCGGCAAGCCGCGTGCGCAGTGCATCCTCGGTGCGCAATGTGGTGAACATCAACACCGGATTGACGATACGAAAACGCGCAAAGGCGTTGACCTGTACCTGCAACTGGTCAGTCGACAGGACCTCTTGCGGCTCCATCTGCACACTTAACACGCGTTTATCTATCAGCTGGATCTGTTCGTAAAACGGGATGCGGAATTTCAGCCCCGCATTCGTCGCCCCAAATGGCTTGCCGGGTTCGTACTTATTTACCGTGCGGATAACCTTACCATAGCTGGTGATGATCGCTTGGCTGGTTTCCGGCACGACCGAAACCGACATGCTGGCCAACAGGAACAGCGCGACTGCGCCGACGCTTAAGGCGACGGGGTTTTTCAATAGCGCATTATTCATGGCTTTTTCCCCTGCGCAGCGGCATCCGCAGCGGCGGCACGTGCCTTGAATTCAGGTAACGGCAGGAACGGCGTTACATTGCCCGTTTCCACAATCGTCTTGTCGATATCGCGCAAAACATTCTCCATGGTTTCATAATAAAGCCGGCGCTTGGTCACGATCGGCGACGCGCTGTACTGCACGTAGATCTTGTCAAACTCGGCGGTTTCACCCAGCGCACGTTCGGTGACCTGACGCGCATATTTACGCGCTGCGTTCAGATTTCCCTCCCGCTCTTGCCGCGCCGCGTTAACCGCGCCGAACGCTTGCCGCACTTCGGCTGGTGCTGCGGCTTGCTGAATATCGATGCTTTGCACCCGCATGCCCGAACCATAGGCGTCCAATATGCGGTTCATTCGGGTCCGCACATCGGCCTGAATATCGCCGCGTCCCGTACCAATGGCTTGGATCAAATCAAAATTCGCCACCGCCGCCCGCATCGCGCTTTCGGCAACTTCGGTGACGGTTTCATCGGGATTATCCAGTTGAAACAGATACCGGTTGGGATCACTAATTTTCCAGCGGACATTATACGCCATGTCAATCACGTTGGAATCGCGGGTCAGCACCAGATTTTCGCTGCTGCTGTCGGGCGTGCCAATGGTGATCGTGCGCACTTGGCCGGTATCCACCTTTTGAACCCGCTGAATTGGTGCAGGCCATGTCAGAGAGATACCGGATCCGACGGTGTACGAATATTTGCCAAAGGTGGTCACGACGCCGCTTTGTGCAGGTTCCAGTTTGTGAAAACTGGTGAATATCAGCCATAATAATATAAACGCGCCCAGCACCAATGGCCAGATGGCCCGGCCCCCTGCGCTGCGCGGCATTCCGCTCCAACCGCTGCCGCCGCCCCCGCCGCCTGCACGGCGCAATAAATCCTCGAGAGAGGGCCCGCGCTGTTTTTTGCCTGCCCGTCCGCCGTTGATGGGGATGGGATCCCACGGATTGCGCGGCCCTTTGCCATCGCCGCCATTTTCTTCGCCCGTAGGAAGATCGGGTTTAGGACCTGAATTTCCGCCATTGTCACCTTGGTTACCGCCTTGATTATCCCAAGGGCCCTTGCCTGTTGATCCCATTCCGTTTGCCGCCATTCCATCTGAGTTTTTGTCCATAAACTTATTATAGGAACGCTTATCAAAGAAAAACAGTGTCAATCCGGCGATTCTGATTCTATTCGCATTTTCATGGTTACTAATGACGAAATAATTGCCGCGATTGCCGCTATCTCCGGCGCAAAAGCAAACGGGATAAAGGCAGAGGCTGGTCTGGTTTCTTTAATGCTGGATATGTCAGATGTTGCCGCTGAGCAGCGCGGTGCAATGGCCGCCGAAGTCGAAGCGCGGCTGATGACATTGGACGGGGTTCAGCGCGTGCGCGTTATGCAAACGGCAGAGCGCATCGTGCCCAAACTCATCGCAATCGCCAGCGGCAAGGGCGGCGTCGGTAAATCGACATTGTCTGCCAATCTGGCGGTGGCAATGGCGCGTGCCGGGCGCAAGGTCGGGCTGGTCGATGCCGACATATATGGCCCCTCGCAAGTCCGGTTAATGGGCGGCGATGACAAAAAACCCGAATCTGCGGGCCAGAAAATATATCCTGCCACAGGCGCAGGCGGCGTGCCGTTCCTGTCGATGGCGCAACTGGTAAAGCCCGGACAAGCGATTGCATGGCGCGGTCCGATGGCGGGCAATGCCCTATCACAGCTGATTGATGCCCATTGGGGCGCAGTGCGCGATATCATTATCGACCTTCCCCCCGGCACAGGCGATATCCAATTGTCGATGGTGCAAAAACATAAACCTGTGGGCGCAGTGATTATTTCCACGCCGCAGGATCTGGCGTTAATCGATGCGATCCGCGCGATCAGTTTTTTTGAACAAGCCAAAGTGCCGATCATCGGGTTGGTAGAAAACATGTCCGGATATATCTGCCCCAATTGCGGCGACGTTAGCAATCCGTTTGGCGCAGGCGGAGCCGAGACCGCAGCAGCAGAATTGGGCATCCCATTTTTGGGCCGTATCCCGCTGGATATATCCATCCGCCACAGCAGCGATGCCGGAACACCGCTTGCGCTGGGCGATGGTCCGATTGCCAATGCCTATGCCGCGATTGCCCGGCGCGTGTCGGAATGGACCGATGACCAAAGCGCCCATAGCCAAAGCGCGAAATTATGAGCCGAGACAATCAAGGCGGTATTTCGCGCCGCAACATATTAATCGGCGGCGGCGTGGGCGTTGGCTTGATTGTCGCATGGGCAGCATGGCCGAGGCAGTATAGCTCCAATCTGGTCGCCGCAAAGGGCGAGCATATTTTCGGTTCATGGCTGAAAATAGCCGAAGACGGCAAAATCATCGTCGCCATTCCGCAAAGCGAGATGGGTCAGGGCGCGTCGACATTATTGGCGCAGATTGTGGCCGGCGAGCTCGGCGCGGACTGGCGCACGGTGGCGGTTCAGCCCATCATGCCGACGCCGTCATTTACCAATAGCCTGCTGGCACGCGAATGGGCCCCGTCATTTGTCAGCGACAGTCTCGATGCAATGCAAATCAGTGATAGCATCATTGATAGCATCGCCGAACGCGGCGCGTTTGCCGTTACAGGTGGGTCGTCATCGGTGCGGCAATTTGAGCTTCCTTGCCGAATGGCTGGCGCAGCCGCCCGCGTATTATTATGCCAAGCCGCCGCAAAACGGTGGGACACACAGTGGGAAAACTGTGCCACACAAAAAGGCTTTGTAACATTTGGCACACGAAAAATCGCATTTGCCGAATTGGTTGCGGCGGCAGCGGAATTGTCCCCGCCCGATCCGGTTCCGCTGAATGTATCGCCCAATAACCGCTTATCCGGTAATGAGGCTCCGCGTCTTGATGCTGCATCCAAAGTCGATGGCAGCATCAGTTTCGCAGGTGATATAAGGTTGCCCGACATGTTATATGCGTCAATCCGGGGCGGCCCCATTGGCGACACGCGGTTAAAATCATTCAACCGCAAAGCTGCGGACAAGATAACGGGCGTGGTCGATGTGATTAGCACCGACAAATGGATCGCGGCACTGGGCACGAACTGGTGGGCCGCCAACAGCGCGCTTGATGCCATGGCGCCGGTATTTGAAACCAAGGGCGCTCTGGCCGACAGCGCACGGATGGCGGAACATATTTCCAGCCGTTTTTCCAAAGGAAAAGGCTGGAAAATCCATGCGGCGGGATCGTTCGATGATGCCGCAGACAAAGCAAGCGGCACGCGCATCGTAAAGGCGGAATACACCGTCACGCCCGCCGTACACGCGCCGTTGGAAACGCGCAGTGCGACCGCGCAGTTCAAAAATGGCCGCTTGGAAATTTGGATTGCATCGCAAGCCCCCGAAACCGCGCGCAAAGCCGCTGCAGCAGCCATTGGCATTTCCGCCGATAATGTCATCCTATATCCGGTTATGGCAGGCGGCAGTTTCGGCCGCAATTTCGACCACCTGATCGCAGAACAAGTTGCCGTACTTGCACACAAATCTGGCCGTCCTGTGCATTTGACATGGTCGCGGCCCGAAGATTTTATGCGCGATCATTTTCGCGCGCCCGCCGCCGCCCACATGACCGCGGCGCTTGCCCCCGATAGCCGGATCAGCGGATTGTCGGTAAAAATTTCAGTTCCCTCCAGCGGCCGTCAACTGGCGGCGCGATTGCGTGGGCGTGATATTTTAACCGCAATGCAATCCAGCGGAGATGAATTTGAGGCGATGGCAGTCGAAGGCGCGTTGCCGCCCTATGCCATTCCCAATATCAGCATCGAACATTTTCCGGCAAATGTGGCCATTCCGGTGGGCCGTTGGCGCGGCAATGCGCACAGTTATACCGCGTTCTTTATCGAATCGTTTATTGACGAACTGGCGGTAAAGGCCGGGATGGAGCCATTATCCTACCGTATGCAGATGCTGGTCGGACAAACCCGCCTGGCGCGGTGCTTGACGGGTGTAGCCGCGTTGGCCGGATGGGATGGCGGCGCATCGGGCAGCGGGAAAGGCATTGCCTGCCATAGCATGCGCGGCAGCCATATCGCCCTGATCGCGTCGGCAGGAACTGGGGAGCAAGGCGTCCGTGTCAAACGCCTTTCGGCGGTGGTCGATTGCGGACGGATCATCAATCCTGAAATCGCGCGGCAACAGATTGAGGGCGGCATTATATTCGGATTGGCGCAAGCCCTGGGCGCGTCAACCGAATTTGAGGGCGGCCTGCCGCTCGCCCGCCGTCTGCGCGATGTGGATTTGCCGCAATTGGCTGATATCCCCGATATTGAAATCGAATTCATCCGCAGCGATGAAGCCCCCGGCGGCATTGGCGAAATTGGCGTACCGCCTGTTGCCCCCGCCATTGCCAATGCACTATATTCCGCATCCGGTGTCCGGTTGCAAGAACTGCCCCTGTTATCCAAAGGTTTATGATGCACTTACCGCCAGATCACCCGCCCGTTATGCCGCAAAAAGTCGGCGTATTACTCGTCAATTTGGGTACACCAGACGCGCCCACTGCGCCTGCCGTCAAACGCTATCTCAAACAGTTCCTGTCGGACCGCCGCGTGGTCGAGATACCGGCGTTAATATGGCAGCCGATATTGCGCGGGATCATCCTCAACACCCGTCCCAAGAAATCGGCGCATGCCTATGCCAAGGTGTGGACCGAAAAAGGATCGCCGCTGGCGTGGAATACGGCGGCGCAGGCGGAGGATTTGGCACAGCGGATGCACGGCATTGCCGATGTCCGTTATGCCATGCGGTACGGCAAACCGTCGATTGATACACAGTTAAAGGCGATGAAAGCCGATGGCTGTGAACGTATATTGATTGCGCCATTATACCCGCAATATTCCGGCGCAACCACCGCAACGGTCATGGACGATGCCTATGCCACTTTGGCGGCAATGCGCTGGCAAATGGCGCTGCGGTCGCTGCCACCATATTATGATGATCCGCGCTATATTGCCGCGTTGAAAACCTCGGTTGAGGCGTCGCTGGCAAAGCTGGATTTTGATCCCGATGTCATTCTCGCCAGCTTTCACGGTATGCCGCAGCGCACATTGGAACTGGGGGATCCGTATCATTGCCATTGCCGCAAAACCGCACGGCTATTGTCAGAGGCGATGGCCAAAACACTCAATGGACGCCCTTTGGAGGTCAGTTTCCAATCGCGCTTTGGCCCTGCCAAGTGGCTGGAGCCGGCCACTGATGCGACGTTTGAACGATTGGCCAAAGAAGGCAAAACAAAGCTGGCGATTTTCGCGCCGGGATTTTCATCCGACTGCCTCGAAACTTTGGAAGAACTGGCCATTCAAGGCGATGAGCAATTCAAGGAAGCTGGCGGAACGCATTTTGCCTATATGCCGTGCCTGAATGCCGATGCGCCGGGTATGGATATGATCGAGGCGTTGATACGGTCCGAATTGGGCGGATGGATATAAGCACCGTCTGATTTGCTGCACTTATGTTGCGCAGCAATAAATCGGCATAACTTACGCGTACGGCAACTTGCCGCTCCTTCAAACCCTATTTATCGAATAACTATAGAGAATCAGTTTGGAGGAGCGACCAATGACCAGAGTAGCAATTGTAACAGGCGGCACCCGCGGTATCGGCGAGGCGATTAGTCTGCGGTTAAAGGAAAAGGGTCGCACTGTCATTGCCAGCTATGGCGGCAACGATATTGCCGCCGAACAATTCAAAGCGCGCACGGGAATCGAAGTGCGCAAATGGAATGTCGGCGATCACGAAGAATGTATCGCCGCCTGCGCCGCAATCGAGGCTGAATTTGGCAGCATCGACATCATGGTCAACAATGCCGGCATCACCCGCGACGCCACAATGATGCGGATGACATATGAACAATGGGAGGAAGTCATCCGCGTTGATCTGTCCGGCTGCTTCAATATGGCAAAGGCAACATTTCCCGGCATGCGGAACCGCGGCTGGGGCCGGATTGTCAATGTCGGATCGGTTAACGGCCAAGGCGGACAAATCGGTCAGGTCAACTATGCCGCCGCAAAATCCGGCATTCACGGCTT
>JANOKA010000021.1:0-1999 GCA_031418995.1 Sphingomonadales bacterium | reverse complement strand
TCGCTGGGCTCGATCAGGTCGAAGTGCGTGAGTATGCCGACCCCAGCAAAGCGCAGGCGATCCAGTTTCCAGAGGCGAGTTATGACGCGGGGCTATCTGGCAACCCCGAATATGCCGTCACCAAATTGCGGTTATCTTACGAATCTATGGTCACGCCCGACACCGTGTTCGATTACGATGTGGTGTCAAAAAAACTGGAAACATTGAAGGTGCAAGAAATCCCGTCGGGATATGACGCCAGCCAATATGAAACCGAACGCCTGATGATTACGGCGCGCGACGGCACGCAGGTTCCGGTGTCTGTGGTCTATAAAAAGGGATATAAAAAGGACGGCAGCCAGCCAATGCACCTATATGCCTACGGCGCATATGGATACGCCATTCCGCCCGGATTTTCGACCAGCCGTTTGAGTTTGGTTGACCGGGGCTTTGCCTATGCCATCGCGCATATCCGCGGCGGCGATGATCTGGGATATCAATGGTATCTGGACGGCAAACTGACCAAGCGCACCAACACGTTCAACGACTTTGTCGATGTCGGCAAAGGTTTGATCGCGCAGGGGTATACCAGCGCAGGCAAGTTAACGGCGAGCGGCGGCAGCGCAGGCGGCGAATTGATGGGCGCGGTCACCAACCAATCGCCAGAGATCTTCGGCGCAGTCGTGGCGCATGTCCCGTTCGTCGATGTGCTCAACACGATGCTGGATGAAACCCTGCCGCTGACCCCGGGCGAATGGCCCGAATGGGGCAACCCGATCACCGACAAAACCGCGTTCGAATATATCCGCAGCTATAGCCCGTACGATCAGGTAACGGCCAAAGCCTACCCGCCCATGCTGTACACCGGCGGCCTAAACGACCCGCGCGTCACATATTGGGAACCGGCCAAAATGGTCGCCAAATTGCGCAGCGTTAAGACGGATGACAATTTGCTGCTGATGAAAATCAACATGGGCGCAGGGCATGGTGGCAAGTCCGGCCGCTGGAACGCGCTGGAAGAAACCGCCGAGGAGTTTGCGTTTATCCTGTGGCAGATGGGGATGGCGGAGTGAGGGGTTTTAAAGTTGAGTATATTTACATGTCTGGACGGCGTGCTGCGATCATCGTAACTTGCAAGTGACAGAAAATTTCTCGTTGAGTTTTATGAAGCGCTCTTAACTCTGGGTCTCTTAAACCATTGCAGCTCGCCGCCGAGTTGAAGGAAGCGATCTTCAATCTCAGCAATTTCAGTCGGAGTCAGCAAAAGCGGTTCCCCGCGTGCAGCCGAAATTGCGGGACTGAACAACGGAGCCAATGCATATCCGTCGGTCAGCTTGTGCTCTGTATGATGAACAATGGAAAAATGCGCCAGTCCGTTTCGCTCATTATTACACTTTTCCAGTCTCTTTTTCAGGCCTTTCCAAACTGCCAAAGCTTCTTCAGGGAGGGGTTCTACAATAATGATCGTATCGATCATCTTCATTCGACCACGAAAACTCTGGGTCGCTGACATTATGGCTTCGGCGACAGCATAGCTCTCAATTTTTGCGATTGAACGAAATGCCAACACCAATCCACTTTCAACTTGAGACCACATCGCCAGCGCGCTTCCAACAGCTTGATGGAGTGGTGCAGTATCTTTTGAGAATTCCTTATCTTCAGTTTTAGTCAAACCTCATCCCCATCCCTAGGCTTCTCGCCGCGCTTGCGGTTCATCACCTCAAGCGCAGCCCCAATATCTGCCCTTGCCCGGCGTTCCTCGAAGAAATCAGCTGTGCGCAGCGCAGATAGTTTTTCGGCCACTGCTGTAACAATAAGCTGGTTCAGGCTCGTGCCATCATCACGGGCGACCTTCTCCAACTCTCGTTTTAGAGATGCGGGAAGGCGCAGAGCATAATTGCTGGCGACACTCATTTCATATTCTCCAATAGCTGGCGGGGCTTTAACAATGTCACATCAAATTTATCAGCGGCCATTGCAAAATCCTTTGTATTAAAAGTCACGATAGTGCGATCCTGTG
>JANOKA010000020.1:0-7582 GCA_031418995.1 Sphingomonadales bacterium | reverse complement strand
TGGAGGCCCGACCGGGAATCGAACCCGGGTGCGAGGATTTGCAGTCCTCTACGTCACCACTCCGCCATCGGGCCTCGCTGCAATTGCGTGCAGAATGGGCGCTCTAGCGGGTGAAATGCGGTTATGCAACTCGGGAAATCGTCCATAATCCTGTCCACAACCCGTATGATTGTTGCCGCATTGCCGGATATGAATGCAATTATGGCTGGTGAACGGCGGGTCTGCCGCTTGCGCCCTAAAATCGGTGGTTTGTCGGAATCATGCTTGGCGTTTGCAAACGCGCTGGGTAAACCCTTGTTTGAAAATCTGTGTTACCTGTGCAATACGCGTTCGCATCGGTTTATGGCGTCTCCATAATATATCCGGTGTTCCGCATATTTGCTGCACCTTATTGAAAGTACCGCATGACCAGTCCCGATTATTCTGCAAACCGCCGTGCTATGATTGACAGCCAGTTGCGCACCAGCGGCATATCCCAGCCATGGGTTGTGGCCGCAATGGGGGCCGCCCCGCGCGAGGATTTTGTGCCTGCTGCCATGCGGCCTGTTGCCTATATGGACCGCAGCATTGCCCTGGGCAGCGGCGGACGAAAGTTGAATCCGCCTGTGGCGGCGGCAATGATGTTGGAGGCGGCGCAGGTTACCCGCGATGATGCGGTATTGCTGATCGGGGCAGGGACCGGATATCTGGCCAGCTTGATTGCATCGCGCGCGGCATCGGTGGTGGCGGTGGAGGATGATGCCGGGTTGCGTGCTACGGCGGAAAAACTGCTTGGCGGCGCCGCCAATGTGACACTAGCGGACGGAGCGCTGCCATCTGGTGCAGCGGCACATGGCCCGTATACATTGATTATTGTCGACGGCGCGGTGGCCGCATTGCCCACCACATTAACCGATCAGTTGGCCGATGGCGGGCGCGTCGTTTGCGGACTGGTGCAAAATGTGGTGACGCGGTTGGCCGTAGGATACCGGCGCGGCGAACCCGATGGGCATGCAATTGCCCTGCGCGTTTTGGCCGATACCGACATTGCGCCGCTGCCCGGCTTTGCCAAAGATGTGGAGTTTGTATTTTGATATTCAGCCGTACGGATGTTGTTCGCAGCTTGGCCCGGACCACCAGCATTGCCGCGTGCATCACGGTGTTGTGCAGCAGTCCGGCACAAGCCGACACGTTGCGCGAGGCGCTGGAATCGGCCTATGTTACCAATCCGAATTTAACCGGAGCACGCGCCGGGCAACAGGCGGTTGACGAAAATGTGGCGCTGGCCAAGGCGCAAGGCAGGCCCAATGCGGCAGCATCCGTAAACTATACCGAAAATATCTATAATTCGCAGTCCAGCCAACAATTCAGCAATGCCCGTTCAGTCAGCGTTGGTCCGACGATACAGGTTCCGTTATACAGCGGCGGCGCGATTAAAAACGCGATACGTGCGGCCGAAACCCGCGTGCTGGCCGGGCGCGAGAATTTACGCGCCACCGAAAGCAGCCTGTTTTCGGCGGTGGTTGGTGCGTATATGGATGTGATCCGGGACGAGGCGGTGGTGTCGCTGAACCGCGCACAAGTCGGCGTGTTGCAAGTGAATTTGCAAGCCACGCGTGACCGTTTTGAAATTGGCGATCTGACGCGTACCGACGTTGCCCAATCTGAGGCACGGCTGGCCACATCCGTTAGCGGGATGGAATCGGCACGGGCCAATTTGATCCGGTCAAAAGAAAGCTATATTGCTTTGGTGGGCAGGGCGCCCGATGATTTGCAAGCGCCGCCGCCGCTGCCCAATTTGCCCGATGCCCCCGATATGGCGGTGAAAATTGCGCTTGAAAACAATCCCGATCTGGCCGCTGCGACCAAACTGTTGGCGGCTGCGGCGCTCGACCGTGCCGGAGCGAATGCATCGCGGTTGCCGACCGTCGCCGGATTTACCAGCGGCAGTTACAGCAATGCGCTGGGCAGTTCGACATTCAATGGATCATCCGCAAATATCGATCAATCCTCGACATCGGCGCAGGTCGGCGTGCGGGTGAACATCCCGTTGTTTCAGGGCGGCGCTCCTGCGGCGCAAATTCGCCAAGCACAGGCACGGCTCAGCCAAGCACAAGAGGCCGAAATCGCGGCAGAACGCGATGTGATTGCGCAAACGCGGGCATCCTATGCCAGCTGGCGGGCGAGTATGGAGGTTATATCCTCGTCCGAACGCGCGGTATCGGCGAATGAATTGTCGCTGGAGGGCGTTCGCGCCGAAAACACTGTGGGCAACCGCACGATATTAGACATTTTGAATGCGGAGCAGGAATTACTGAACAGCAAGGTCGATCTGGTCGCGGCGCGGCGCAATGCGTATGTCGCCGGTTTCAGTTTGCTGGCCGCAATGGGCCGTGCCGAGGCGCGCGATCTGGGGCTGGAGGGCGGGCCGTTATACGATCCGTCGGAATATTATGACCGCGTGGAAAATGCGTGGAATGACTGGTCCACCAATGCCGATCCAACGGCAAAAGCCACGCGCACCATTGACACACAGGCACAAACGGCGGAAATAGAACCATTGGTGGATTTTTCCACTGGCAAGGGCATGAGCAGTAAGCAACGTTAAATCTTTTAGACGTTAAACAGGGCAGATATTATGGCGGACAGCCGCAGCGATCTTTCGATGGACGAGATTCTATCTTCGATCAAAAAAATCATCGCCGATGAGGATCGGGTGCGTCCGTCTGCACCCAAACGGGCAGTAAAGGCTGCGCCGGAAACCAGCGACGCTATGCCGCGTGCCGATGAAATACTGGAACTGACGCAGGCCGCTGAACCGGCATATGAAGCGGCCGATATGGACATTTTGCTCGACGATAACAAAGCGCGCAGTTTGCGGCATAGCTTTTCGGCGCTGCAGACGCTGGCGGAACCCGGCGTGGCGCCGCAAATCGTGCGGTCCGGCGAAACATCGCTCGAAGGCCTGACGCGTGAATTGCTGCGTCCGATGCTGAAAAACTGGCTCGACACAAATCTGCCTGACATTGTCGAGGCGATGGTTGAACGCGAAATCGCGCGCATCACCAAAAAGGATTAGAGCGGTGACGCGGCGGATCGCTGCGCTATGGGCTGTGGCAGCATGTTTTGCAGCGCAACCCGTATTGGCCGAAAACCTATATATCCATACTGGCCGATTGATCGATGTCACCGCTGGTACGGTCCTAACCGGGCAGTGTATATCTGTCACAAATGACCGGATTACGGCTGTAAGCGCCTGTGCGGCGACACCGGATGGTGCGCGGCGCGTGGATTGGTCGGACTTTACCGTGCTGCCCGGCTTGACCGATTTGCACACGCATCTGGCCGATACCGGACAAAGCGCCGATGTGGCCGCGCCGCTGAAAACATCACCTGCCGCTACCGCATTAATCGGCGCAAAAAATGCGCGCGATACATTGATGGCGGGGTTCACCACGGTTCGTGATGTTGGCACGTACCGGGGACTAACCGATGTGGCCTTGCGCGATGCGATTAACGCTAGCCATGTTCCGGGACCGCGTATGTTTGTGGCGGGCGCGTATCTGACGATACCAAAGGGCGGAGGCGAGTTGAACGGCGTTGTTCCCAACGAAACCTTGCCCGCCGATATGCGGCTGGGCGTAGCCAGCGATACCGCGCAAGCGGCGGAGCGCGCCGAGTTTCTGTTTGATAACGGCGCGGATTTTATCAAAATGATTGCTACGGGCGCGGTGCTGGCCATCGGGACTGAACCAGGCGAACCGGAGCTGACCGAGGCGCAAATGCGCGCCGTGGTGGACGCCGCGGTAAAACGCGGCAGTTATGCTACTGCGCATGCTCACGGCGCAGCGGGCATAAAATCTGCGATCCGCGCCGGAGTGCGCTCTATCGAACATGCCAGCTTAATTGACGACGAAGGCCTGCAATTGGCCAAGGATGCCGGCGTCTGGCTGGTCATGGATGTGTATAATGGCGACTATATCGACGACATCGGTACCAAAGAAGGCTGGCCCGCCGAATATCTGCGCAAGAACCGTGAAACCACCGACGTTCAGCGCGCCGGATTTACCAAAGCGGTAAAAATGGGCGTCAAAATCGCCTATGGCACCGACGCGGGCGTATATCCCCACGGCGGCAACGCACGGCAATTTACCTATATGGTCAAATACGGAATGACCGCCATGCAAGCGATCCAAAGCGCGACGATCCGTGCGGCAGAATTATTGGGTAAAAGCAGCGATATCGGCAGTATCGCGCCGGGGCGTTTTGCCGATCTGGTGGGCGTTGAGGGCGACCCCACGGCTGATATCGGCGTGCTGGAAAGGCCCGTGCACGTTATGAAGGGCGGGGTGGTTGTGAAGTAGGGTATTTAGCTGATGTACCAGTGACGTTTCAAGCCGCGCGCTTTTGCACCGTCAGTTCAAGACCCAGTGCGGTTAAAACAGTGGTCAGCGTTTCCAACGTCGGATTGCCGTTTTCCGACAAAGCATTGTAAAGCGCCTGCCGCGGTCTCTAAGAATCATTGACATGCTTTGCACCACAACTTCGCCAAAGATCCCTTATTTCCTGCAGCTGTTCATGTGTCCAACTCAGACTCGTTCCCGGCGTAGGAAGATGGAACTTTGTAGAATCATCAAATCGAGCGTCTTGACAACTCTTGAGCAGCCGAGGGTCAATGCGCGTCATATTGGCTCCACGGATATCACAATTTGTAAAGTTTGATCCAGCAACATTGCACCTTCCAAAGTCTGTGCAAATTAAAATCGCTGAGGAAAAATCGGTATCCGTAAAATCCTGTTCGCCTAACGATGTCCAAGTCAAATCAGCTCCCTGGAAAGAACATTTGACCAATTTGCTGCTTCGCAGCTGATACGTAATGGGATCCACATCTTGTAATTGAATTTTTCGAAGTTTTGCATGCGAGAAATCGCAATTCTCCAATGACGAATTAATAATTTTAGCCAGATCAATTGTAGCCAACCGAAAGTCGCATTTAGTGATGGTAGCTTTTAGAAAGGCAGCTCCGAGCAAATTTGAATTCGTAAATTTGACTTTATGAATTTTCTCACCGGAAAATCTTGTACCAATTGCTTGAATTCCGGCTAGATTTTTATCTTCTACGACGGATGGAATGTGCAGCGTGGAAATGTTAAAATAATGAGCATACTTGTTATTAAGGAAAATATCCTGAAAATTTTCACTGAAAAACCTACGATTCATTCGCTTGCTTGGGTCTTTTTGATACAAATCTCCTATTTTGCGCAAATCATGATTCAAATGCATCATGAGCATCAATAGGTGGTGATATTTCTTGAATCTATGTTGGATGATTTTGTCATAAATTTGATTAAAATCATGAATTTCGCGTTTGAACTTATTTGAGAAAAGTTCTTCAAAATCAGAATTATATTTCGCTCGAACTGCCTCAAATGCAGTGCGAGCAAACTGATCACCTCTATCACCAGAAAGAAATTCTGACATTTGAAAGAGGGCAGATGTTTGAAGCGCGATTGAGGATTTTTCCGATACGTCGATGTCAATCGCACCTGCCAATCTAACCTGAATTTCGTTGAATTCTCTATAGTTGAGGTCTTTTCGCGTATTCTCAATCTGGTCACGCACGTTTCGATCTCGCCAGTGCCAAAGCAGGAACGCTATCGGCAGGCCGAGGATCAGAACAGCAGCTTGAAAAAGCTCTTTCCACTCAATTGGATCGCAGGATTCTGGTGAAGTTGGAACGCATCGTTTGGGATAAAAAAATTGGCGAAAATGATCTGATCCTGTCAGCCAATTTATCAGCGCCACCATAGTTACGGTTATAAAAACCGCAGCCAACAATGACCAAGCGCGATGCTTGTTTATCCAATCATCAACAGTTTTGAATAAAATTCCCATCAGGCCCCCAAGACCCGCGCCTTGCTCCACATCTCCCGCGCCTTTCCGGCAAATCGCGCGTCGGCCGTCACCAACTCGCAATCCAATTCCATGGCGAGAACAAGATAGATGCAGTCTTTCAGCGGGTGGCCTAGGTCGATTGCCAATCGCGCTGCGCGCTGCAGTTGATCGGGTAGACTTCGTAAAACGTTGACATCGCCCGCCTCCAACATGGATTGAAATTTTTGCAGGTTGCTCAACGCATCGACACGGTTGGATTTGACCATATTTGCGCCGCGCACTAATGTAGAACAAACTTCAACAACCAGTAAGTCGGGCGCAATCAGTTCATTGTCGCCCGAGTCAAATAACGCAGCGGCAGAATCGGCATTTAGTTCAGGCAAAAACCACTTTACCGCAACGCTCGCATCAACAACGATCACCAGCTATCGCGTTCTTCACGCAAAAGATCGAGCGATGTCATGCCATCGGGAAGCGTCCAATTGGAGCTATCGCGCAAAGCCTTCAACTCGGCCACCAATTGCTTACCCCGCCGTTTGCGGGCAAGCTCGGCGATTAGCGCGCGGAGTTCGTCTGATATCGAATTTCCTTTCTCGTTGGCGGTCGCTACCAAGGCAGCATAATCCTTGTCATCAACATTGCGTGCCGTTGCTGTGGCCATTTTGCATCTCCTTTTGTGCGTATAGTGCTAGCACTATTACTTGCAAAATGCAAGCATCACTTCCCCCACTTCTTCTGCGATTTCCCGTATTTCGTTTTTCGCGTGCCCGGCTTCCCCTCCATCGAACGGCCCTTTGGCGCGGCGACTTGTTTGTCGGTGGGCAGGCCGAGTTCGGTTGCCTCTAGCTTGCGGATTTCATCCCTCAAACGCCCGGCTTCTTCAAATTCCAGATCGGCGGCGGCGGTACGCATGCGTTTTTCAAGGTCAGCAATATATCCGCGCAGGTTATGGCCGACCAGATTGTTGATGCCGTCATCCTCGATATCGACCAGCACGCTGTCACGGCTGGCCGTATGCGCAACAATGTCAGCGATATCGCGCTTGATTGTGGTCGGGGTGATGCCGTGTAAGATATTATACGCGTGCTGCTTTTCGCGCCTTCGGTCGGTTTCCGCAATCGCACGTTCCATGCTGCCCGTCATCCGGTCAGCATACAGGATCACGCGGCCATCGACGTTGCGCGCGGCGCGGCCGATGGTTTGGATCAGCGAGGTTTCGCTGCGCAAGAACCCTTCCTTATCGGCGTCCAATATCGTCACTAATCCGCATTCAGGAATATCCAATCCTTCACGCAGCAGGTTGATACCCACCAGCACATCATAGACGCCCAGCCGCAAGTCACGGATCAGCTCAATCCGCTCCAGCGTTTCGACATCGCTGTGCATATACCGCACGCGCAGCCCCGCCTCGTGCATGAATTCGGTCAAATCCTCCGCCATGCGTTTGGTCAATGTAGTGACGAGCGTGCGATATCCGGCCTCGGCGGTCTTGCGGCATTCGTTGATGCAATCCTGCACCTGATCCTCGACGGGCTTTATCTCAACGGGCGGATCAATCAGGCCCGTCGGGCGGATCACTTGTTCGGCGAAAACCCCGCCGGATTGTTCCATCTCCCATTTACCGGGCGTTGCCGAAACGCTGACGGTTTGTGGCCGCATTGCATCCCATTCGTTGAACCGCAGTGGGCGGTTGTCGATGCACGATGGC
>JANOKA010000019.1:0-3531 GCA_031418995.1 Sphingomonadales bacterium | reverse complement strand
AAGCAGATATTGGACTATATAGAACGCAGCGATGCGCCAGCAGGAAAGCGGGAAATTGCCAGAGCGTTCGGATTGCAGGGCGCAGAGAAAATCGCGTTAAAGGCGCTGCTGCGCGATATGACCGATGAAGGTTTGGTTGATCTTGCGCCGGGCCGTGCGTTCCATAAAATGGGCGGCGTACCGCGCGTCACGGTGCTGAAAATCGTCGAGATTGATGGTAATCAGCCCATTGCGGTTCCGGAGCGTTGGGAAGCCGACGGCATTCCCCCGCCCAAATTGCGCGTCATTGAAAAAGGGCGGCGCGGCGCGCTTGGTATTGGTGACCGGATTTTGGCACGCACCGAACAAGCGGGTAACGGCTATCTTGCACATCCAATCAAAAAACTGCCCAAGGCAAGTGAGCAATTATTGGGCGTCGTGGAAAAGGCGGACAATGGGCGCCTCTTCCTTAAATCCGTAGACAAGAAAGTCCGTTTTGATACGCCGATAGGTGATGTCGGGAACGCCAATCCAGGTGATTTGGTTCTTGCCGAACTGACCGGAAATGCAGCGCGCCGCTCGGCTAAGGTCAATGAAGTGCTGGGTGACCCGTTTGCACCCAAAAGCTTTAGTATGATCGCCATCCACAAATATGGCATTCCGGACCAGTTTAGTGATGAAACCGAGCAAGAGGCGCTGGCTGTTTCAAAACTGCCTATTACCGCCGACCAGCGAGAAGATTTGCGGCACTTGCCGATTATTGCGATTGATCCGCGCGATGCCCGTGATTTTGACGATGCGATTTGGGCCGCGCCCGATGATGATGCCAAAAACAAAGGCGGATTTCGCGCTATCGTATGCATTGCCGATGTCAGTTATTATGTACGCCCTGAAAGCCTGCTTGACCGTGAAGCGGTAAAGCGCGGAAACAGCGTCTATTTCCCTGATCTTGTCGTACCGATGCTGCCGCATAGCCTGTCCTCCGATAAATGCTCGCTACGTGCGGACGAAGATCGCGCCGTACTGGCGTGCCATTTGACCATCGACAGCAAAGGCAACGTCACGGCATGGCGCTTTACCCGCGCAATTGCTCGCATCGCCGCCAATATTGCGTATGAAGATGCGCAGGCGGCCATGGACGGGACCTTGCAACACCAGATGCTGGAACCTGCACTAAAGCCGTTATGGGCATGCTGGGATTTGTTGTTCAAAGCGCGGCAAAAGCGTGAGCCGCTTGCGCTTGATCTGCCCGAACGGCGTATCACACTGGACGAAAAGGGCCGCGTTACAGGTGTTGCGCTTCGTTTACAGTTGGACGCCAATCGTTTGGTCGAAGATTATATGATTGCGGCCAATGTTGCAGCAGCCAAAGCGTTAGAAGCCAAAAAATCCCCGCTTATATATCGCGCACATGAGGAACCAAGCCGTGAAAAACTGATGGCGTTAAAGGATTATCTGAAAACTTTCGATGTTGAGTTTGCGATGGGGCAAGTGGTTAAACCATCTACTTTCAATGCGATATTGACGAAAATTCAGGAAGATGGCGAAATTCGGGCTCAGGTTATGGAATCGGTACTGCGCAGCCAGACACAGGCCTATTATAGCCCGCGCAACGTCGGGCATTTCGGGTTAGCCTTGGGCAGTTACGCGCATTTCACATCGCCCATCCGCCGCTATGCTGATTTGGTCGTCCACCGCGCTTTGGTTGGCGCATATGGCCTTGAAATGCCTGTGCCAAAAGACAAGTCAATCAAGGATAGTACGGGATTGTCGCAAGCGGCCATCACCAAACTAGAGGCAACTTCGGAAGCCATCAGCCGCACCGAACGCCGGGCAATGGAGGCGGAGCGCGAGACGACCGACCGCTATGTCGCCGCGTATCTGGCACAATATGTTGGCGAAATCGTCGAGACAAAGATTACGGGCGTTCAAAATTTCGGATTTTTCGCCACAGTTGACGGTATTGGCGGCGATGGGCTTGTTCCGGTTTCCAGCCTCGGCTCGGACTATTTCCGGTACGATGAGGAAAGCCGCAGTTTGATCGGCGAACGCACGGGCGAGGAATTTCGCCCCGGTATGAAGCTGAAATTGCGTTTGGCCGAAGCCAATCCAATCAGCGGCGCATTGCGGTTTGAATTGCCTGAAGGCGGCTCATTTACGCCGCGACGGGGCAGAAGCGACGGTGCTAGCGGCAAACTAGGATTTAAGCCCAACAAACGGGGACGCCCTGCAAATATCAAACACAAGGGCAAGCGGCGCTAAACGGCCATTCGCTTTTAAATACGCTTCATTATTTCAAATACTTAAATGTCGCGCTTTGTTGTGATGTGCAAGGGCGTGACATTATCCGCTGCGATATCTTCGTTGTTGCGGCGCACCATGGCGTCATGCTGAATGAAGACCTCTTCGATATCTGCCCGGCGGTCGAGCAACATCTGCGCTATACCAGGCGCAAGGCTTTCCCCGTCGCCAATACGGCCTAGAATAGCGGCAATGTCGCTAACCGTGGCTTCCTCGGGTGTTTTGAAAAAATGACCGCGCTTGTCAAAATAACCATTTCCAATATGTGCCATAAATGCCTCAACAATAGGGAGATGCCGCCATTCGCAGCGTATTAAAGTAGTGCGCGACCACCTCTTATTTGTTGATTATTATCATACTGGCTTACAAACACAGCGTAAAATTTTGGGTCAGCCTGTAAATTTTGGCACATGTGTTCTTCAAGCCACATATTTAATAATGTTATATCAAGATTGTCGTTAAAATATGCAATCATTCCATCTCCAATATAACGGCATCCACTACAAGGCTGTCTCCTACAGTTGCGTTGAGCGATTTAACGACACCAGATTTTTCAGCGCGCAGGATATTTTCCATCTTCATCGCTTCGACAACGGCGAGCGGTTGCCCTGCCTCAACCTTGTCTCCAGCCTGTACATGCAACGCCACCAGCAATCCCGGCATTGGGCACAGCAGGAAACGGGACATGTCGGGCGGTATTTTATCAATCATATATGCCGCCAGCGGTGCGACATGTGCGGGCAATACACGGACATGGTGTGCCGCACCGCGCGTCGTTAATGTGAACCCCATGCGGGATTTTGCGATCTTTACGGTCAAAGACACACCGTCAATTTCCGCCGCAACTATCCGGTTGCCCGGTGTATACTCCATACTCAAATGCAGCGGCGCGCCATCCACCGTAACATCATCGCCGGACAGGATAACGTCACGCAAAATATCGCCAATCTTAACTTGCCAAGCCGCAGGCGGATTAAGTACTTCGCCCAGCTGCCCATCCACACGGCGTGCCCTGTCCGCCTCTGCTGCCGATGCAAAAGCGGCTATCGCACACAGGCTGTTCGCTAAGTCTGTCGACATCGGTGCGCCGTGGAACCCATCTGGATATTCCTCGGCAATAAAGCCCGTTGTAATGTCGCCCGACCGGAACCGTGGATGTTGCATGATGGCGCTGACAAAATCGATATTATGACCGACCCCTTCGATTTCAAAACGGTCGAGCGCCTCAATCTGTTTATCCGCCGCTTCGTC
>JANOKA010000018.1:0-13146 GCA_031418995.1 Sphingomonadales bacterium | reverse complement strand
GGCTCAATCTGGAATTGATGCATCGGATCAATTTTGCCGCTTTCAGATGCCACGTTCACTACCCTGTTTGGGCCATTTGTTTAGGCCTGTTTAATACGCAACAAGCGTCCGAACTATTCCGGACGCTCAGCAGAAATCTTTATAATGTTCCTGAACGCCACGCCGATCCCAAGGAACAGGCAGGTGAGCAGAATCCACGGAGCGGTATCCAGCCAACGGTCCAAGAACCATCCAACCAATGCACCACCCGCAGGACCAGCGATCAATTCCGTCAGCACTCTATTTCCCTGCCGCATTCCTTTGGCGGGGACTTGGTTTGCTTTGCCGGAACGAACGTCTTCCGCCTTTCGGACCTTTTTCAGCTGCATGTCTAACGAATCGAGCCGCGGGTCTTCAAGGCGTTTGCCGTCCTGCACGGGATCTTCTGGAGCCATGATATTCCGTCCTTTCAGGATATGAAACGGGCGGCCATGAAACCGGGACATCCCGCCTAGGCACGGGCGCATTAGGCGACGGTTCAGTTCAAGTCAACATCGCCTGATTGCAATATGTGCAAAACATGTTGCAGCGCGGGATTTGCAAATAAAAAGGCTCGCAGCGGTTATGCTGCGAGCCCAATTTCAAGACCTGCAAAATTTCGCTTAAATCAAGGACAGCGCGTATCCAACACAGCCGCAGCATCCGTCTTTGTTACCCAGCTGCCATTTGGTGTTTGATATTTTTCGCCCACCGCAACGCGCTCACCGATTAAGCGGCAGCCATTGCGGAACGCCATTTCCTCAACCGTTGCACCATTAGCGCTGGCGGCTTTGGTATACGCGTCCTTGCGTTTGATATTGATATCCTTGACCAGCGCATCAATTGCAGGCGAAGGCGATGTAACGTAGCCCAGATATCCATCTGGTTTCTCGCCAATCAACCCTTGATCGCGGGCCGCCTGAAACGCGGGGTCACGCTGCATGGCCGATGCGGCAGTTGCAGTGGTGCCAAGTAAAGCGGCGGCGACAATCATTTCAACATATTTTTTCATTAGAATATCTCCGGATTTTGATCGATTACCTGTTTCGATGCCTGATCCAGCCGGTACAAAACTTCTTGCCGGATTTGGATATTCAGGTTGATGACGATAGGCTTGTCGGGCGCTTGCACTTGCACGCATCCGGATACTGCCGCCGTCAATGGCAATGCGATTAAAAAGATCCTGTTCCCCATGTTACGGCGAATCGCACTATTCATGCGGTTCGTCAATTGGATGTTGTCATCACACATATCGGCTTTCCCATCGCTGAACGCTTTATTCATCTTTTGGCTCACTTTTCGTTGCACCTGTTTCTTCGCCTGTAATCGGCGGTGTCCCGCGTTGCTTGTCAATCAGGAACGGCAAACCCTGATCCCGCGCATATTCGGCGTCATATAACCCGCGAACCGAGCTAATCAGCTGCAAAAACTGGGCGCGAATGGTGACGTTAAACTGGATCGGAATTTTCGACAGCTGTTTGGTGATGAAATTCCGCTGCGCCCCCGTGCCCTGTTGCAATCCGGCAAATTTAACCTCGGTGACTATTTCGCCGTCAATATCACCAGCTACACCAATAACCAGTTCATTATACCGGATCGATTTCAGCGCATTAAAAGCAAAATTGGCAAAAACTCCCATGTCTTTATATGTCAGATCGCCGACATAACTCACCTGCCCGCCGCCCGGCCGCGATACAAGTGAGCCGCCGACAATACGGCCTCCGTCCTGATTAAACACCATCGGCAATGTACCGTCAAAAATACCGGACACTTGCAGGTTCTGAAAATCATATTGGCCCAGAAACTGCGCCGAATCCATGCCGACGACGCGGAACGTAAGCCGCCTGTCCTTGTCGATACCAAAATCAAGCACGGTCGGTTCCAATATCAACTCACCGCCCGCAAACGGCCAAGTCCCGCCCTCAATACCTATTTTTTTGCCGGGCAATAATTGATAGCGGATTTGCCCGTTCAGCGCTGCTATACCTGGATTAACCGATCCAATCTGTGCCAGTTGTCCCGGGCCAGTTTCAAATCCCAACAAATCATTGAACACTATTTCCGTACGCAAATTTTCCACCGGACCAAATGCCGCCGCGACGTTAAAAGTCTCGGTCACAAAACGCCCGCTGCTGGTCACGCCATTTGCATTCCAGTCAATCCGGCCATCGCCGTTCACCACGCCGCGGCTATTGGCGATCACGCCCAATGTCAGCGGTGTGATCAGTTCCGGTTGGAACCCTTCGTCAAACCGCAAATTATCGACCGACAATAATGCCCCGCCACTGCCAGCGGTCAACAGATGTTTGATATCCGCCTGCGCTACTTGACGCCCTGTTTTGGGTTCGTGCAAACTTCCCATGGCGTTGATGACGCCGTTTTCCAGTGTGACCAACATATCGGGCACGTTCAACGGCTGAAATCTGTCGACTTGCGCCGCGTCGCTGACCCGCATCGCGCCAGATAAAGTCAGGTTTCCGCCGCGAAACGTCCAGTCGCCGTTTGCACTGTCCAGCAGCAAGGGTACATTGGCAATCTGGCCATTGGCTTCCTCCACCCGTCCGGCAAATCCGCCCTTAGCCGGTCTGCCGAATACGCGCGCAATTTCAAACTCGGTTAACGCAGCCTTGTCGCCAATCTCTACTTTGACATTGTTGCTGGTGAAGCCGCTGGCAAAGCTGAAACGCAATGCAGGCGCCTTTACACGGATCGGGGAACTGCCATATTCGGCGAATATATTGCTAGCAGTAAAACCCTCGTTCAAATTGAACCGTACATTGCTTCCGCGCGCAATGGCCCGCTGCCCGTCAAACAGCCCGGATACGGCAAAATCGGGAATCGCGGTGCTGAACCGTGTCCCGCCGCCACCCGCTTGCAATATGCTGCCGCCGCCATTTGGACATAACCGGATGCTTTGCTGTGACAGTGCCAAATTGGCATAGCGGATATTTTGAAATGCAACATTCTGGCACGATTGATATAGTGAAAAATTGCGTCCATCCCACTGGCCATCAATGGGTATATTCAGTGCGGTAACAAATCCATCGGGCAATGGACCGCTTAGCAACGCGCGTCCATCAAATCGCCACGTGCCGCCGGGCGTACCAGAAAATGCCAAAGCGGGAATGGCAAGGCTCGCATTGCCCGATGCAAATTTTTGCATGTTCAAACCGCCCGTCCAAGCATTGCCGCGCCCTTGTCGCAAAGAAAGCGCCGCACTGGGTAAGCCGCCGCCGCCAAGCGTAAGCGAAACGGGTGATCCAAGGGTCCAGTTGCCATTATAACCGTCCAATGTCGCGAGGCCCGACTGTGTCAATTTTGCGCCGCTGCGGCTGGTAACGGCCATCCTGTCAGATGCGACTGTCATATTACCATCGGTTTCAATGGCGGCATCATATCGCATGCTGCCATCGAAATCGGCAATGAAGCGGCGCAAGGCTGGCTGGATTTTGGCCAATAACGGCCCGGCCGGAGACGTTGCTGATTGCCGCACTGCTCCATCCAAACCATCCAGATAACGATTGTCGAGAGCGCCGCCCATCACCTGCAACGCGCCTTGCGAGCTTATATCAATGCCTGCTGCGGCAAATCCAATTTTGCCTTTTGCCGTTGCCGCAATATCGCGTGCATCCAATGGCGCGCTGGTAAAGCTTGCGCCCGACAAAACGGCATCGAAATTCGTCCGCTGCGTATTGCCGTCTAATTTCAGGGTACCGCCTGGCGATGATAAACGGATATCATTTACCGCAATACTGCCCGCCGAATATTTTACATCACCCAGCCAGTTATCAAATTGTTCGGAAAGCCGGACATCGGCATTGAGCAAAGGTTGAGCCACATTTATACCGCGTTCAGGACAAGCGAGCATCTGAGCAGCAATCGGCCCGATCAGATTTGGTTGCCTGAAATCTAGAACATACCGGCCATCAAATTTGGTATCTGTCACCGCGCAACCGGCATATTGTAGTTTTGGCGCACGGACCGACAGATTGCCTTCGAAACCTTGCCGCAGTAAACCTGTTCCGTCCAATCCTGCACCTATCAGGCCCCACGGCGTATCAAGCCGCAATTGCGCATCAGCGACGTCCAGCGCGATATCAGGCAGTTCAAATGTCTCTTTGCTGCTAGAATCAGCAAATTTATCCAATTGGCCAAAGCTCAATTTTCCGTCTTTTATCCGTCCATTCAGCCGCACGCCCGATGCGCGCACATCACGCGGCGTAACACCGGAGAAATTGATCGCTACGTCCAATTCGACCCAGTCTGCAGTCAAATCAGGGTCTGCAGGATCGCCGATGACGATATTTTCCAGCCGCTGTGTGCGCAGGCCGACATCCTTGATCGCAAATGTTGCATCAATGTCATATGCCTTTAACTGGTCCCGCACCAAACCATCGGCAAGATTCAGCCGCTGCCAATACGCAATGACCAGCAGCGCAGCGAACAGCAATATAGCTGCGCCAAAAATAGTGCGCATTGTACTTGACCGTTTTGAACGAAATTCGCGCGGCGACAATTCGGTTTCATCCGACATAAGATGCAAATGCGGGAAAGCGCAGTCCGTTGCAACTTAGTTTGTGCCAAAGGGTCTTGCGCGCCCCACAAAAATCGCGAAAACATCTGAAATAAAGCGCAGAGTTGGATCAAGCATGGCTGAAAAAGACGAAAATTCCGGCAATGGCCACCGTGCCCGTCTGCGCGGCCGATTGCTGGAGCGCGGCGGGGATGCTTTGCTCGACCATGAACTTGTCGAATATCTGCTCGCGCTAGCGATACCGCGCCGCGATACCAAGCCGTTGGCGAAACAATTGATCGCACATTATGGCAGCCTTGCGGCATTGCTGACCGCCGACGCGATCAATATAGCGCGCCAGCCAGGCATGGGCGAAACCAGCACGGCTGCGCTTAAAATTGTGCAGGCCGCTGCATTGCGGATGCTAAGTGAACCAGTGCGCGAAATGCCGATATTGGCGAGTTGGCAGGCTTTACTCGATTATTTGCGCGCAGATATGGCGCATTTGACGATTGAGCGCGTGCGCGTGCTGTATCTTAACAGCAAAAACCAGCTGGTTCGCGACGAGATTGCCGGCGAAGGCTCTATCGATCAAGCACCGATTTACGTGCGCGAGGTCATCCGCCGCGCAATTGATCTGGGCGCTGCTGCGGTCATTCTGGTGCACAACCACCCCAGCGGCGATAGCTCACCCAGCCGTCAGGATATCGCCCTCACCCGCGAGATTATGGACGCCGGAAAGAAGTTGGGAATTGTTGTGCATGACCATATCATCGTGGGCAAAGACGGTTATTCGAGCATGCGGTCGGCAGGGTTGTTGTGATTGAGCCGCCCTACCCTACCAAACTAACACTATACCGTTTCGCCACGTCCATCACGCCGTTGCCATAGCTTTCGTAACTATCAGCCCCGCGTGTTTCCGCGATGCTGGATGTGCCGTCCAATAACCGCTGGAATGTCAGCCGCATTTCGGCGCGCGCCATGATAATGCCCAGACACGTATGTATCCCGCTGCCAAATGCGATATGGCGATTGGGGGCCCGGTCGATCAGGAATTCTTCCGCCCGGTCGAACACCGCAGGGTCACGGTTGGCAGAGGCATTCCATAAAATCACCGAATCGCCGGCAGCAATTTCGACATCGTCAATTTTGCTGTCATGCACCGCGACGCGTTCATGGCGGCGCAGCGTTCCCCGGTACCTGAACATTTCCTCAATCGCGCTGTTCATCAGGCCGCCATCGCCGCGCAGCTTTGCCATTTGCACGGGATGCCGGATCAATTCCTGCATCCCGTGGACGATCATGTTGGTCGTCGTTTCAAGCCCCGCTGCAATCATCAGCGCGCATATCGCGGCAATTTCCCGTGGTTCAGTCAGCTGCTCGGACAGCGTCGACAATATGCTGGGCGTTTTGGATTTTTTCAAAACCTCGACGTGCTGGATGAAGTAAAAACCGAATTCCCAGCCGACTTTTGCGATTACTTCTTCAATTTCGGGATTGGGTTCTTTCCAGAATAATCCCTTGCCGTAATGCGCCGCGACCAGCATTGCCTTGGACCGAATAAATTCGCGGTCCTCATCAGGGATTCCGCAAATCTTGCAGATCAGTCCGTTGACAATGGGACCTGCAAAATCCTCGACCAGATCAATCTCACCCGCATTAAGGCATTTTTCCATTGCGACGTCGATTTCGCGGCTGATAATTTCGTCAAAGCTGTTGACCGATACCGGCATGAAAAACGGCGCCATCAATTTGCGGTAACGCGTGTGATCGGGGGGGTCGTCGCCGACCATGATCGAAGCAATACCAAAGCCCCGCTTCTTCATAATCTCGGAACGCCCCGATGACCAGTTTTCCCAGTCCTGTAACATCGGCACAACATCGGCATGGCGAAACACCGATACCGCCGGGATCAAAGTGCCCTCGTGCCGATACGCGCGGCATTGTTCGCGCATCGCCTTTATATTGGAATAAAAATCACGGTCAAACGTCGCCGATGTAGGATCAAATTCAAGCGCCATATTGCCCGTTCCTATCCATTGATATTGCTCACATGCACGATAAGTCCGTCAAGCGTTTCATCAAGCGTCATTTGGCACGCGAGACGGCTATTCTCATGCCTGCCTACCGCGCCGTTTAGCATGAACACTTCATCGTCATTAGCGGCTCCGGAACGCGTCGCCCAGCTATCGTCGACTATGATATGACACGTTCCGCACGCAAGGAACCCGCCGCATTCGCCCATTGCACCCACTATCCTTGCGCCCTCGGCCACATCGCGGATCGTATCGCCAATGTCGGCGGGCAAGCAATGCCGCATCCCTGCGGCATCAACTATTTCAATGTTAATCGCCTTCGCCCGGTTCAGCGGAAAAATATTTATCGAACTTGCCCTCTTCGCCCTTATGTTCATCGGCGTCCGCAGGCGGCTCGCGGCTGGTGGTGATATTCGGCCATTCTGCGCTGTATGTCGCGTTTAATTCCAGCCATTGCTCCAATCCATTTTCGGTGTCAGGCAAGATCGCTTCGGCTGGGCATTCGGGTTCACAAACGCCGCAATCGATGCATTCGCTAGGATTGATGACGAGCATATTGTCGCCTTCGTAAAAACAATCCACCGGACATACTTCAACGCAGTCCATATATTTGCATTTGATGCATGCGTCGGTAACAACATAAGTCATGGTTTGAACTCTCTCTTATAGGGTGCTGAACCACCTCGGCGACCCGCCAAAACATGCCTATTGTGACTAAGCACCCTAAGTCAACAACCTGTTACCGTTGCGCCCTATTTTTCTTTGCGAACCATTCTTACAAGCGATTGTAACATAGCATCGCCGCTACCGAATTTACCCGAGATTGCGGCAGGCAAACAATACGCAGCGCAACGACCTCTTCGCCGCGCGGCATAGTAATCACATCGCCAATATGAACAAGCTGGCTGGTCCGCTCCATCCGTTCGCCGTTAATCCTTACGTGCCCCGTATCAATCGCGGCCTGCGCCAAAGTGCGGCTTTTGAACAGGCGAATGTGCCAAAGGAACTTGTCGGCGCGTAACGTTACCGGCGTCAATTACGCGCTATCCCTTTTTCTTTGCAGGTTGTAAAGATTGCAGCGCCGCCAGTTGCAGTGCAAGCGATGATGGCGGCGATGGCGGAGGAGCAACAACTTTCGGTGTTTCACGGCGCGGCGACTTGGATGCGGCGGCATCATGCTTTGCCTTTGCCGAATGCTCTGGTTTTGACCTGCGTTTTTCGGAATGTATTTTTAGAGCGCGAATGCCTACCCAGCGCCAATGACTCAGGTTCGGCAGGGCCAGCGCGGAAGCAGCAGTTATGCCAGGGGTTTCTGTAATTTCAACCACTGTGGCCTGTTCTGTTTCAGGTGTAGTTTCAGTTTCCAAGGGGATTTCTGGCACAACATCCGTTTCTATTCGCGTGTCTGGCGTGCCTGCCTCTGTTGCTTCGGCCACATCAGAAACAGTGGCTTGAATGTCAGGAACCGCTATTTTCTTGAAACCCGCATCGCGCATCAACGCGTTCAGGCCGTTTTCACTGACGCCAAGCGACGTAACAAAACCCATGTCCATCCCGAACGCGGCCGCCTGCCCCCGCGCCTCGTGCGCTTTTTTCACCACGCGCTCGGCCAGATCAATACGCAGATATTCATCGCCGATTTTGCGGTATCCGGCATTGCGGCATTCGGCCAGATTTGCGAATTTCCAGTCCTTCAAATGCACCGCGCTTTCCGGTGGCAGCACGGCCATCGGTTTTACATCACGCGCCGCAAACAATGCCGATCGCCACCGCGTTGCCGCAGGTTTCAGCGCGGCATGATGATACACGTCCAGCGCGCCAAATACGATGCCGCCTTTGCGCGCCGCGCCGCGTGCATCCTTGGGCAACGCGGCCATTGCATCGGCCAGAAAGGCGCGGCCTGCGATCCCGCCCTCTTCGGCCAGCTGCACCGCCAGCGCCCGGACGCTGCCATCCAATGCGGGATCCTGAGCCAATTTTTGCAGCGCGACGATGCCGCCCAAATGCTTATCGAGTTGCGCCGCCAACCACGCCTCGGCGCGAACCGTAATATCACGCAGCGCATCGCCCTCCAGCGCGCCAACCGCCCGAACGGGTTTGAACAATGGCGAAATAAGGCTGCGGCCTTTTTCCAAATGGCCCAAGATATCACCCAAATAGGAAATAGCAGGTCGCCCATCGGCATCGGCAATCAGCGTAAAGTCTTTATCATCCGCCATTTTTACATCCTTCGCCTTTTGCCGCAGCATTTCCGCCAAATGCCGCTCTGCCGCAGCCAATAGTAATTTGCGTTCGCCTGCCTTGGCGCTCACGTCAACCCGAAACGCAAATCCGTCCAGCCGTCCGATATCTTCGCCGTCAACCAACACGCGGTTTTCGGCATTGATTGTGACAGGCAACAGCGCGCTATCCATCCCCGCACTGCGCATCAATGTCGTCGCGCGCTTATCAACAAAGCGCTGACGCAGCGCGGCATGCAGCGCATCGGATAATTTTTCTTCAATCGCCTTTGCCCGCTCTGCAATCACAATCGGTTCGGCCAGCCAATCGGACCGGTGGGCGATATATGTCCATGTGCGCACCGCCGCGATCCGCTGCGATATGGTCGCCACATCGCCTTGGATAGTGTCCAGCCGCGCAATTTCAGCGGTAACATAACTATACGGCAGATGACCAAAGCCAGTCCCCAAAAATTGCCACAAATTGGCGATGAAACGGCTGTGGGGTTCCGCCCCCAATTGCCGGAAATCGGGTAGGCACGCGGCCTCCCACAATCGCTGGACCAATTTGGGGGACCGGACTAGATCCACAACTGCTGGCATTTCAGACAGGCGTTTTAATACATCAAGATCGATGGCACGGGGCGCAGGCCGCAAACCTGCCTCGGTTGGTTTGGCTTCCAAATCGGCAATCAGCGCGTCGATACTTTCAAACGCCGGTTCGGCCTCACGCCAATACAGCCAATCAAGCGGCGCAAAACGGTGATCTTCAATCGCCAGTATTTCCTCTGGCTCCATCTCGCCTGCTTCGCCAGCCAGCGTGCCGAATGTCCCGTCTTTCTGGTGCCGTCCGGCACGGCCCGCAATCTGTGCCATTTCGGCGACCGACAATCTGCGCCGCCGCGACCCATCATATTTGGCAAGTCCAGCAAAGGCGACATGCGCCACATCCAGGTTCAATCCCATTCCGATGGCGTCAGTGGCGACCAGATAATCAACCTCGCCCGATTGAAACATGTCCACTTGCGCATTGCGGGTGCGCGGTGACAAAGCGCCCATAACAACGGCACATCCGCCGCGCAGCCGGCGCAAAGTTTCGGCCACGGCATAAACCTGTTCCACCGAAAACGCGACAATGGCTGACCGTTTGGGCAGTCGCGAAAGTTTCTTTGCGCCCGCATAACTCAGCGTCGAAAACCTTGGCCGCGTAATAATTTCTGCCTCTGGCAATAGCTTGCGGATCAATGGCCGCAGGCTTTCCGATCCCAGTATCATCGTCTCGCTATACCCGCGGGCGTGCAATATCCGGTCGGTAAAAATATGGCCGCGTTCCGGGTCCGCCCCCAGTTGCGCCTCGTCCACCGCGACAAAAGCAAACTCGCGGTGCATCATCATCGATTCCACGGTGCAGCAATAATAGCGTGCATTTGGCGGCTCGATTTTCTCTTCGCCAGTAATCAACGCGACGTTGGCGACACCCTTGATTTTGACGACCCTGTCATAGATCTCTCGCGCCAAAAGACGCAGAGGAAACCCCATCATACCGCTAGCATGTGCGCACATCCGCTCCACCGCCAAATGCGTTTTTCCGGTATTAGTCGGGCCTAATATTGCCGTAAGCGCGGCGCGCGGATTGGACATTTCTTGCTAACGCCTAAATGAACTCAAATGACATTTTTACCGTCATTGCGAGCGTAGCGCGGCAATCCAGTGTTGCGTAAGCTCGCTCTGGATTGCTTCGTCGCTTCGCTTCTCGCAATGACGCAGGAGTAATATAAAATCATTAAACTATATATTTTCCGTATGCTCCGCCAAAATATCTTTCAGAGTCTTTGACGTATCCGCAAGCATTACAGGGTCAATTACTGCGCCGCCCAAAACAAGCGCTTTACCTTGCACATAATCCTTGATCCTATTCACACAATCCAGCGCGATGACTTTGCCATGTTTCAGGTAAATCACGGAAAAGCTGCGCGCTGCGGTATCGCCGCGAACAACGGCATTATCAAAACCCGTCGACAGGCCGACGGTTTGCAATTTCAGATCATATTGGTTGGACCAGAACCACGGAACAGAATGATAAGGCGTCAATTCGCCCATGATCGTTTTTACCACCGCCGATGCCATATCATTGGCATTCTGTACCGATTCCACGCGCATAATTTCGCCGCCAGCAAAACTGTTCACATGCGCAGCGCAATCGCCGATGGCGAAAATGTCAGTCAGCGATGTGCGGCAGAATTCGTCCACGTCAACGCCGTTGCCGCATGCTGCGCCCGCCGATAACAATGCTGCTGTAGCAGGTATGATTCCGATGCCGACGATCACCATTTGTGCGGTGATAATCTCTCCATCTGAAAGTAAGACGCCAGTCACATGGGTATCCTCGCCCGTTAAAGCCTCAACATTAACTCCAGTTCTCACGTCAACGCCGTGCGCGCGGTGTTCGGCCTCGTAAAAGTGTGACAGTTGTTCGCCCGCAACCCTTGCCAAAACGCGGTCCTGCGCTTCTAGCAAAACAACTTGCTTACCGAATTTGCGCAGCACAGCGGCGGCTTCCAAACCAATATATCCGCCGCCGATAATGGCCACCGTTGCCACATCGTCAAGCTGTGCCAACATCGCGTCGACATCCGATTTGTTACGGACGACATGGACACCGTCCAGATTGCCGCCATCGCATAATAATCGGCGCGGCGCACCGCCCGTGGCCCAGATTAACTGGCCATAGCTTATAACATCGCCGTCCGCGCTCTGCACCGATTTGGCGTTTGGTTCGACGCTTTCAACACGTTTACCCAGCAATATCGTCACATCGCGCTCAGCCCAGAATGCCGCCGGGCGTATCATTATCCGTTCAAACGCCTTGTCACCTGAAAAATACTCTTTCGACAAGGGTGGCCGTTCATAGGGCAGTTCATTTTCATCGGTGATAATGCCGATGCTGCCAGCAAATTTAGCTTGACGCAGCGCAATCGCCGCCTGCGCACCGCCATGGCCGCCGCCGACAATCAAGACATCGAATGCGTTCAACATACTTACTCCTGTGTGGACGGCGTCATATACCGCCCATCGACATAGACCAGTGAATGCGCCGCTTCAGAAGCATGAGCGGCAACGACTTCGCCGATAAAAATGCTGTGCGTTCCGTGGTCCACACGCTGTTCCTGACGGCACACAAAATAGGCCAAGGCATCGGCCAGCACGGGAGGACCAAAGCTGCTATCTTGCCAGTCGCCTTGGCTAAAACGGTCCTCACCGCGCAGTGCGCCAGAACAATTGCGTGCAATATGTTCTTGCGTCGCATTCAACATATTGATCGTAAAATCTGCGCCGGAAAGCAACGGCGCGTGCATATTGGCCGAACGATTAACGCAAATCAGCATCATCGGCGGATCAAGGCTAACTTCGCTAACAGCTGTGGCGGCCATGGCATAGCGCGTACCGTCATGCGAGCAGCTTATAACCATAACCGATTTGGCAAACCGCCTCAGCCCCTGCACCATCGATGCGACCACATCCAAATTGCCCGTTGCATTCGGTTGGTTATTATTTTCCGGATCAGCCATGCATAGGGCGTTAGGCAAATCGGCCCGATGTTACCAGCATAGAATGTATTCGGTTTAGAATTTCACACGCCCTTAAAACACCGCCTTGCAGTACTGAATGAATAGTGCCAGAAATTGACAATGAATTCCCGTTCTGCCCTCCGCCCTGTCTTGGGTGTCATTGCATGCAACCGCGCATTTCCAACGGGCGCAGATACCTTTGAACCTGCGCAGCTGGTCATGGACCGGTACATTCGCGCCGCGATGACATATGCCGATGTCGCCGCGCTCATCATTCCGTCACTTTCCGATTTGATGGACGCCAGCGAAGTTGCGCCGCGCCTTGACGGCATTTTGCTAACGGGCAGCCCGTCCAATGTCGCACCGGACAGATATGAAAGCAGCGAAGGGGAAGGTCCGTTCGACGAAGACCGCGACGAAATCGCCATTGGCATGGTGCACCGGATGATCGACCTGAAAAAGCCTGTATTTGGAATTTGCCGGGGGTTTCAGGAAATAAATGTCGCGCTTGGCGGATCATTGCGCGGTGATACATCGGTTAGCGACGATCTGATCCGGCATCATGCGCCTGATAACGCTAGCTTTGATGCGATGTTCGATCACCGCCACCCGGTTACGCTATCGCAAGGCGGCTTATTGTCGCAAGCGTATGGCAAGGCGGCGCTGGACGTGAACTCGGTTCATTATCAGGGGATCGGGCGTTTGGCGGAAGGCCTGACCATAGAGGCCACGGCGCCCGACGGATTGGTTGAGGCGTATTCCGCTCGGCCAAACGGCGCGCCGTTAATCGC
>JANOKA010000017.1:0-2663 GCA_031418995.1 Sphingomonadales bacterium | reverse complement strand
GCGGTGCGGCTGGTGGCGGAGGGTGTGGCATCGGCGCCGCTGACCTCGCCTGATCCAGTATTGCTGGCGCTGGTGAACGCGACGTCCGCTGGACAGGCTTTGCTGGAAACGGCGGCGGTGCATATCTTGCTGCACGGCAATGCCTATATCGAGATTCTGCGTGATGCGTCTGGCATGCCGTGTGAGCTTTATGCGCTGCGCCCGGAACGGATCGCGGTGGAGGCCGATGTGCGCGGCTGGCCGATGGCGTATATCTACCGCGTGGGTGACGCATCAACGCGCATGGCGGCGGACAATGTCATCCATATCCGCAGCATGCATCCGCTGGACGATCATTATGGGCTGGGCTGTTTGGGCGCGGCATCGGGCGCGATTGCGGCGCATAATGCGGCGGCGAAGTGGAACAAATCGCTGCTGGATAATGCGGCGCGGCCATCGGGCGCGCTCGTATATGAAACGGCGGAGGGCAGCGGGTTATCGAACGAACAGTTTGAGCGTTTGAAGTCTGAATTGGCCGACAGCTTTCAGGGTGCGAACAATTCGGGCCGCCCGATGTTGCTGGAGGGCGGATTGAAATGGCAGGCGATGTCGCTGTCACCTGCCGAGATGGATTTTGCGGGCCTAAAAGCAGCGGCGGCGCGGGAAATTGCGCTGGCATTTGGCGTGCCGCCGATGCTGCTCGGACTACCCGGCGACGCGACTTACGCGAACTACCGCGAGGCGAATAAGGCGCTGTGGCGGCAGTCGATATTACCGCTGGCGAACAAGATATTGGCGGCGATTGGGGAGGGGCTACGGCCCGCATTTCCCGGCGCAACACTGTCCATTGATCTCGATCAGGTTGGCGCGCTGTCCGAAGACCGCGAACGATTATGGGCGCAAGTGAGCGCGGCAGATTTTCTGACAGCGGATGAGAAACGCGTGATGGCGGGGTTTGCGCCGTTGGCAGTGACAGGGCAAAAGCCGTCTGGCAAAGCAGAGTTTTTGCCGGATGCGTTAGAGATGAAATTCAATCCTTGGCACGACACCAATGATGGAAAATTTACGTCGGCAGGTCAGGGTCAGCGGTTTGGTGCAAGCGTTACAACAGGCCAATCAGGCGCAAATCAAATCAAGCCACAGACGACGCCGAACAAGATTCAAAGTGGAGGCGGCCGTTTCGGCGGCGGCGGGGCGAGTGGATCGTGGGATAAACCGGAACCCAAAAAACCGCCTCCTCAGGCCCAGCAACCAAAGCGTGAGATAGTAAAATCAACGCCGATTACCAAACCGCAAAAGATAGCGGAGCAACCCGTTCGCAAAATTTCAGCGGGCGGCTATAATTTCGAAGCTGATACACAGGACCGCACCGTTCGCGCACATGGCCAATTGCGGCTTAAGCCCGAACAACCCCGCTCCAGAAGCGCGCAAAGGGATGCTGGAAAGCCAGACCGTCTTCCAAAGGACCACGGCGGGCATTTTATAGGACGGCAATTTGGCGGGCCGGAGACACGGTACAACCACTTTGCACAAAACGCGCGTTTCAATAGCAGCGATTACAAAAGTCTAGAAAATGACTGGAAACGAGAGCTTAAAGCAGGCAGAAAAGTTAAAGTAGATATTCGAGCACTTTATCCCAGAAATTCACAACGCCCTGAAAGACTCAATGTGACTTATTATATGAATGGAAAACGCCTTTTCCGTTCGTTTCCAAATCTGAAACAAGGACGTATAAAATGACAACGCCAGAGATGGGTGATTTGCTGAATCAAATAGGACAGTTTGTTGCTGACAGGCTTGGTAAAATTCCAGAGGATATTTTTGTATATATCGATGCAGGAGATCAAGTTTATGGCGGAGCAATTTTCGAAAACTTAAAAGACAAAGTCATTTATCATGATTTTGAACCCATTGGCGTTGACCTTGGTTTTGGTGATATAGTTTTGCGTCTTTGGGATATCGCCCCGCCGGATAAAAAATGGTCGGTTCTTTTATACGACATCAAGGACGGTAAATTCGATGCCGCGTTTATTTACACGGATGACATGGACAAAGATGTGTACGAGCATGACTACCGCGAGGATGCCCTGGTCGCCCGGTATGGTGATAAACCCGTCATCTATCCGCCGATGGAAGAGGGCGACTGGCATGAGCTGACCGAAGAAGAGTTGGCCGAAATTCAGGACACGGAATATGATTGGGAAACCGGAGCAGCGTTGCCAAAAAAATGATATTAAGCCCTGCCTAAGGCTTAAAAAAATTCTTTAGGAAACCCCTTAAAATGCAAATTACAAATGAAAAGCTTGGCGAGTTGCTCGCGCAGGCGTCGGAGAGTGGTGCGCGGCGAGCGCTTACCCAATTGGGTTTGGCAGATGACCGTGCACCTGTGGACATGGCCGAACTGCGCGAGCTGTTATCCGCATGGCGCGATGCGAAAAGTTCGGCGCGAAAGGCGGTGATCGGATGGGCGGTGAAAACCGCGCTGGCGCTATTGCTGATCGGTTTGGCGGTCAAGCTGGGCCTGCCCGGTTTGGTGTCGCAATGATGGTGTCGCTATGAAGTTCGCCGGATACGCCGCGATATTCGACGCGCCTGACCGGGGCGGCGACATCGTGCGCAAGGGCGCGTTTGCAGGTGCGGCAAAGGCAGGGATTCCGTTATTATGGCAACATGACCAAGGCCGC
>JANOKA010000016.1:0-2432 GCA_031418995.1 Sphingomonadales bacterium | reverse complement strand
TATCTCGGCTCGGTGGTGCCGGCGTCGGACAATTTCTTCGCCACGCTCAACAGCGCCGTCTTCTCCGACGGTTCGTTCGTCTACGTCCCCTCGGGCGTCCGCTGCCCGATGGAGCTCAGCACCTATTTCCGCATCAATGCGCAAAACACCGGCCAGTTCGAGCGCACGCTGATCGTCGCCGACAAGGGCAGCTACGTCAGCTATCTCGAAGGCTGCACCGCGCCGATGCGCGACGAGAATCAGCTGCACGCCGCGGTGGTCGAGATTTTCGCGCACGAGGACGCCGAGGTAAAATATTCCACCGTCCAGAACTGGTATCCGGGCGACGCCGAGGGAAAGGGCGGCATCTTCAACTTCGTCACCAAGCGCGCGTTGTGCGCCGGTGCGCGGAGCAAGGTCAGCTGGACCCAGGTCGAGACCGGCTCCGCGATCACGTGGAAATATCCCTCTTGCATCCTGAAAGGCGATGGCAGCGTCGGCGAATTCTACTCGATCGCGCTGACCAACAACCGCCAACAGGCCGACACCGGCACCAAGATGATCCACATCGGCAAGAATACCCGCTCGACGATCGTGTCGAAGGGGATTTCGGCGGGGCGTTCGAACAACACTTATCGCGGGCTCGTGCGGGTGCTTCCCGGCGCGGAGAATGTGCGCAATTTCACGCAATGCGACAGTTTGCTGCTTGGGTCGGAATGCGGCGCGCACACCGTCCCCTACATCGAAGTCCGCAACCCCACCGCGCAGATCGAGCATGAAGCGACGACGAGCAAGATCAGCGACGACCAGATGTTCTACGCGCAAGCCCGCGGCCTGAACGCCGAGGAAGCGGTCGCGCTGATCGTCAACGGCTTCGCAAAAGAAGTGCTTCAGCAACTGCCGATGGAATTTGCGGTGGAAGCGCAGAAGCTGTTGGGGATTTCGCTTGAGGGAAGTGTGGGGTGAGAATTCCGCATTGGTATCGAAGCGAATGTCTGTTCTGGCTTTTGACGGGGCTGCCATTCCAGTGGTTTTTTACGGCATTCAACGGACTGTCGTTTTTTTCCCTGCCTGACGCCCCGGGGCCGGACGGGTCGCCGCTCGGTTTGTGGATGTTTGCCATCTTGTTTCTCTACCACCCCTTGTTTTTGGCACCGTTGGCGCTGTGGCAAGTTTGGGCGCGCCCTGCGAAAGTCGACGAATAATGCTTCAGATCAATAACCTCCACGCCACCGTCGGCGACAAGCCGATCCTCAAGGGACTCACGCTCACCCTCAACGCGGGGGAAATCCATGCGATTATGGGGCCGAATGGGGCGGGGAAATCGACGCTGGGTTATGTGCTGGCCGGAAGGCCGGGGTATGAGGTGACTTCGGGTGAGGTGACGTTCACGCCAACGCACCCCCGCAAAGGCGGGGGTCCAGAGCTCAACGAAAACGAGACCTTGTCGGGACTGGGCCCCCGCCTTCGCGGGGGAACGGAAGAGTTCGGGGGGACGGCAGGTGTGGACCTCCTCGCCCTCGCCCCCCACGAACGCGCCGCTGCGGGCCTGTTCCTCGGCTTCCAATATCCGGTCGAAATCCCAGGCGTGTCGAACGTCCAGTTCCTCCGCGAGTCCCTCAATGCCCAGCGCAAGCACCGCGGCGAGCCTCCGCTCTCGGGTGCGGAATTCCTCAAGATCGCGCGCGAGCAGGCCACCGCGCTCGACATGAATATGGATATGCTCAAGCGCCCGGTGAATGTCGGCTTTTCGGGCGGTGAGAAGAAGCGCAACGAGATGGTGCAGATGGGCATCATCGACCCCGCGCTTGCGATCCTCGACGAGACCGACAGCGGCCTCGACATCGATGCGCTGCGCGTGGTGGGCGACGGCATCAACCGGATCATGCGCAAGCCCGACAAAGCGGTGCTGCTGATCACGCATTACCAGCGGCTGCTCGATTATGTGAAGCCGGACTTCGTCCATGTGCTCGCCGACGGAAAGATCACCCGCACCGGCGGCCCCGAACTCGCGCTCGAGCTTGAACGCGAGGGCTATCGGGAGCTCGCTGCATGAGCGCGCTACCGACACGCAAGGATGAGGCCTGGCGGTATAGCGATCTCGACGCGGTCGCCGGGCTTTGGCCGGTTCCGGCAGCCGTCATCATCGAAGTGCCGTCAAAGGTTTCGGTCGCACGGCACCTGATTGCCGAAAGTGGCATTCATGATTTCACGATCACCATCGGCGCAGGTGCGCGGATGGAGTTTCATGTGCTGAACGCGAGCGCAGGCTATGGCCGCATTGCGATCGACGTCACGCTCCACGACGGCGCGCATTTCGAATTCGGGGGCGTGCAGATCGGCGGCGGTTCTGCGAACCTCGAAATCGTGACCACGGTGCGCCACATCGAACCCAATGCGACGAGCAATCAGGTCGTCCGCAATGTGCTCGGCGGCAGCGCGACCGGCTCCTA
>JANOKA010000015.1:0-2631 GCA_031418995.1 Sphingomonadales bacterium | reverse complement strand
AGTTCGACCACCTTTAGCTCAGGAGCTTGCGCAAACAGGTGTGTTCGAAGTAGTAATTGAAAGTGCATCTGCCAAAATTCGTAATGGCCCGCCTATTGACGACTATGATGTTTACGACGAACAAACCTGGGTCGGAATCGTACCAGTAACATTAAGTGTTGGGCAGCCTATACGAGACTCTAGAGTTCCCGCCGATATTAAAGAACCTGCATCAGTGTCGAAAATACAAAAGGGATAGCGTTTGACAGCGATATTCATAGCTAGAAATCTGGCATTTTGCCACGATCAGCGTAACTGAATGTGTAACGGCAGAGCCACTAGCCATCTGTAAGTTTAACAACTTAGCTGCACCCTTGTTACCGCCTCCAAACGCCTCCTCAAACACGTTCGATAATGATCGCCGGGGCCATGCCGCCTGCTGCGCACATCGTTACCAATCCGCGTTTCAGGTTCCGGCGCTCCAACTCGTCCAACAACGTACCGATCAGGATCGATCCTGTCGCGCCAATGGGATGGCCCAGCGCACATGCGCCGCCGTTGACGTTTACCTTGTCGCGGTCCAGTTTCATATCGCGGATGAATTTTTCGGCGACCACCGCAAAGGCTTCGTTGATTTCCCACAGATCGATGTCGTCCGCAGTTAGGCCTGCTTTGGCGAGCGCCTTCTTTGCCGCTGCAACAGGCGCGTTCAGCATCAGTGTCGGGCAATCGCCGACATTGGCGGTCACGACAACGCGGGCGCGCGGTTTCAGGCCGTGCTTTTCGGCATATTCGGGGGATGCCAGCAAGATCGCAGCTGCGCCGTCAACCACACCTGATGAATTGCCTGCGTGATGCACGCCGGACCATTGCAGGTCAGGATATTTCGCCGTAATCGACTGGCGGAATGTTTGGCCATCGGGCTGGATCGACATGTCCGCGACGCCGTCAAATGAAGCTTTTAGTGCGGCCAGCCCCTCGGCGGTGGTTTGCGGACGGGGGAATTCTTCATGGTCCAATGCGACGCTGCCGTCTTCGTTATATACGGTGATAAGGCTTTTGTCGAAACGGCCTTCTTTGATCGCAATTTCGGCGCGGCGCTGGCTTTCAAGGCCCAATGCGTCGACGGCTTCGCGGCTGATCCCTTCCATCGCCGCAATCGCGTCACCGCATACGCCCTGATGCGATTGCGGGTGGATCGCTTGCAGCGCGTGATTGCCCGAACCCATGCCCATTGGCGCGAATCCTGCGGCCATTTCTTCGGCCATCATACTGCTGGTCAATGACATCATTTCGGTGCCGCCCGCAATAACCAAATCTTCCATGCCCGACATGATTTGCGCCGCCGCAAGGTTAACACTGGTAATGCCGCCGCCGCAGAAACGATCCAGCGTCATCCCCGAAGCTTTGGTATCATATCCCGCCGCCAACGCCGCCATACGGCCCATATCGCCGCCTTGCTTGCCCTTTTGCGTGGATGTTGACCAGATGATGTCATCGACATCGGCAGTGTTCAGGTTGTTGCGATCCTTTAGCGCTTTTAGCACCGTTGCCGCCAGATGTTGCGGGTGCAGATGCGACAGCGCGCCCTTGCCAGCCTTGCCAATGCCGCGCGGGGTGCGAACTGCGTCGATGATATAGGCGTCGGTCATGGGTTGATCCTTTTGGTTGAATGTTTGGAGTATGTTTAATCGTTCGATTAAATTATGGCAAGGGGGCGTTTGAAACTATGATCATGTACCTTAATCTTGAGTTAGTTAGCCACTTATATTTCGTCATTACGAGCGTAGCGAAGAAATCCAGAGCAGCTTAGAACAACCCTGGATTGCTTCGCTACGCTCGCAATGACGATAAAGCCAAAATCAAGCTTTTTTAGTAAGACCTCGGCAATCCCAGCACATGCTCCGCCACATAGGACAATATCATATTCGTGCTGATCGGGGCGACCTGATATAACCGCGTCTCGCGAAATTTGCGTTCAATGTCATATTCGGCGGCAAAACCAAAACCGCCATGGGTTTGCACGCACGCCTCGCCTGCCGCCCAGCTGGCCTCCGCCGCTAGCATCTTTGCCATGTTGGCTTCCTCGCCGCAATTTTCTCCGGCCTCATATTTGCGAAGGCCTTCATGCACCAATAATTCAGCTGCGCGCATTTGGGCATAGGCGCGGGCGATGGGGAATTGCACGCCTTGGTTTTGGCCAATGGGGCGGCCGAACAATACGCGTTCTTTGGCGTAGGCGGCGGCTTTCTCGATAAACCATTTGGCATCGCCGACGCATTCAGCGGCAATCAACAAGCGTTCGGCATTCATCCCTGACAGGATATATTTGAAACCTTGTCCTTCGGTTCCAATCAGGTTCGCGGCGGGGACGCGCATGTCTTCGAAAAAAACTTCGGTGGTCGAATGGTTCATCATCGTTTCGATCGGACGGATGGTCAGGCCATTGTCCTTGGCTTCGTTGACGTTTACTAAAAACACCGACAGCCCCTCGGTTTTTTTCGCCACCTGATCGCGGGGAGTGGTGCGGGCGAGCAGCAAGAGAAGGTCGGAATGTTCGATCCGGCTGGTCCAGATTTTCTGGCCATTAACGATGTAATTATCACCGTCCAGTTTTGCCGTGGTGCGCAGCGCCAGCGTATCGGTGCCGCT
>JANOKA010000014.1:0-7841 GCA_031418995.1 Sphingomonadales bacterium | reverse complement strand
CTGATGGACATGGAGCATAAGCTGTTCCGGCAATATGCGGCGCGCGGCGAGGATTATGTCGCGGTCGCGGCGCGGGTGCGGGACTGGTTATCGGATCAGGCGTTTGACCGCGATATGCTGGTCATCAGTCACGGTATGACGGCACGGGTGCTGCGCGGGGTGTTGCTTGGCCTGCCTGATTTGGCCGGATATGGCGCGCCGATAGCCAGCAGCCTGTCGCAGGGTAGCATGGTGGCGATATGTGACGGTGCGGAACAGCTGGTGATTAGCGGCGATGGTAGCGGGGAAAAAGCGTGAGGTTTGCGGCGTTTGCTTTGGTTGGAGCTGCGTTTGCGGCCAGCCCGGTTGACGCACGCGACCGGCTGGGTATTTATCAAAGCTGGGCGGCGTTCAAGGATGCGGAAACGCCGCGCTGTTATGCCATAGCCGCGCCAGAATCGCGGATCAGCGGATCGACGCGGCCCGGTTATTTCTCCGTCGGATTCTGGCCGCGGGGGGGCGTGAAGCACCAGATTTATGTCAGCCTATCTCGGGACCGTTCCAGCAACAGCGGCATCACGATCAGCGTCGGGGGACGGCGGTTCCGTTTGAAAGCCACGCCGTCGGGCGGATGGGCTGCGGACCGACGGATGGACGTGGCGGTTGTGGCGGCGATCCGCTCGTCCGCATCACTTAGCGTGGAAAGCATTGGCCGCGACGGCCGCGCGATTGTGGACGCCTACAGCTTGCGCGGTGCGCCTAGCGCAATTGACGCAGCGGCGCTGGGGTGCGGGGGATAGGGTTGACGCGTAAAGCATCGTCATTGCGAGTGAAACGAAGCAATCTAGGGCGATTTGCAAAACACTGGATTGCTTAGCTTCGCTCGCAATGACGGCAAAAATTGATTTTATAGGCTGCTTAAATCCACAAAGTTTGCGGATCAGCGATAGCCTCGCGTTTTTGCGCTTTCAGCAGCGAAACCACGGAACGTATAATCACCCAGACAGCAACCGCCATACCGATGAAGATACCGATGACCACTATGGTCAGAATGACTGCGACAACCGATCCGAGCAGTCCGTACCAAAATGTGCGGATGTGATAGGTGTAATGCGACGCCTCCCAGCCGCCGGGATTATCCCCGCGCCAGACATAGGCCAATATGATGCCGATGATCCCGGTCAGGCCTGTCACAAATGACAACAGATATAAAATCGAAATGATGGTGGGATAGTTGAAATCAAATCCCGCTGACGGGCCTTGGTTTTGCGGCTGGTTCATGGTCTTCACCCCTTCCGTTGATGATGGGTAAAGCTATGGAGGATGGGCCGCCTTGGCAAGCGCGTTTTACTTACCCCGCGCCCCACATCATGGCCGCCCCGGCCGCGCCTGCGAATATCGCAACGGTCAGATATTTCCATATGCTGCCGCCGCCGCCAGCCTTTTTCTCCCAGATCAGTTTCACTGGCGGGATCGGCGGGGGTTCGGGCGCACCGCCTTTTTTGGGCAATTGATCGTCCAGGCGGCGTATCAGGTCCGGGATTAGCTTTAATGTTTGCGCCTGTTTGCGCAATTCATCGGCCACCATCGCCTCTGGCCCCAATTCGCCGCGAATCCAGTCACGCACATACGGCGCGGCAACGTCCCACATGTTAATTTGCGGGTTCAGCGATGTCGCAATCCCCTCCACCATCACCATCGTTTTTTGCAGCAACAACAGATGCGGCTGCGTCTGCATGTCGAAATCGCGGGTAATGGCAAACAGGCTGTCGAGCATTTGTCCGACCGAAAGCTCGCTAACGGGTTTGCCGCGCGTGGGTTCGCCCACCGCGCGCAGGGCCGTCGCGAATTCGTCGACATTGTGGTAACTGGGCACATATTGCGCCTCAAAATGGATTTCGGCGACGCGTTTGTAATTTCCGGTGGTCAGGCCATAGAGGATTTCCGCCAGCCAAAACCGCGCTTGGCGGTTGATCCGCCCCATGATGCCAAAATCAATCGCCACAATGGTGCCATCGGCGCGCACGAACAGATTGCCCTGATGCATGTCGGCATGGAAATAGCCCTCGGCAATCGCTTGGCGCAGGAATGTCAGCACCAATTTATTGGCCAGTTTATTCAAGTCATGACCAGCGGCTTTCAATCCATCGATGTCCGAAATCTTTATCCCGTCGACCCATTCCAGCGTCATGACGCGGCCCGATGTCCGGTCCCAATCGATAGCCGGGATATGATAGCCCGATACCGCGACCATAGCCTCTTTCAGTTCCGATGCGCTGGCCGCTTCACGGCGCAGGTCAAGTTCGCGCAAGGTCCACCGTTTCAGGTTGGCGATGACGAGTTGTGGCCGGAGCCGCGCAGCCTCTCCGCCTAAGGCTTCTAAATGCGCGGCGGCCCATTCATATGTTTCGACATCCCGCGCAAACTGTTCGCGGATGCCGGGGCGCAGGATTTTGACGGCCACATCGCGGCCATCGCTGGTGCGGGCGCGGTGGACCTGGGCTATAGAAGCCGAGCCAATGGCCACCGGATCGATATATTCAAACAGCGTATCCGCCGGGCTATTCAGGCTGGTGTCAATTTCGGTAAACACCGCGTCAAATGGCGCGGGCGGCAATTGGTCCTGCAGCGACAACAGGTTTTTCGCTGGTTCGCCGCCGATTATATCAGGCCGCGTCGCCAATGTCTGGCCCAGTTTAATCGCGGCAGGGCCAATGGCGCGAAAGGCTCCTGCGTAATCAGGTTCCTTGGGTTGAAACGTACCAATCCGCGCAATCCGGCACAGCCGTTTGACCGCCGCCGGTGTATTCCTGTCCGCCTCAATCGCGCGCAACGCGCCGTGCCGCGCCAGTATGCGGCCCCATTTCAACAGGCGAAGGATGTGGGTGGTGGCGCTGGTCATGTAATGAGGTAGCCATGGCTTAAATATAATTTGTCATCCCCGACTTGATCGGGGATCCATGGACTAACGTTCAGGCCATGGATCCCCGCCTTCGCGGGGATGACAATGATGTTTAGGTTATTCTGAATTGAAATCACACTTTCCATCCGCTGTGGATAGCGACAAGCCCGCCCATGATCGGTTCTACTTTGGTTTGAACAAACCCGGCATCGGCAATCATGCCCTTAAACTTTTGCATATCGGGAAAACGGCGGATGGATTCGATCAAATAGCGATAGCTGTCTTCATCGCCTGCAATCGCTTTGCCCAATTTGGGGACCAGCTTGTGCGAATATACATCATACAGTTTGGCAAGGCCCGGCCATTCGACGGTGGAAAATTCCAGGCAATAAAACCGTCCGCCATACCGCAATACCCGGTGCGCTTCTTTCAATGCCTTCGGAATATCGGTAACGTTGCGGATGCCGAATGCAATTGTGTAGGCATCAAAATGCTTATCCGGAAAGCTAAGTGTTTCGGCATTTTGTTCGCTCCACACCATCGTATCGACGCCGCGATCAACGGCGCGGTCCATACCGACGGCCAACATGTCGGCGTTAATGTCTGACACGGTGATATTCGCGCCTGATGTTTCCATGCGAAAGGCGATGTCGCCCGTGCCGCCCGCCATATCCAGAATATCCTCGCCCTTTTGCGGCTTGACGCGGCGCACGAATTTGTCTTTCCAGACGCGGTGCATCCCGCCTGACATGGCATCGTTCATGATGTCATATTTGCGGGCAACGTTGGAAAACACCTCGCCAACGCGCTGGGTTTTTTCGGCGGGGGCTACGTCTTGGTAACCGAAGGATACTTTATCGCTCATAGGCCACGTCCCTAGCCGATAGTTGCGCATGCCGCAAAGGGTGTTAGATGCATTTCATTATGCCTGAATTACCCGAAGTAGAAACCACCGTTTCCGGCCTGCGCGCTGTGCTCGACGGACAGATTATCGTACGCGCCGATCCGCGCCGTGCCGACCTACGCTGGCCGATGCCTTTGGATTTGCGGCAGCGGATGACGGGGGCACGAGTCACGGGGCTGGGGCGGCGCGCCAAATACGGCCTGATTTATACTGACCGGGATGATGTCCTAATTTTCCATTTGGGCATGTCGGGCCGTTGGCGCGTTGACCCTGCGCACATTGAAAAGCACGATCATTTCATTTTGGAAACAGCGACAGGCCGTATAGCCGCACTCAACGATCCGCGCCGGTTTGGTTCAATTGATATGATGCGCAGCGGCGATCTGCAAAGCTACAGGGCATTTGTGTCGATGGGGCCAGAGCCATTATCAGAAGCCTTTAGTGCAGCGGTGTTACAGGCGGCTATCAAAGGCCGCGCTGCGCCGATAAAGGCGATGTTGCTCAACCAGAATATCGTCGCGGGGCTGGGCAATATATATGTGTGTGAGGCGCTGCATATGGCGGGGATACATCCTTCGTCTGCGGCGGGTAAAATCAGCAAGGCGCGGATTGTGCGTTTGGTTGACGCGATAAAGGCGGTGCTGACATCGGCGATCGCAGTGGGCGGGTCTACATTGCGTGATTTTGCTGCGCCCGACGGCGAACTCGGCTATTTTGCCAAGCAGTGGCTGGTTTACGGGCGCGAGGGGATGGATTGCAGCTGCGGCTTGGCCATAATGCGCCAAGTGGATTCGGGGCGTTCGACATTCTATTGCAGCAAATGTCAGCGATAGTTCCGTCTTCCATATAGCTGTTCCGTACAACTTTGACATTGACCTTTGACCACAGGGTATCTAATGGCCGCCACATGCAACGGCTTTGGATGATTCCACGGCTTTATCATTCAATCAGAATTTCGAGGTTTTATAATGGCAAATACGCCGCAAGCAAAAAAGCGTATCCGTCGCAACGCGCGCCGTACTGACGTAAACACCAACCGCACGAGCCGCATTCGTACTTTCATAAAGAAGGTAGAAGCAGCCATCGAATCGGGTGATAAAGAAATCGCAGCACAAGCATTGCAAGCGGCTCAACCTGAAATTATGCGCGGCGTTTCCAAGGGCGTATTGAACAAAAATACCGCTTCACGCAAATTTAGCCGTCTTAACAAACGGGTAGTCGCGTTAGCCTGATTTTGTACTGCAACGCAGCAAAATAAATGACCCGCCCCGATTTTGGGCGGGTTTTTTGTGCGCTGGGCAGACCTCTAAATTGTGACTGTTTTAGAACATCGCATTTCCCGCGATTCGGGCCGATAGTGTGCCATAATATCTATTTTTATATATTAAAAACAATATCTTATAAATAACTTAACGCATTTGCGACGCTTGCGCAGTGTCAATTGCCTTTATTTCTTTTTTTTTACAGTCGGGCTCTTGATCGACTCATAAACACCTGACTAAGGTTGCTCATCCAGCGGCAGATGATCTCGATCATATGACGTCTCATAAATCGGCGCGATGCTTGTTGTCCTTGTCTTTACAAGACTTGGGTTTTGCTCAACTTTGCGAGTTTTTATGAGGAATGATACATAGGACAGGCGCAAATCGCAGTCCGCTGGTAAGGGGTGGCTAAAGGATCAGATTTGCGCGATGCCGGCAATATGCCGCGCCGTAACTTCCTTTGCCTGTGTGGGTAGGCAATTGGGGGTAGCGTTAGTGATCGTACAACTGGAATCTGATTGGCAAACAATTTCATCGGGTTTGCGGCGCGATTTGGGCGCCCAAATTTACGGACAATGGATTCGGTCGATCAGTTTGGGCGATTATTGTGATTTAACCGGAACGCTGGAATTATTGCTGCCTTCTGATTTTTCGGCAAGCTGGGTTGCGGATCATTATGCCGATCGTTTGCGGTTAGCATGGAAAACCACGAACAAAGCTGTCCGCCAACTTAAAATCCGCACAAAACCGGGTGCGGCGCGCGTCGAAATGTTACACGAGGCCAGCGCGGCGGAACGGATCGCTGCCGAAGCAAATCAAACGGTAAAGCCTGAGCGTACATCGCTGGATGCGCGGATGACTTTTGCCAATTTCATGCGCGGACAAACCAACGTGCTCGCGCTGAGCGCCGCTGAACGCGTTGCCGCCGAAGAAAAGCCGCTGTTCAACCCGCTTTATCTGCAGGCTGCAACAGGGCAGGGCAAAACGCATTTGATGCATGCCATCGGCCATGCTTATGCCGCGATCAATCCTGATGCGCAGATCATTTATATGTCTGCTGAAAAATTCATGATGGAATTTGTCACCGCAATGCGGTCCAAAGAAGTCATGGAATTTAAGGCACGGCTGCGCGCGGTCGATGTATTGCTGATTGACGATATCCAATTCATCATCGGCAAAGTATCAACACAAGAAGAGTTCCTGCATACGATTGACGCAATATTGGGCGCAGGAAAGCGTCTGGTTGTGGCGGCTGACCGTGCACCGCAGGCTTTGGACGGCGTTGACCAGCGGATATTGTCGCGGCTTTCGATGGGGCTGGTGGCCGATATCCAGCCAGCTGATCTGGAATTGCGCCGGACGATTTTGGAACAACGCCTCGCGCAAATGCCCGACACAAAAGTTGGCGAGGATGTGATCGAATTCCTTGCCCGCACGATCAGCCGCAATGTCCGCGAATTGGAAGGCGGTTTGAACAAGCTGCTCGCCTATGCGCAGCTTACTGGACGGCCGATCACCAAGACACTGGCCGAAGAACAGCTGAAAGATATATTGAGTGCGTGCCGCCGCCGGATTACGATTGATGAAATTCAGCGTGCCGTCTGCGAATATTACCGTATCGACCGCAGCGAGATGTCGTCCAAACGACGCGCCCGCGCCGTGGTGCGTCCGCGTCAGGTGGCGATGTATTTGGCCAAAGTGATGACACCGCGCAGCTATCCGGAAATTGGCCGCAAATTCGGTGGCCGCGATCATAGCACGGTGATTCATGCGGTACGCCTTGTCGAAGTGCTACGCGGACAAGACAGCGAAATGGACAATGATGTCCGCACGTTGCTACGACAGCTAGAGGCGTAATCAGACCCTTTCCACTGCAACGAAGTTCGACTAATACAATCGCGTTCGTTCGTTACAGGAGACTTGCGTGACATTTCGCGCATCCCAATATGTTGTGTCTATGCGCGCCCAGTTCTTGGGCGGGATTTGTTATGCTTGCTGATCCGGCGATTGCCACGCCGCTTGGCAATGTTAACAAGCTATGGGCTGGATTGGCCGTATTGGCTGCCGCCATAATTGTTGCCGCCATTTACTTCGGATTTCTGCGCGGTGATAAATCGGCGGGGGCAGGCAGCGCTCCCAAGGCTGCGATAACTCAAAGCGCCGCTATTCAGGAAACAAAGCTGTTTTATGCTGCAACCGATACCCGGCTGCGCGACAAACCTGCGGTCATTGGTAGCGCTGTAACCGGAAGATTGCAGCGCGGGGATGAAGCCAGCGGTGTCGTTGTAAATGGCGCAAGCGAGGGCGAATACTGGCTGCAATTGGCAGGCGGCGGCGGGTTCGTCAATCTTGCGAATTTAGCCGGGACGCCTGCGCCGCGGATACAAAAAACACTGGGTTCGAAAACTATCCTACTGCCTGCTGGGGTTAATCTGCTGGCTGCACCGTCACGCGATGCCACGGTTACCGACCGGCTATCCAAAGGTTTTCCGGTGACAGCATACGGAATAACCGATAATGGGTATTTGGAAATCGTCCTGAAAAAAGGGGGGACAGGATATATTCCTGACGGCGTGAAAATCGCCGCTAGCGCGGAAAAACCCGATTTGCCGCCTGCCATCGCGATCAAAATTGACGGCAATGGCTGCGCTGCGAGCGCCGAAATTGACATTTTGTTCAAACAGATCATTGGCCGTCAAGCGGCTGGCCTAAAGCGGGTTGAAGAAGCGAAATATGCTGATGATGATGCCCGCGACGCGGCCATAGCGCGCTACCGCCAACGCACCGAGGGCAA
>JANOKA010000013.1:0-22442 GCA_031418995.1 Sphingomonadales bacterium | reverse complement strand
GGCGGCAGTGCGCAGGAATATGAATATATTTCAAGCGATGCCAACGGAGCACTGGACAAAATCGGTCAAATCCAAAGGACGTCAAAATGGCTTCGATCCCGAAACAAAATGCCCTTGTGGTTAGAATAACTATCCACTGCGCGCATTTTGCTCCGGATTCTTTGCCATTTTGACGCCTCAGGTGCGTATTTAATAGGTCCTGACCCTAGACACTTATTCGGATCAGAATGCGTTAAACGGTTTGTCCTTGTCGACCCGCACATCGCCCGGCAGTCCGAGCACGCGTTCGGCAATGATATTCTTCAATATCTCGTCCGTCCCGCCCGCAATGCGCAGGCCCGGAGCCCACATCAGGCTTTCCTGGAATATCGCGCTGGCGGGGGCGCGGTCACGGTCGGATATGATCCCGAAATGGTCCTGCATCTCCACCGCGCTGTTGCAAATATCCTGCAAATGATTGGCGGTAATAACTTTGCCAATCGATGCCTCTGGACCCGGTGTTTGCCCGCGTGATAAGGCCGTCTGTGTGCGGAACTTGGTGAGTTTATATCCTTGCGCCGCAACATACCAATCGGCCAGTTTCGCACGGAATGCGCCGTCCGTTATACTGCCAGCTTCGCGTGCATAATCCATGATTTCTTTCCAGTCGGGACCGGGCGATCCGCCCACCGCCAACCGTTCGTTCATCAGGGTCACCAGCGCCACTTTCCAGCCCTGCCCGGGATCACCCAGACGGTCGGTATCAGGGATGCGGACATCGGTGAAATAGACCTCGTTAAATTCGCTGCCACCCGATGCCTGATGAATGGGACGCACTTCGACGCCGGGCGCTTTCATATCGACGATGAACATCGTCAGGCCTTTATGCTTGGGCACATCGGGGTCGGTGCGGGTTAGGACGATGCCAAAATCGGATATTTGCGCGCCGGTGGTCCATACTTTCTGGCCATTGACGATCCAGTCGTCACCGTCCTTTACGGCTTTCATTTTCAGGCCAGCCACGTCCGATCCAGCGGCTGGTTCGGAAAATAGCTGGCACCAGATTTCTTCGCCAACCAGTGCCTTTTGCACGTACCGTTTTTTGTGTTCGTCACTGCCAAAGGCGATCACGGTAGGGATGCACATGCCAAGGCCGATGGTGAACGGCGATGTTGGCGCGGCAAAACGCGCCTCTTCTTGGTTCCAGATAACCTGCTGCATCGCGCTGCCGCCGCGTCCGCCCATTTCCTTGGGCCAGGTGATTTGCGCATAGCCACTGGCAGCTTTTACCTTTTGCCAAGCGCGGGCACGGGCCAGAAATTCGGCCTTGTCGCGGTCGCCGCGTCCTTGTGCTTCGTCTTTGGATGGCAGGTTTTGCTCAAGGAAAGTGCGCGCCTCATTGCGGAAGGCAGCTTCGTCGGCGGTGTCGTTGAAATCCATGTCTTATTCCTTATGCTGCGTTGCGGCGCTCTAACGCGCTGACCAGTTTCTCTTTCCAAACGGCGGGGCTGCCCACTTGTACGGACAGCATTTTTGCGCGGCGATAATATAGGTGGCAGTCGACTTCCCACGTAAAACCCATACCGCCATGCGTCTGGATATTTTCTTTTGACGCATACCAGAACGCCTCGGATGCCGCGATGCGCGCCGCTGCTGCGGCTTCGGGCAATTCAGCCGCGTTGGTCGACAATGCCCATGCGCCATAATAGGCGTTCGACCGCGCCACTTCATTCTTCACATACATATCGGCCAGCTTGTGTTTGATCGCCTGATACCCGCCGATAGGCCGGCCAAATGCTTTACGCTCATTGGCATAAGCTACAGCCATTTCAAGGCAGCGGGACGCGCCGCCCAATTGTTCGAACGCCAATAAAATGGCGCCGCGATTTAGCACCTGTTCCAATTGCGACATGCCGTTGCCAGCCGCATCGCCGAGCAGAGCGGCATCTGCACCATCAAAAACTATCTCGGCATGGCTGCGCGTCGGCTCCAGCGTTTTCAGCACATTGCGCGTTACACCAGGCACGTCCAGCATAGTAATAACCAGCGATGTCGCTGCGCCATCCTTCACCAGCACCAGCGCGTGCGTGGCAATATCGCCATCGGTGACGGGCAATTTAGCCCCGCTGATTTTGCCAGCGCCAAATCCTGTGCGCATTTTCGCCGCGTCCAATGCGCCGGGGCCTTCGCTGGTCGCCAGACAACCGACAAATTCGCCCGATGCGATTTTGGGCAGATATTCGCGTTTTTGCGCGCCAGTGCCATAAAGCTTCACCGCCTCGGCAAAGAAGAAAGCCGATGAACCAAATGGTACAGGCGCAAGCACGCGGCCCAGTTCTTCGGCAATTACGCACATTTCCAGCATGCCCAGACCTAGCCCGCCAAATTCTTCCGGGATCGAAACGCCCAGCCAGCCCATTTCCTTTATCTGCGCCCATAAATCGGCACTGTGGCTAACATCATCATGATCGAGTACGCCGCGCACCAAAGCGCTGGTGCATTTGGCCTCTAAGAATTTGCGGGCTTCATCACGCAGAAATTTCTGGTCGTCGGAAAAGTCGAAATCCAATTTGGGCATCCTCTGCTATATTTTGAAAGCAAAGCCTATCGCGCCTGTCCGTGCCCTGCAACTGAATTTTAACCGTACGATTAAAACGAATGGATTTAGCTGCCCTCAACCCCCAAAACCTGCGCCTCGCGCATCAACTTCTCTCGTGCTGCCGGATTGGCTGCGACCGCCTTTTTTAACGCAGCGCTGGCTTTTACCGTTTCGCCCAACGTTATCCGGCTGCGCATCAGCATGATCCATCCATCGACATTGGCCGGATTGCTGGCCAGCTTATCCTCCAATCCTGAAACCATCGTTTCCACCATCGCCTGTTGTTGCCCCGGCGGCAATTTTGCAGCGGCGGCCATGTCCGAACTGGACGGGCCGGGTATAGGCGCTGCGGCGATGCTGCGATTTGCCCCGGCAGGCAAGGGGGCGGCAGGGGTGCGGTTTTTAGTTACCGATGCAATCTGCGCCGCGACCTCAATTTTGTTAATTTGCCCGACCTGTTCAATCGTACGCAGCAGATCGGTTTCCCAGGGCGCGTCACGGGGTGTGTCTTTCAAAAGCGCCAGCCAATCCCCGATTGCGCCTTGATGATCGCCCGCCAGATCCCGGCGTACTGCCATAAAATACCGGGCACGCGGGTCTTTGGGATCCAGCAGAATCGCCTTTTCAAACGCGGCGGCGGCATCGGCGGGCATCGGATCTTGCGCGCTCGCCATCGTCAGCGCCTCTCCCAAGGATGACCAATATACCGCTTTGTTCGGGGCGAGCGCGGTTGCGCTGCGATACGCCGATGCCGCATCGGCATAGCGGCCTGCCTCAAAATAGGACCAACCAAGCAATTGCCAGCCTTCTATATCGGATTTGTCCTTGGCGGTTCGTGCCTCAAGCGCGGCAATTGTGGATGCGCTATCAGCAGAGGGGGAGCTAGCGGATTTCGCCGGTCCAGCATCAGCCGCGCTTTGGGCTGGGGCATAATTGCGCCACACGCCAATCGCAATCACCGCAGCCAAAATCAGCAGCGCACCGTAAAGCGCAAGCCGTGGTATCTTAGATGTCTCTTCGGTCGCCCCCACAAAAAAACCCTTTCATTTTTTTACAAAAATCCGCGCTGGCACTATTCAATAAATTTGTTAAGCTGTCCATGGGCGCATCCAAATTGCCAAACAGAGAGACAAAAGCCTCCTGCGCATTGGCAAATTTCGCTGGCTTTGCTGGCAACCGATTTGGAGCGGAAAATTGGGGGAAGCGTTTCGAGTTGCGATTATCGGTTCCGGTCCCGCCGGGTTAAGCGCAGCGTCGCGTGCTGCTGCGCTAGGGCTGTCGCACGTCCTGCTCGAAAAAACCGGGCATCTGTCAGATACCATTTATAAATATCAAAAGGGCAAGCACGTCATGGCGACGCCCAGCCAATTGGTGCTGCGGTCCGATGTCGATTTTGCGGCCGGTAAACGCGAACATATATTGGGCATCTGGGATCAGCAGACTGCCAAAAACAACGTCAATGTCCGGTATCATGCAGAGGTCAAAGAAATCACCGGCGACGAAGGCGCATTTACGATAACCCTGACCAGCGGCGATACAGTTCACGCCGAAACCGTCATTCTGGCAATTGGGACACAGGGCAATCCTAATCTGATGCGTTGCGAAGGCGGGGACCTGCCGCATGTGCAATATTCGCTGGACGATCCGGGCGAATATATTGACGAACATATTGCGGTGATTGGCGCGGGTGATGCCGGGATTGAAAACGCGTTGGGGCTTGCCGCCGATCCCGAACAACGCAACGTGGTTACTATTGTCAACCGCAATGCAGAATTTACCACGGCCAAGGACGCCAATGTAAAGGCATTGATTGCGGCGCGCGATGCCGGGCGTATCATCGTCCGCACGGGAACATCACCATCAAAAGTTACAGCCGACAGCATTATTTATGACACGCCCGACGGCGCGATGACAGTGCAGTGCAACCGGATCATTGCGCGCATGGGTTCGGCCCCGCCGCGTAAATTTGTGGAAGGCTGCGGCGTGGATTTTACCAGCGAAGACCGCGTGGCATTTCCCGTGTTGTCGCCCTTATTTGAATCCACCAAGGCCGGAATATACGTGATCGGCGCATTGGCTGGATATCCGCTGATAAAACACTGCATGAATCAAGGCCATGACGTTATCGAATTCATCAGCGGCAACACCGCGCTCAAACCCGCTGACGAACCGATATTGGAGGCAAAGTTTGCGGGGCTACCGGGCCGCAAAAGCGTCGACCAATGGCTGGAATTCCTGCGGACCAATATCACGATATTAAACGCCATGACGCCGCTGCAAATGCGCGAGTTCATGCTTGATTCCGACGCCCGTTTTTATCGTGCAGGCGAAACGATTTTCGAACGCAATGACCCGGGATCGTCTCTGTTTTCTATCGCCAGCGGATCGGTCCAAGTACTGATAAATGCACAGGATCCCAGCAAATTTGCGGCCATCGAAAGCGGTTCGATTTTCGGCGAGGTCGGGCTGGTTTCGGGACGGCGGCGCGGGGCATCGGTGCGGGCAGGCGAAGACACCATTTGCGTGGAAATATCGCGCAGCGCCGCATTGAAACTGCAAAGCTCGGTTCCCGCCGCCAAACGCGCGATTGAACGCATCGCAGTTCAACGGCAATTGCTGCAATTATTCGGTTCCGGATTGGTGGCCGGGGACTTGGACGAATTACTGGACAGATATGAAATTTTGACCGTCAATGCAGGCGCGCCGATCATCACCGAAGGCGATGAGGGCAACGACATTTATGTCATCCGCCAAGGGTCAATGATCGTCGAGAAAAAAATCGGCGGCAAGCATGTCTTTCTGTCGTACCTGCCAGCTGGATCCTATGTTGGCGAAATGGCATTGCTGGGGAACCAGCACCGCACAGCGACGGTTAAGGCCGCGATCAAGTCCGAAGTGATTAAACTGCCCGGCAGCGCATTTGAAACGTTGCTCGCCAAAAAACCACAATTGCTGGCGCGGATCAAAACCGACATGGCATCGCGGCAAGATATCAACAGTTTTGTCGAGGCCCGCAAGGACAGTTTTTCCAGCGTTGTCGATATGTATTCAAACGTCGCCAATTTCCTCGTAGAAAACGGCATCGGTGAGGCGACCGACGTGTTGCTGATAGACGAAAACTTATGCGTAGGCTGCGACAATTGCGAAAAAGCCTGTGCCGACAGCCATGAAGGATTGTCGCGGCTGGACCGCGAAGCAGGGCGAACCTATGCGCATTTGCATGTGCCCACATCGTGCCGCCACTGCGAACATCCGCATTGCATGGCCGATTGCCCGCCCAATGCCATCCACCGTGGTCCCGATGGCGAGGTATTCATCGACGACACCTGCATCGGGTGCGGCAATTGCCAACGCAACTGTCCTTACGGCGTCATCCGGATGGAGGCCGAGCCGCCCAAAAAACCCGGATTGCTTAGCTGGATGCTGCTTGGCATGGGCCCCGGCCCCGGCGAGCCGAGCAAAAAATGGTCGTACAAGCATGCAGACAAAAAGATCGAAAAGCCTAAAAAGGCAATCAAGTGCGACATGTGTTCGGGTATTTCCGGCGGTCCGGCTTGCGTGCGTGCGTGCCCGACGGGCGCAGCAATCCGCGTATCACCCGAACATTTCCTCACTGTATCGCGGCTTGAAAGCAGCACCGATTGATGGCCGCGCAAATCAAAGCAAAGGCGCAGCCTAAAATCAAATCGCAGCAGACCAGCCGCATGGCCAGCGACGGGCGGCACGAGGGATATTTGCGCTATGCCAGATTTCGCTGGCTGAAAATTGCGGTCATCCTGTCGCTGCTGATGATCGTGAGTTATTTCCTGATCGATGTCCGCCCGCGCCATAATGGCGGCAGCTGGTATGGATATACTTTGGGCACCATCGGCGTACTTATTATATTATGGCTGACCATGCTGGGCATCCGCAAACGCACCATGTCGAACCGCCATTGGTCGTTAAAAGCATGGACATCAGCGCATGTGTATCTGGGACTGTCGCTGATTATAATTGGCACGTTGCACGCCGGGTTTCAACTGGGGTGGAATGTGCATACGCTGGCATATGTTCTGATGATGCTGGTCATCCTGTCCGGCATTTGGGGAATATCGGTTTACGCCACTCTGCCCCGCGTCATGAGCGCGAACCGCGATCAGACCACCGAGACACAGATGCTGGCGTCGCTGCGCTCTATTGACCGCCAATTGCACGATGCAGCGCAGCCATTGGATCAATATTATGCCGAACTGGTGCAGACATCGTTGCGGCAAAACCCGTTTGGCGGCGGGATATTCAGCAGGCTTTCAAACCAATATCCGCGCTGTAAAACGCACAAAGCCCATGCCGAATTTATGGCGATTACCGGGAGTAGCCCGCAGGTCGGCGAAGACCCGATGGAAAAGGTCAATAGCTTGCTGGGCCGCAAAAAAGCGATATTGGCGCGCACCCGCAAACATCTACAGCTAAAGTCGCTGCTGGAGATTTGGCTCTATGTCCACGTCCCGATGACCTTTGCGCTGATCGCTGCGCTGTCCGCGCATATCGTCAGTGTATTTTTTTACTGGTGATGGCGATATGACTTTCCTTGTTCGCCAAATATCGCGCACCGCCGATGGCCGGGAGATTATCCGGCCGCAAAACTATACGCAAAGCCAGATAATCATTGGCCGTGACGCCGCCTGCGAAATCCATTTGGCCGATCTGGCGGTTGAGCTGCGCCATGCCAGCATCACCGCATTGGATAGCAGCCATATCGAAATCGCCTCCATGGGCGGATTGGGATTTGAGGCCGATGGCCGCATCGTCACGCATATTCGGATCAACCCCGCCAACGGCGCTGAATTGCGGTTCGGCAGCCACATATTGCGCATTGCCAGTGAAAATAGCGCACCCGTTATCACGGTAGAGCGCACGGGCGCATTATCAGATGCAGACTCCGTCAAGGACGAGGCCAGCCTGTTCACGATGCGCGGTCTTTTGCCCGGGCGGCGGATCAGCGCATGGGCGTTCCTAATCCTTGTGCTCGCAGCGTTTTTGGCATGGCCGATCCACAGTTTTTACCAATATAAAAAGGCCGAGCGTGAAAGCACCGCATTCAGGGCCGACACGTTTTGGAGCAGCGGCAAATTATCCACCGCCCACGCCAGTTTGGAAAATAACTGTAAGGCTTGCCACACCGAGGCGTTTGTCGCGGTAAAGGATAGCTCTTGTGCATCCTGCCACAAGGATGTCCACGACCATGCCGATCCGAAGCGGCTGAAAATTGCGAAAGCACCGCTCGATTGGGACGGCAAATTGCTACGCGACATCGGCATCAAATTTAACCGTCCAGAGGGCCGCTGCGTCGAATGCCATACCGAACATGAGGGCGCTGGGCCGATGCAGGCGACCAGCCAGCAATTTTGCAGCTCTTGCCATACCGATATGGACACGCGGCTGATCGGCACTAAGGTGGCCAATGCAGGCGATTTCACAACGGCGCATCCGCAGTTCAAACCACTGGTCGCCACCACTGCTGGATTGCCGCCGGTGATGCAGCGTGTTTCGCTCGACAAGAAACCCACCGACGACAGCGGGTTAAAATTCCCGCACGATATGCATTTATCGCGCAGTAATGGCGTTGCGCGAATGGCGCAGCGTTTAAGCGGCAAATATGATTTCGGCATTTCAGCCTCAAACAGCGCGCTGACGTGCAAAGATTGCCATACCAAGACCGCCGATGGGGTTCGTTTCCTGCCGGTGACGATGGAGAAAGATTGCGCCATGTGCCACAGTCTGGGCCTTGAAAAAGTCGGCGATACCGTGCGCACTTTGCGCCACGGCGACCCGCGCATGGTAGTAGCCGACATTCGCGCATTTTATCGTTCGGGCGGACCGTTCCGCGCCAAATCGCAGCCATTAATCGAGGGCCGCCGCCGTCCCGGCGATTTCGCCGTCAGCCGCCCGTATTTTGCCTATTTTGGCAGCGTCAATTATGGCCGCGCCGATGGCGCCGTGCGCGCGGTATTTTCCAAGGGCGGGGCATGTTATGATTGCCACACCATATTCACGCCGCCCGCAGGATCGGACAATTGGGGCGTACAGGCCGTGCATCAAAGCATGCGGTATATGCAAAAGGGCTGGTTTGACCATAACGCCCATAAAACCGAAACCTGTTCGTCGTGCCATAAGGCTGGGCAGTCCAGCCAAGCCACGGACCTGTTACTGCCCAGCATATCCACTTGCCGCGAATGCCATGGCGGCGAGGGTTCACGCGCCGACGTTCCATCAAGCTGCGCCATGTGTCACAGCTATCATGTCGGAGACGGCGCACCGTGGGTGCCCAGCCACCGCGAATATCCCGGACGCAAAAAAGAAAAGAAAACCGATACACTGGCCATAAGGCGCGAAGAATGAGGAGAGAAATTTGCTAATCGCACAGATCACCGACATTCATTTGGGATTTGATCCCGGCAATCCGGCGGAATTTAACCGCAAGCGATTGGATCAGGTATTGCGGCATATTGCAGAGGGCCCGAACAAGCCCGATGTGTTGCTGGCCACAGGCGATTTGGTCGATCTGGGCGATACGGACAGTTACCGCCGCCTGCGCAATTCGCTCAGCATGTGCGAATTCCCGGTGCATATGTGCCTTGGCAACCATGATGACCGCGCAAATTTCATAGCGCAATTTCCCGAAGTTCCGGTGGCAGGCGGCTTTGTACAATATGCATTGGAACAAGGCGGCATACGGTTCCTGATACTTGATACACTGGAAACTGGACGGCATGGCGGCGGGTTTTGCGAGACACGGGCCGCGTGGCTGCGCGCGCGCCTTGAGGAGGACCAAGAAACACCGACCATTCTGGTTCTGCATCATCCGCCGATTGAGGTCGGTATTGACTGGATGAACACGCATCCGCAGGAAACATGGGTGGCCAATCTGTCCGCTGCCATGGCTGGCGCGCCCAATATCAAGGGCATGTTATGCGGCCATGTACACCGCAATATCGTTGCCGCGTGGCACGGTACGGCGATTGCGGTATGCGCCTCCACCGCGCCGCAAGTGACCCTCGATCTGCGCCCGATTGATGTTGAAATGCCGGACAACCGCCCGATGATTATCGCCGATGCCCCCGCCTATGCAATGCATTATTGGAATGGCCGCGAGCTTGTAACGCATTTCCAAACGGCGGACGAACATGTGATGCTGGCAAAGCTGGATGCCAGCATGATGCCGCTGGTGCGTCAGCTACGCGATGAGCGGCCTTAGATATAGCGTTTTATATACCTCGTCATTGCGAGCGGAGCGCGGCAATCCAGGGCAGGCGTAAGCAAATTCTGGATTGCCGCGCTTCGCTCGCAATGACGACATAGGTGGCAATCAAATCCGGTATCGTTTACATAAGCCATACTCACTGAACCCGCGAAACCACGGCGTCATCGGTCACGACATACGGTTCGCCGCGGCTGTTCAGGAACAGCTTTTCCATTTCTGCGCGTGTGAACGGCCGTGATCCCAGCCGCCCAAACACCGCCATCTGGCCGCCCGTTTCATCGACGGCGCGGTCGCGGTCTATGCCTTTGGATATGGCAAAGGCGGGCCAGGGCGTTTTCGCCCATGCGATTAATTCCGGTTTTGGCGCGGGCGAGAAACCATAGAAATTCGGCTGGCTGGACGGCGATGTTAGCTGCACCACTTTTATGCCTGCACGGCCATCGGCGATATAGGCGAACGCGGACGCATTGGTTGACGCCACCACGACATCCTCCGCATCGGACAGCTGACCTCCGAACGTCTCTTTCAGGTAAATTTCGGGTGCGACGGGCTTGGTCACATTGACGATCACCAATCCCTCGCCCTTTGCCGCAACATATAAATATGTCCGTGCCACATATATTTTGCGCGCATTGGACAGCGGGATATTCCCCTGTTCCACCGCCACCGGATCGGCCAGATTGGTAACGTTGAACAGCTTGATACCATCCGCGTCACTGACCCATAAATACCGGAACTGGATCGCCGAGGCGCGTGCATCTTTCATCTCCCGCACCGCAACCTGTTTGGGCTCCAGCGGGTTGTTCAGATCGATAACCACCAATCCGATGTCGGCAGTGACATAGGCATAATGCCCCGCCAGCGTTACATGCCGCGCGCCTTTTAATATGCCCCCCTCATTCCACGTCACGGCACGTTTCAGGAAGTTATTGCGGAACTCCCCGTCGGCCATGGTGTTGATGTCTACCAAAATAAGGCCTTCTTCGGCGTCGGTAATCACCGCGTAATTGTAAATCGGATGAAACGCCTGTTCCTGATTGGCCTCCCGCATTTCGGGCGTGTTGCGCAGCGGACTGATCGGTTGGTTGGTCGACAGTGCCATGCAGGTCGCGTTCTTGGATTTTATGCGCGTATTGTTGCCCAACTTTGAAAACGGCGCAGTCAATATCCGTTCCGAAAAACCCTTGTTGGCGATGGAGGCAACGTCAAACACTTGGAAGCCCTTGTTGCCTTGCGCCACATACATATATTCGCCGCGCAGTTGCAGGCATCCCACTTTATCGCCGGTTTTCTGAATGATATTGATAAATTCTTCGGCCGCGTTGGTTTCGCCCGAAAGGCTCTTGTCAAACGCCTTGCCGCGCACCCAGTTTTTCAACTCGCGGCCATTTTGATCGACATGCAGATTGAAATAATCGGGATAGGCCTTGCCATGCAGATACGATCCGATCACCGCTTGCGGTTCTTCCCATTCGGTAACGCGCACCGCTTCAAATCCATTGCCAAGTCCCGCCCACGCATTCAGCCCGACAAAATTGACGTAGTTAGTGCCCAGCAACATCAGCTGCGCCATGATCGCGTTATTGTCATTCTTTGCCGATAAATGGCAATCTGTGCATTGCTTGGTCTCGGTTTTGCGCACGGTATGCGGGAAATGCGGCGCAAACGCTTGGCTGGAAAAACCTATCGAGCTGATCGGGGGCTGCTGAATATATATGCGTTCGCGGTTGACGTTGGTGGACGATAAAACCAGCGCCGATGTGGAGCGGACGGGCGCGATAATATTGCCCTTTGTGGTTTGATGACGGCCCAGTTGGAACATATCCTCGCGCGCGACTTGCGGGTTATACGTGGCGAAATTGCGCGTTTCTTCCTCATCATATTTATGTGTTTTGGTTTTCCAGTTGGCCTCAATCGGCAAATGGCATCCGCCGCAACTGGTGGTCCATGACAAGTGACAGGTAAAGCAGGTCAGCTTATCCTCGCCATGCGCGCGTTCAGAGGCGGGCACATCCAGCCCGTATTTATAGTCGCCGCTATCTTTGCCTGCGCGGCCCATCAGCTTGGAGCGCGCCGATTTGGCGTTGAACTGCGGGTTGCCCGGCGTGACGCTGTCTTTGACCAGACTAACCTCCCATTCCAAACCGGGGTCGACGATGGATCGCTGGATCAGTTTTCGGCTGCCATCGGCCTCATACATCCACTCAAACCGGCGGCGGCCATCGGCGTTGCGCAATACGGTCAGGTTGCTGCCCTCGGGCCGCGCCGCAGGACCAGACGTTAGCAATGTGGGATAGGCATCGGGCGTGCCGTGGCAATCCTTGCAGCCGATCTCGACCGCATTGGCAACCTCGCCGTAAATCAGGCCGTTGCCGTGGCTGTCCTGTCCAAAATGACAGTCGGCACATTGCAGGCCTTTTTCGGCGTGAATATCCATCATGTGCACGGTCTTGCCGGGATTGACGCCGGGCGGAACGAATTTACCCTCGCCTTTCTTGCGCCATTTCTCAGGGTCTTTGGGATCGACAATCTTGCCGTCCGCATCCAGCAAATTGCCCTCGCGGTCGCGTTTGAAAATGGCGCGGAAATTCCAGCCATGGCCGTGATAATCGGCAAACTGGGTGTCATCCAGTTCGGGATTTAGATCATATACATTGCGTAGGAAATCCAGATCACCCCAATTGCCGATCGCCGCCGCCGCCTCTGGATTGCGGTCGAGCACTTTATGGCGTTCTTCGGCAGTCGGATATTTTTGCTTTTTTGGCCACATTTTATCGGCGTCAGATTCGTAATCCCACATGGTGTAACCCAGATAACTGTTCAGAAAGATATTCGGCTGGTGCATGTGGCAATTCATGCACTGCACCGTGGGTATGGCGCGGGTGAAGGCGTGACGCAGCGGGTGGCCTTTTTCTTTTACCGGCGGTTTTTTGGGGGTGTCGTCATGGTGCTCACCAGGCTGTTTCAATGCGCCATGTTCATTGCCGTGGCCCTTATCATGTCCGTCATCTTCCGGCTCCATCTTGCCAGCAATCGTCGGATCAACCGTCTGTGTTTGCCCGTCGCGGCCATATTGCGCGTAGATCAGGCTGTGGCGTGGTTCGCGGTCATTGGCATAAATCACATGGCACGCGGCGCAGCCTGAATGGCGGTAATCACCCGGTTGGTCATTCGTTCCCATGAACCACATAAACGGATCGTTCAGCCGCGTTTTATGGACGTTCAAAATCGGGATAGCGACGCGCAAACCTGTTCCAGGACCGCGATTGGATTGTTTCAAATCGGGCCGTCCAGGTTCTTCCAATCGCTGGATCGACCCCGATGGATTGGGCAGGCCGACCTCGGCAAATTGCGTGCTGACATTGCGGCCGCCGCGTTCGAACACGCGGAAGACATCGCCGGGCGGAACCACGGTCCACATCGGCAGCGGATACAGCACCGATAACGCGCCGCGCTTGCGCTCTTCCTCGGTCACTGTTCCGGGCGGTGACCCCGGCGACATAATTTTTGCAGCCTGACCGTTTCGCGTATAGGCCTCTCCGGCGATATAGTTTTTGAACGGCAATATGCCGTTATTATACGCCGCCCCGCCCCACAGCATCGCGCCCGATGCCATGATCGACCGTTCGCCCGCTTCAATCGTTTCCATATGGCACGCGCCGCAGGATTCGCGGACCACGCGGTAATCGGTGGGGTTGGTGAAACGGATGAACTCGGGCGATTCCTTGTTCAGCAAGGCATAGCTGCGCTTGGGATTGGCTGATGAGGGATAGTTCCAGCTTTTGGGATATTTGGGCAGGACGTGCGCGGTATCACGCGCCGCGACATAAGCGGGGTCGTCGTGTGCCAATTCTGAATTGCCGCGTATATTGGCGTTGCCGCCGTGGCAATCGGTACAGCCCAGCCGAACCGCAGGCGACGTGTGCATGGTCGGCGCATCGGTTTGTACATGGCAGGACGAACAGCCATCGGATTTCAGCGCGACTTCGCTCATTTCCTGATTGCGCGGCGCAGGCGGGAAATAGGGATAGATACGCTCGACTGGTTTTTCTTTTTCACTGGCAAATATCATGCTGGACGGCATGACCAGCGCCGATATGGCAACAATCAGGGACAATGCGCTCAATCGGATCAAGGCGTGAAATCTGCGCATCAGTAAGTCAATATCACATTGGCGAGCAGCGAATAATATTGCTTATTCCGGGGCCGGTTAGTGAACAAATCCTTGAATCCCTTGCCGGGTTGCAGCGCCGCAACCGATAGCCGTCCGACCAGATTTTGCGTCGCCTTTGGCCGCCATATCACCGCTGCTGACAGGTCAAATCCGATATCTTTTGGAATGCTGCCTTCGGACCGCAGCACTTTCAGGCTGGAGGTATTTGCGAACCATAAATGATTGGCATTTGCCGATAAACGCAGCGCCGGGGTAAGATCAAAATCCGCACCCACGCCCAGCAAGACCGTACCGGGATTATTGAAATTCGACTGCCCCTGTTCCTTGGAGGAACGCAGCGAGTTTAAGATGCCGTTGCGGCCATTGATGCTGATCGCGCGCCCGCCGCCTGCAAACGGTATGGTTTGGCGGATCCAGTAACTGGTATCAGCGCCTGCAAAAATCGGGTTTTCGAATATCGCATCAAATCCAGTTTCGGTATTATCGAACGGGTCTTTATCGCCGCTGGCATACAGCGCCGATGCACGAAATCGCACCCAGTCTACATCATAGCTGGCCTCGGCTGCGCCAAAAAAAGCGCGTATCTGGGCGTTCTTTCCGGTGAAGAAACTCGCCCGGTCCGATCCCAGCGCGCCATAGAGCGATGCGGTTAGATTCAGGCGGCCAATACGGCCATCGGCGTTATAACCCAGATAGGCGACGTCATAGTTCCGCCCCCGCAATGTCCCCAGCAAAGCGGGGCGTACCGGAAAGCCATTATCATCGATTTCTACTTGTTTTTTCTCCCGGTTCATATTGTAAACCACGGTGATCTGGCTGGTCAGACCGGGAATTGGCAAATCCTGACGGTACAGATTGGCGAGAAAAACCCAGTCATTACGCGGGCGCTGGACAACGCTATTCAGGCCCGAATTGGTGTCTTTTTCCAGCCGCCAGAATGCCGCAAGATTATATTGAAAACGGTTATTGTCGCGGTTGCCAAAAAGCCGCACGCCCAGCTGTTGATCGTTGAACAGGAACCCGCGAAAATCGCTTTGAAACGGCTGGATGCCGACGCGAATAGACTCAAAATCATATCGGTCGGATGTATTGCGCAGGTGATAATCAACGAAAAATTCTTGCACGCCCAGGAAATAATCAAACCGTTTTGACGGCTTTGACGGCTGCACAAACAGCACACGTTTTTCGGGCACATTGACGAAACTCGCATTCAGCGCCAACGTAACGCGATATTCAATGTTGGGCGGTTTATACGCGGTCATACCCTTAATCAGCGCAGCTCCGACGATGAATGTTTGCGCATAAACCTGACTCGAATCCTTGCCAAACACGTCCAAATTGCCCGGACCTTGCGTAGTTTGCACGCCAACAGGAATCGGGAATGTTCGCGCTTCAACCACCGTGTCACTCACGGCGCTGGCGACGAAAAACCAGTCATCACCCTTGATCGGCAGCCATGGCACTTTTTCGCGGTCAATCGGACGGTCGCCTTTTAACGTATTTTGGCCGTATGGATCAAACCAGCGTTCTTTTACAAGGTTTAGCGATTCCACCAATCGCCAGCGGTCGGGCACAGGAAACTCTCCGCTGGGGAAAGCTTCAGGCGGCGGCGGACGCACCGCGCCTTCATTATCCTGCGTCACTCGGTCTGGCAGGCGTTTTTGATAGCCGGGACGTTTGCGGCCATCAAGAAGCGCTTCCTCGGCGTCGATTACGGGATCTTCAATTACGGGATCCTCTGCCTCAGGCGGGTCAACTTGTTCTGGAGCAGCTTGTCCTGCCAGCCTGTCCAGATCACTATCGGCGCTGATATAGAAAGCGATGCCATATCCGTATTGATCGTATTTAAGCTGCGGCGGCAGCGGAGGTAGATCAAGCGCCAACATCACAGGCCCTGACACACGTTTTGCTGCGCTGTATCCAAAAAAGGCGCAAACGGACAACCAATGAAACGCAGCCGAACACCGTAACCAGCACCGCTGACGACAATCTGATCGCTGCGGATGCTGCCCGGTGCATTGCCTATACCGCCCAGTTTTACCCCGGCATTATGCACGCCCAAAAACGCCGCCATATCATCCTGATCGATACCGTCACCCGATACGCCAATCGCGCCTACCAGCACGTTGCCGCGATAAATCGGAACTGATCCGGGGAAAATCTGTATACCATTTTGCACACGGTTTTGCCCCGTTGCGGCGTCCGGCGTAGAGGTGCAGCGCGCCGATGTATCAGGGTTATTGCCCAACAAGAAACCGACATGCGTGCTGATATTGCCCACAATCAGCGCCGATTGCAGGCCGGTGGAAAACGGACTGAACCCCTGAATATCGCGCGAGAATGGCCCGGGTGGACGGCCCAGTTCGCCATCGGGAAAATAGGGCCGTTCGATATTACCGATGGCGCGGGTTGTGAACGCATTCTGTCCGGTAAACACCGCGCTATTGCCAAAAAATGTGCGCGCATTGCCAAGGAACTGAACGACGTCGGGATTGGTATTGGTGGCCAAATCGGACGCGGCACGGCTGTTGGAGAAAAACGCTGCCGTGCGCGCCTTTTGCAATGATACATCGGTTCCAAATACAGGCGCATCGGGGCTGCGCACGATACCCAGCACCGCGCCGTGCGTATCCACTAAGCTGATGGTCATTTGCGCGCGGCTGTCGGCGGGTCGCCGTATTTGACCGCGCGAACGCGACATGACGGCGAAAGCTTCCTCCAGCAAAGCACGTGCCTCGGCAAGCGTCAACGGCGCGGCCACTGATGCGGCATCGGTTCCGGCGCGCAAGGGAAATCGGTTCGCGCCTGCGCCATTGGACAGGATATGCGCATCGCGGTTTGCAAATTCGCTCGCCGCCGATGGCCGTACGCCCGATGCCTCACTGCCAAAAACCGCGCCCGCGATTATTGGTCCAGCTGTATAGCCGGGGACCGGAACCAGCGCACCGACGGAGCCATTGATTGCCGCAAAACCGGCAACAACGCCGCCGCGCAAACCGCTGGCCTGCGCGTCGCTATAGCGCAGCAACGTGCCATCAACGCTGATCCGGTCCGCGCGAATGTCGATTGGCGAATTAAATTCCTGCGTCGCGGCGAGCGCGATAAATTCTTCATCCGAGTTATCAACATCCAGTATGTTGGCATCAAACCCGTAAACCCCGTCGGCCATAACACCGACGCCGCCCACGACTGCGCCATTTTTATACAGCGGAAAACCGCCCGCATCCGCCGACAACCCCAGCGGCGAACGTTTCGGTCCAATCAGCGCCGCAATGCCCAGATTGCCAAAACGCTGCGACAGGTCAGAACAAGGCAGCTGGCTGAATTGCACCCCATAAAGCGGACCGCTTTCCAGGCCAACTGTGGTGGGCGCGGGCGGGAAATGTTGCTGGACAATCTGGCTGGCGGTGCGGGTGGAAAAGGCGTTGCCGCCGCTGGATAAATAAGCGCCCGTGATCGCTTTTGCTATGGCGCCGGCAACGGCGGCGGGTGCGGGCAGGTTAAGGCCCTGCAATTCGGTATTGAAGCCAGCGCCGCCCGGTGCATCCGGAACCTTTAACGCCAAATTCGCGCCGTTCATGACAAACACACCTAGCACATTTCCGGCGCGGTCAACCACCGCGATGGTCGACGGCATATTGCGCGCCTGCGCCTCCGCTACGGCGAGCGAGATAACGCGCTCGGCATCAGCTATAGTGAGCGATACGGCGGCCGGATCGGTATAGACGCGTCCTGCCGTTGGTGGCGGCGGAGGAGACGGCGGCGGCGGAGGTGTTACGCCGCCGCCTGTGCTTCCGCCGCCAGCGCTATCCCCGCCGCACGAAGCTGTGATTAAAGCGCAACTGAGAATGATCGCAGCAATCGGTTTGCGGACTATCATTTCAGAGACCTGATCGCACCCGCAGCCGCGCCCAATGAACTGCGGAATGCCTCGGGCCGGTAAGCATTGGGTTCCCGCACCGCCTCATACGCGCGGCTGATATTGGCGCGTATTCCCGCCGCTGCGCCTTGCGTCACGTCGCCTGACCGGACCAATGCGTTGACCAACGTATCGACCGCCATCACGGCCTGTACTGACCCTTCATAATCTGTGAAGCGCGATGCGATGGCTTTGCTGGAAATGCTGTCAATAATGCCAAAAGCCTGTGCGCTACCAAAGCTGCCGGAGGAGAATGCATTGGCCAGATTTTCCGACGCACTGGCCAGTTTGCGTGCAGCCGCAACCGCGCTTTCGCGGTCTTTGGTTATGGCAAGGTGGAAATTGCGGCTGGCGGCCTCAAATGCGCCCGATGATCCCGGCGCAACCACCCGTGCCGCCGCCGACAGCATGATGATATTTTCATCGTTAAACGGCGGCATGCCCTCTGGTATCGGGCGACCCGGATTGCTCGTTCCGGTCTTATCAAAATTGGCCTGGTCATAAATCCGGCGATGGCAGCTGTGGCAATCGAAGAAATAGAATTCCGGAAAAATACCCTCGGTTCCCCGCTTTGGATTGCTGTATAATTCCAACGACCGTTTCAGTGCCATCGCCTGCCCCACCGCCCACAATTGTACATTGTCGCTGCGCCGTTTGCGCGCCGCATAATCGGCGTCTTCGTCATGATGTTGCTGCAATGTCGAAAACAGATCGAGCTCAAACGAGATGCGCGGATGCCCCGCCGCCATGATCCGGTGATTTACAAATTGGCCATTCCGGTCGCTGCCAAAATGACAATCAAGGCAGACGCTAGCGCGGGTTTTGGCGTTTTCCAGCGGAATCAATCCGCGCGCCACATTGGCGGCGTGTGAATTGCCGACCGCATAATGGCTGGCGATCCAGCCGCCTGCGTTACCGTGGCACGACTCGCATCCCACGCCGTCATTCACTTGCGTTCCGCTCGTCCCCGCCGTTGCATGGCATCCCAGACACATCGGTGCAGACGACGCATCGCCGATGCCCAATGTCCCTGCAATCTGTGCGCTGCGCGTTCCTTTTAATACGGCAAAGGCTTGACTGTGGCGGCCACTGGACGAGGATGGTTCCTGCCAGCGTAGCAGCTCATCCTGCCGAACAACCTCTCCATCGGCCTCAAAACGTCCGTGACAGGTGGAACCTGCACATGTTGCAACGCCCAATGGTCCGCCTTCGCCCGATGCCACTGCGGCAGGCAGTCCCGGCCCCACGCCGCTTACCAAAATGGCAAGCATAGAGAGCAGGAACAGGCAGACTATCCGAATTCCCATTGCAAATCTGCGGCTTTGTGTTTCCTCAGCCATGCACAGTGTTTCCACTACCCAACAGTGTTTCCCCAAATCAAACGCCGGATTTTTCCGGTCAACGCACGACCCACTGTTCTACATTTAGGTTATCTGCGAAATCGCCAATTATTCAAGCGTTAATCATCACATGCGTCAAACAACGCCGAATGCCAGCATCGCATCGGCCACTTTCTTGAATCCCGCAATGTTCGCGCCGCGCACATAATCGCAATATCCGCCGCCCATTTGGCCGTAGTCAGAGCATTTCTTGTGAATGCCGTCCATAATATCGACCAGCAATTGTTGCAGCTGGTCCTCTTTCCACGATATGCGCGCCGAGTTCTGGCTCATTTCAAGGCCCGACACCGCAACGCCGCCTGCATTGGCCGCTTTGCCTGGTGCAAAAAGGATTTTGGCGGCCTTGAACACATGCACGCCCTCCAGATCAGTCGGCATATTCGCGCCTTCACTCACCGCGATACATCCGTTTTTCACCAGTTCGCGTGCGTCATCACCCAGCAACTCGTTTTGCGTGGCGCAGGGCAAAGCAACGTCGCATTTCACGCCCCATGGCGTTTTGCCTGCATGGTAACTTGCGCCCTTGAACGCATCAGAATATTCGCTGATCCGTCCGCGCCGCACGTTTTTCAGCTCCTTGATCCAGTTGATTTTCTCTTGGCCCATGCCGTCGGGATCATGGATGAACCCGCCGCTGTCCGATAACGTCACCACCTTACCGCCCAACTGCGTTACTTTTTCGGCGGCATGGGTGGCGACATTACCCGATCCCGATATAACCGCAACCTTGCCTTGCAAATCATCGCCTTTGGTTTTCAGCATATTGGCAAGGAAATACACCGCGCCATACCCGGTGGCCTCGGTACGGATTAACGACCCGCCATATTCCAGCCCCTTGCCCGTCAGCACGCCGGTAAACTGATTGGTGATGCGTTTATATTGGCCGAACATATATCCGATTTCGCGGCCCCCCACACCAATATCGCCAGCGGGAACATCGACATCGGCGCCGACATGACGGTATAATTCGGTCATAAAGGATTGGCAGAATCGCATAACTTCATGGTCGCTTTTGCCTTTAGGATTGAAATTCGATCCGCCCTTTGCCCCGCCCATTGGCAGGCCCGTCAGCGCATTTTTCAATGTCTGTTCAAACGCCAAAAATTTCAAAACGCTTTCGGTGACAGACGGATGAAAGCGTATGCCGCCTTTATATGGTCCAATCGCGTTATTATTTTGCACCCGCCAGCCGCGCTGTACGCGGACATTGCCATTGTCATCTTCCCAGCATACGCGGAACGAAATGATCCGGTCGGGTTCGGCCATGCGGCGTAAAATCTGCTCCTTGTGATAGCGTTCTTTGTCTTCAATAAAATCGAATATATCCTCGGCCACTTCTTGTACCGCCTGAATAAACTCGGTTTGTCCCGGATTGCGTTTCGCCACGCCTTGCATGAATGTGGGTAGGTCCACATGATCTGATGCCGCCATAGTGCACTCCTCTTCCCTGTTGTGAAAATAGCTGCGAGCCCAAGGAGATTATTTTTTGATATTCACATCACCTTTCGCCGGATCACCAGATTGCGGATTTCGGTCATATCCTCCATCGCAAATTTAATGCCTTCACGGCCCAGTCCCGAATCTTTAACGCCGCCATAGGGCATGTTGTCCACGCGGTAGCTTGGCACATCATTGATAACGACACCACCGACATCCAACCGGTCCCACGCATCCAGCGTCTTGAACAGGTCGCGGGTGAATATCCCCGCCTGTAAACCAAATTTGCTGTCATTGACCTCGTCCAGCGCCGCGCCAAAATCGGTGAAGCGTGAGAGTATTGCGAGTGGCCCGAACGCTTCTTCGCGGTTTGCTTTCGCGTCTGTTGGTACATTTTCCAGCAATGTCGCCTGCAACATCGCACCGTCCCGTTCGCCGCCGCACAGCAATTTTGCGCCGTCCGCAATGGCTTCTTGAATCCAGTCATCGAGCCGTGCGGCCTCTTTCACGTCTATCATCGGTCCGATAAATGTCTCGCGGTCCTTGGGATCGCCCGATACCAGTTTGCCCGCGCGCGCGACAAGCATATCGCGGAAACGGTCATAGATACTGTCATGGATGATGATCCGCTGCACCCCGATACAGCTTTGCCCCGATTGATAGAATGCGCCAAAAATCACCCGCTCCAACGCGTCGTCTAAGTCGGCATCATGGTCAATAATCACGGCGGCGTTCCCGCCCAGTTCCAGCACAACCTTCTTCTTCCCCGCCTGCGCTTTCAATGCCCAGCCGACATCGGGCGATCCTGTGAAGGATAGCAATTTCAGACGATCATCGGTGGTGAATAATTCCGCGCCGTCGCGGCTGGTCGGCAATATCGAAAACGCGCCTTCGGGCAAATTGGTTTCGGCCAGTATCTCGCCCATGATGATCGCACCCAATGGCGTGCGGCTGGCGGGTTTCATCACAAACGGACATCCCACCGCAATCGCCGGCGCGATTTTATGCGCGGCCAGATTAAGCGGAAAATTGAACGGCGAAATAAAGCTACACGGCCCGATCGGCACGCGTTTCCACATCCCTTGATACCCCTTGGCCCGCGCCGAAATATCCAGCGGCTGCACCTCGCCAGTCATCCGCACGGATTCCTCCGCAGCGATACGGAATGTATCGATCAACCGCGATACCTCGCCCTCGCTATCTTTGATCGGCTTGCCCGCCTCAACGCATAGCGAATAAGCCAGCTCCTCGGCGCGCTCCTTAAACCGCGCGACGCAATGCATCAGCACATCTTGCCGCTCATAAGCCGCCATCCGTGCCATCGGTTCAGCTGCACGCACCGCTCCGGCAATCGCGGCATCGATTGTCACTCCATCCGCCAGCGCAACACGGAACGCTACCTCGCCTGTAAACTTGTCGGTGACCGCAAGATCGCTATTGGGCTGCTGCGCTATGTTATTGAGGTATAGCGGGTAAACGTCTCTCAATAGGCTCATAATGCTGCGCTCAATTCCTTGATCTGCACGTTCAATATGCTGTCATTCTCGCTATAGTCGACCGGGCAATCGATCAAGTGCACACCCGGCGTATCGCGGCAATGGGCGAGCAACTCGGTCAAATGCGCGGCGCTTTCCGCCCGATGCCCCGACGCGCCATAGCTTTCGGCATATTTGACAAAATCGGGATTGCCATAG
>JANOKA010000012.1:0-2087 GCA_031418995.1 Sphingomonadales bacterium | reverse complement strand
CGCTGGCTGGGCCGCGGCTACCGCCTGCCGCCCGGTGGCGCACGCTATGACTATACGCAGACGATGGTGATCGAGGCGAAGTCGGGCGGCATTCTGCTCGCCATCGACGGGCTGAGCCTGCGGCACGCCGAGAACGCCGACAAACCCGGCAACGGGTCGTTCGCAGTCGTCAGCTATGACGAGCGCACGCGGCAATATGCATTCCGCTCGTTCGGGTTCGGCGAGATGATCCCCGCAACCTTCGAACTCGTCCGCCCCAACGTCGTGCGCTGGACCACCGCCGGGCCGTTCATGCTGCGCTTCACCATCGACGGCGCGACACCCGGCACATGGGCGGAAACCGGCGAACGGTCGAGCGACGGCGGCAAGATCTGGACGCAGACGCACGCACTGACCGCGTGGCGCGTGGACGTGCGTTAGAGCGGGATGACGTTGGAGTGAATCGAATGGGGATTCACAAGGCGGCAGGAGTCTGATTCAAGCTGTGGGCCGAGTTTGGAGGTCGGCAGCGATGACGAGACCTTATTCGATCGACCTGCGCGAGCGGGCAGTTGCGCGGGTGTTGTTGGGCGAGAGCGTGCGTTCGGTAGCGGCGGTGTTGCGGATCAGTCCGGCGACGGTGGTGCGCTGGTCTGGGCGGCACCGGGCGACTGGGAGTGTGGCCCCTGATAGGGTTGGCGGGCACAAGGTGGGCGTGTTGTCGGGGCATCGCGACTGGCTGGTCGAGCGCGTGGCTTGCGACTTCACGCTGCGAGGGCTTGTCGCCGAGCTGGCCGAGCGCGGGGTAAAGGTCGACTATGTGCAGGTGTGGCGGTTCGTCCACGCCGAGGGACTGAGCTTCAAAAAAAAGCGTGCTGCCCGCCGAACAGCTCCGCCCTTGGATCGCCAGGCGACGGGCGCAGTGGAAGAAGTACCAAGGTCGGCTTGACCCTCGGCGGCTCGTGTTCATCGACGAGACCTGGGCGAAGACCAACATGGCTCCGTTGCGCGGCTGGGCACCCAAGGGGCAGCGGCTGCACGCCAAAGTGCCCTATGGTCACTGGCGTACGATGACCTTCCTTGCAGCGCTTCGCTGCGATCGAATCGACGCGCCGTGCGTGCTCGACCAGCCGGTGAACGGCCAAAGCTTCACCGATTACGTCGAGCAATGCCTCGTGCCCACGCTCTCGCCGGGCGACGTCGTCATCATGGACAATCTGTCGAGCCACAAGAACCCCGCTGTGCGCACTGCCATCCGCAGCGTCGGCGCGCGCCTCTTGTTCCTGCCGCCCTACAGCCCCGACCTCAACCCGATCGAACAAGTCTTCGCCAAGCTCAAGCACCTGCTCCGCAAAGCCGCAGAACGGTCGCACGAGCAAACGTGGCGGCGCATCGGAACACTCCTCGACGCCTTCCCTCCAGACGAATGTGCAGCCTACCTCGTCAACTCAGGATATGGTGCAGCGTAATGTCATCACGCTCTAGAACGGCAGCCAGCGGCTCTTTTCGGTGAACTTCAGCCAGCCGACGTTGACGCCCAGTCGTGCTCCCACGCCGAGGCGCACCGGGATCAGGACCACGTTGTCGCGGCGCAAATAGGTCGCCGAGAATCCGCCGACGAAATAGGCGCGACCCTCGGCCTGCGGGTAGCGTTTGTAGAGGTCTTGGCTGTCGTAGAGATTATAGACGAGCGTAAACGTCTTGGTCGCGTCGCCGCCGACGTCGAAGCCAATCGACGGGCCGGTCCAATAGACCGGACGCTCGCCTTCGACCGAATGTTTCATCGTGCCCGAGCCGTAGCGCAGCCCGACGACGAGGGCGAGTGCCGCCTCGCGTCCGGCGATATAGGCATTGGGTTCGCCCTGATCGGCGAGGATGCGTTCGATGATCCCGGCGAGGCCCGCAGCGCCCTTGCCGAACACACCTTCTGCCGCCCCGATCAAATCGTCCTTGCGGTAGGTCGCGGTTTTCTGCGTGGCGAGCGTCGACGCGGGCGGAGCCTCCATGTTCGGCGGCACAGCCTGCGGTGTTGTCGTCGGCATATCGGTTGCGGGCGCGGGCGGGGTGGCCGGTGCTGTTACGGCAGTGCCCCGCTCACCGGGCAAGGG
>JANOKA010000011.1:0-3394 GCA_031418995.1 Sphingomonadales bacterium | reverse complement strand
GCCAAATTGCCACAAGGCGAGGCCGCATATTGCAACAATTACAGCAAATGCAGCCGCTGCCATTGTCCATAATTTGGCAGGATTGCGGCGCGGCTTAAACGGGGGCTCGTGCGCAAACTGGCTGCGTTCGGGCAGATCGTCAAACATCGCACGTGGCGGTTCAGGAATGTTGGTCGCGACGCTAGGCGGGGGTTTAGGCGGATTGTCGAAAGCGGCAAAACCGGTTTGCACAGGCGGCGTTGCAACAGAAGGCGGCACTATTGCGGCGAATGGTGCGTCAACTGGATCGATAGGCGTGGCCGCTGGCACTTGTGGTGCAGCAGGAGCCGGGGATGCAGGCGGCGCGGAATACGGTGCTATTACGTCTTCGGTTGGCGGCAATGGTGCCGCAATTGCGGGTGCGGGCGGTGCAGGGGGGGGCGCAACGCCGTCCTGATACCAGCTATGTTTGCAATTTGCGCAGCGCACCTGACGGCCATCGATGCCAATGGCGGCGTCGGGCACGACATAACGGGTGTTACAGGCTGGGCACACCAAAAGCATGTTTCCGCTTACACATCTGAATGCCGGAACTGCAACCCCTGCGATAAAAAATGCTGTGGATGGAGCGCGGTGAATAGCGATGTTTGCACAGTTTGCCCCGTTCGGGGATCGAAAGCCGCTGTAATTGTTTTGCGAGCAGCCACAGTTTGTGCCATTCGTGCCGCCATGCAAAGCGTTGTGGAATTTGATAATGTCGGGCTGCGCTACGGAACCGACAGCGAAATATTGGCGGATTTAAGCTTTACGCTTTTCCCCGGCAGTTTCTATTTCCTGACAGGGGCCTCGGGGGCTGGCAAAACATCCTTATTAAAATTACTCTATCTGGCGCACCGGCCCAGCCGCGGCGTGATAAAAATGTTTGGGCAGGACGCGGTTACCATGCCGCGCGACCGGATGCCGGGTTTCCGCCGCCGCATCGGCGTGGTGTTTCAGGATTTTCGGCTGGTCAAGCATCTGTCTACGTTTGATAATATCGCGCTGCCGCTGCGTATTGCGGGTATTCAGGAAAAGGATTTGAAGGGTCCCGTGACCGAAATGCTGTCCTGGATTGGTTTGACCGAGCGCGCCCATGCACGGCCTGCGACATTATCGGGCGGAGAGCAGCAAAGGGTGGCTATTGCCCGCGCGGTTATCGGACGTCCCGAAATGCTTGTGGCGGATGAACCGACGGGCAATGTCGATCCCGATATGGCGCGCCGATTGCTGCAACTGTTCGCGGCATTAAATAAGCTGGGCACGACGGTGGTGGTTGCAACCCATGATATTCATTTGTTGAACGAGATTGAAGGCGCGCAAATGATGCGGCTTGATAAAGGCCGGTTGTCCGATCCTACGGGCAACCTGCGGCATCCACCGCGGCCATTGGTGTTGAAAAACTAAACCATGCTGCTCGATTTCGCCCTGCCTGAACATGAACGCAAACTGATTCCCGAAGGCCGGATTTCGGGACCGATGCCGTGGGTTATTGCAATCATGTTGTTCCTGACATTGCTTGCGGCAGCCACGGGATTGCTATTAATCGGCGCGGCACAACAGGGCGGCGATGATATTGCCAGCCGTGTCACCATCCAGATTATCGAACCCAATCCCACCCGCCGCGCGGCACAGCGCGTGGCCGTAACGCGTGCGTTAAGGTCTATGCCCGGATTGTCGCAGATTAAACCGATACCCGATGCGCAGGTGCGCGAATTGCTTGCACCCTGGCTTGGCGGTGATGTTGTCGATGCCGATATCCCGATACCCGGGCTGATCGATGTTACATTTACGCAGCAACCCGACAAAGCCGCGTTGGCGCGATTTACAAAGCAAATCCGTCCGCTTGCCAGCAACATTCGTATTGATTCCCACGCGACCTGGCTGGCCCCTTATTTCGATTTGATGCGGGCCTTAATCCTATTGTCGGGCGGCGTGCTATTGCTGTTGTTGCTTGCCACGTCGGCAACAGTGATACTGGCAGTGCGCAGCGCGCTCAACACCCACCGAGAGACAATTGAAATCATGCATATGATGGGCGGCACCGATGTACAGGCGGCGCGGCTGTTCCAGCGGCGGGTTGCGCTGGATGCGTTGCTGGGCGGTGCGATAGGTTTTGGCGTGGCGGCGCTTACTTTCTGGTTTATTTCGGGACGATTTGCCGCAGTGGAATCGGGACTACTCGCAGGTTCGGCAATGCCGTGGTATGGATGGGTTGTGTTATCGATAATCCCCCTTGGCGTCACTGCGCTCGCGATGTTCATGGCCCGGTTGACGGTGCTTTCCGCACTGAAAAAGATGCTGTGAATGTTCAGGACACGTAACCGGATATGATGAGACGGATGATTGCTTTCCTGCTGCTGGCATGGATATTGGGCTTTGCGTGGTTTGCATTATTTCTGCCTACGCCTGCTACCGCGACAAAAACCGATGCTGTGGTTGTCCTAACTGGCGGCACGAACCGGATCGACCGGGGATTACAGATCATCCGGCAGGGAAATGCAAAACGCATGCTGATTTCCGGTGTGGACCGCGATGTCAAACCGGCGGAACTTGCAATGCAATATAAAAATGCAGGACGGATTTTCGGCTGCTGCGTTGATTTGGGTTTTCGTGCGGTCGATACGCGGTCAAATGCGCTGGAAACCGCACGCTGGGTAAAACGGCATGATGTGAAATCGGTGCGGCTGGTCACCAACAATTGGCATATGCGCCGCGCTCGGTTTGAACTGGATCAGGCGATGCCAGGCGATATCCGGATTATCAACGATGCGGTTCCGGCGGCGCCTTCTTTCAAAGTATTGTTGAAGGAATATACCAAATTCCTGTTGCGCGGCGTTGCCGCCCTGTTGGGTATCTGATCCGTGGCGGTCATGCGCACCATATTATACACGATCCTGTTTTATGCCGGATCGTTGCCGCTGGTCATCATGGCGTTTATCGGCAGTTTCCATTGGCCGCATCTGATGCGCCGGATGGTTAGCAACTGGAGCCGGTATCAACGCCTGTGTGCACGATTTATACTGGGGATCGAAGTGCATTTGGAAGGGGCTATGCCAAACAGGCCCGTGTTATATGCGGTAAAGCATGAAAGCATGTTCGAAACCATCGATATGCCCGGCGTATTTTATCACCCGTCGGTGGTGGCAAAGGTACAATTGGCCAATATCCCGCTTTGGGGGTTTGCCGCACGGCGCTATGGCATGATTTTTGTGGACCGTGACGGCGGTGCAGGGGCGTTGCGCCAGATGTTGATCCAGTCACGTAAAGTGATTGCCGATGGCCGTCCGATCGTAATTTTCCCCGAAGGAACCCGCGTTCAGCGCGGCGCAAAACCCGCACTGCAACCCGGTTTTGCGGGGCTTTATAAAATGCTGGG
>JANOKA010000010.1:0-2339 GCA_031418995.1 Sphingomonadales bacterium | reverse complement strand
CGGCTCCGTGTTCACCTTCTCCCATTCTTTGGGGAGCTTGGTATTTCCCAAGTCACGCCGGGTAAGGTGCAGGACTACCGTGTCCACCGGATGACATCGCGGCTTGAGCCTAACCCCGCCTCGCGCAGCAATCGTCCACTTAAAGACAAGCCGCCAGCACGGAGCACGTTGCACAATGAGATCGTGACATTACGGCAGGTTTTGAAAACGGGCATTCGCCAAGGCTGGTTGCAATATTTGCCCGATCTTTCCCCACCGTACCGGACGCAAGGGAAGATCGTTCACCGGCCTTGGTTCAGCCCGGCGGAGTATAAACAGCTTTACGAGGCTACGCGAGCCTACGCACGCGAACCGTTCCACGATCACTACAAATGGAACGCGGAGCAAGTGCACGACTATGTGTTGTTTCTGGCAAATACGGGGCTTCGCCCCGATGAAGCCAAAAACTTGCAGCACCGGGATGTGACGATCGTCGATGACGACGCTACGGGCGAGACAATTCTTGAGATTGAAGTGCGTGGCAAACGAGGGGTTGGCCATTGCAAAAGCATGCCGAGCGCTGTTCGCCCCTACGAGCGCTTGCGAGACCGTGCCAAGCCATCGCAGACCGAGAGCCGCCGTGAACGGCAGCGACAGCGCCGCGCCGGGATCGACACCTTATCGGTAACCCTCACAGAGCTTCCGCAAGCGACTGACGCGGTCTTTCCTGGCAATCATGTCAAACTGTTCAACGGCATCCTTGCCCGCGCCAATCTTAAAGTCGATCGCGATGAAAAGCCCCGCACAGCTTACAGTTTGCGGCACACATATATCTGCATGCGCCTGATGGAAGGCGCAGATATCTATCAGATTGCTAAAAACTGCCGCACCAGCGTGGAGATGATCGAAAAATTCTACGCCGCTCACATTAAAAACACTCTCGATGCAGCATCGATCAACATCCGCCGTGCTAAGCCGGTCGCTCGCAAGAAGGCTGTGCATCGTCCTGACCAGATCGACGACGAGTAGGCACAGATTTCGGTTGCTGCCTTGCGATTCTGGTCAATTCGATCCGGCAGCGGATCGGCTTGCGCGCCCTTGCGGTTCGCGTACTTTCGGGCTTGGCCCTCTCACTTACACAAAACCTTACACAAATCGGCTCGAATTACCTTCCCCGGCTTATTCCTCCAAAATTCGAAAATCAGAAACGTCGGATTTCTGGGGTTCGTCACGGTAGTCGCGCCTGACTCAAAATCCAGTTCCGAGAGGAGTGTGGGTTCGATTCCCACCGCCCGCACCATCCAATTTTGCAGGTTTCGAGAAGCTCACCGCACGGGAGCTGGAACCTGCGTCAGCGGATCGCCTGGGGTCGCACGTCCCGCGCTCCGCTGCGCGAAATGACAATCGAACGGCATTGTCATGCTGGCATTTGGCAGACCATCCGGGATGCAGCCATCGCCAAAACTCGTAGTATTGCGTGACTCTGTCGAGCTCAGGAGACACTCTCAATCCTCGTGGAAGGGGCAGACTTCGCTAACTTTCCGGACGTTTGTTGATAGTCTTACCGATCCCGAAAGGCGTCGTTCGTTCATAGCGGTTTGCTCGAACGCCAACGACAGGCACGCGGCCGAAGGGTAACTATCCACTGCATGGCGAATATGGGCTACGCCGACGGGCTCGCCTGTTTGGAGCATTATTAATGACGCAAGACCCCTTGCCCGAATTTCCCGATGGTGTATTTGCCAAGCAGGACGGCGGGGACGATCTAGCTTTCTACGCGCCAGCACGGCTGGTCACACACATCGACGAGAGCGCCGTCGCGGCGCTAACGGCGCGCTATCGAACGTTGCTGCCAGAGAACAGTCGCGTGCTTGACCTGATGTCGAGCTGGGTCAGCCACCTGCCGAATGACTGCTACTATCGAGAAGTTGTTGGTCACGGAATGAACGCCGAGGAGCTTAAAGCCAACCCACGGCTCGACCGCTGGTTCGTGCAAAATCTCAACCGTGATCCCGGCCTCCCGCTGGATACCGACGCGTTCGATGGCGCCCTCTGCTGCGTCGGCGTGCAATATCTCCAGCAACCAGTGGCCGTATTCGGCGAAGTGCGCCGCGTTCTCAACTTGGACGCGCCATTCGTTGTCAGCTTTTCGAACCGCTGCTTCCCCACAAAGGCAGTGGCGGTATGGCGGGCGCTGGATATCGACGGGCACGCCGCGCTGGTGCGGCTCTACCTTGAGCGAGCGGGGTTCGCCGATGTCACCGTCGAGACGCTGGCCGATGGAGCAAGGTGTGATCCACTGGTGGCTGTTGTCGGGCGGGGCTGACCTTTTACGCCAACAATGCCGCCGTCCAGTTAGC
>JANOKA010000009.1:0-7335 GCA_031418995.1 Sphingomonadales bacterium | reverse complement strand
TCGGCGGCGTTAAAAGCACTGCCTGATTTAATTGCCCGGGGCGGAGGCCGCGCCATAAAAATTGCCAGCGCCGCCGATATTGAAATGGAATATGCAGCAACGCGTAAATTTGGCGCAAAATATCTATTTCTGGGTGATGCAGCCTATCCGGCGTTGCTGGCAGAGATAGACAATGCCCCGGCCTGTTTTGCCTTTATGGGCGACGTAACGATATTTGAACGCCCGAATATTTCCATTGTCGGCGCGCGCAATGCATCGGCAGGTGCATGCCGTTTTGCCCGGCAACTGGCGTACGATTTGGGCAATGAGGGGATTGTGGTGACATCGGGTCTGGCACGCGGAATTGATACCGCCGCTCATATTGGCGCGCTGCAAACGGGCACTATTGGCGTGATCGCGGGCGGGATTGAAATTGTGTACCCTCCTGAAAACCGAGATTTGCAGGCGGCCGTTGCCGCGCAAGGGATGCTGATTGCCGAACAACCGTTTGGAACGGAGCCACGCGCCCGGCATTTCCCGCACCGCAACCGGATTATCGCGGCATTGTCTTCAGGAACGGTTGTTGTGGAGGCCGCTCCCAAATCAGGATCGCTGATTACCGCGCGTTTGGCGGCAGAGGCAGGACGCGAGGTTATGGCTGTACCAGGATCGCCAATGGATCCAAGGGCGCGCGGGTGCAATCACTTGATACGCGAGGGGGCAACACTGGTTCAGGACGCCCGCGATGTCGCGGAACTGATCCGTCCCATTGGCGGAAATATTGCCCGGAAACCGCGTGCATTTTTTAGCGAACCCGCATTGTTTAATGCGCAGGATTTGGACAGCGGCGATAGCAGGCATATTGTCACCAATCTTTTGGGAATGACCAATGTGTCGGTTGATGAACTGGTACGGCAGTCTGGCCTGCCATCGCCAGAGGTTCAAATGGTGCTGCTGGAACTGGAACTGGCGGGGCGCCTGGAACGCGGCGCAGGTTCGAAAGTAAAGCTGACGGGATAAACCAGACGCTTGCAAAGCACGTGAAAATCGGGCTTGACGATGCACAGTTCGCGGCTCCAGCATATGCGCGTACGCGAGACATTTAGAAAAAGATCATTAAAACATGCGATTAGTAATAGTTGAATCACCCGCTAAAGCCAAAACAATCGAGAAATATCTGGGGCCCGGTCACAAGGTTTTGGCGTCATATGGTCACATCCGCGATCTGCCGCCAAAAGATGGCTCGGTTGATCCCGATAACGGCTTTGAGATGATATGGGACAATTATACCGATAAGGCAAAGCAACTAAAAGCGATTACGGACGAGGCGAAAAAAGCCGATACGCTGATCCTGGCAACCGACCCTGACCGTGAGGGCGAAGCGATTAGCTGGCATGTACAGGAAGTTTTGGCGAAAAAGAAAGTCCTGCCAAAAGACGTGCAGCGCGTAACGTTTAACGCGATCACCAAGGCTGCTGTTACAGAGGCGATGACCAAGCCGCGCGGTTTGGACCTGGATCTGATCGATGCGTACCGCGCCCGCCGCGCGCTGGATTATCTGGTCGGATTTACGTTGTCCCCGGTTTTATGGCGTAAGCTACCCGGTGCCAAATCCGCAGGCCGCGTGCAGTCGGTCGCGCTGCGCCTTATTGTCGAACGTGAGCGCGAGATAGAGAGCTTCATCCCGCAGGAATACTGGTCGGTTAAGGTGCCGATGGAGCATAAAGGCCAGGCATTTGAGAGCCGCCTGATCCGTTTTGACGGCAGCAAACTGGATAAAATGGACCTGAAGAATGAAGCGCAAGCCGAAGCTGCGCGCGCCGCAGTGGATGCGGGCGCGTTCAAGGTGGATAGCGTGGAAACGAAGCCAGTAACCCGCAATCCGCAGCCGCCGTTTACAACATCGACATTGCAGCAAGAGGCCGCGCGCAAATTAGGTTTTGCGGCCAGTCACACGATGCGTATCGCGCAGGGCCTGTACGAAGACGGCGCGATCACCTATATGCGTACCGACGGTGTACAAATGGACGGCAGCGCCATATCGGCGGCGCGCAAAGCCATCGCGGACCGCTATGATAGTGGCTATATCCCTGAAAAACCGCGCATGTATCAAACCAAGGCCAAAAATGCGCAAGAGGCGCATGAGGCCATTCGCCCCACCGATTTCAGCAAAGACAAGGCAGGATCGGGCGATCATGGACGCTTATATGATCTGATTTTCAAACGCGCGATGGCCAGTCAAATGGCGTCGGCACGGCTTGAACGCACCACAATTGATTTTGCCGATGGAACCGGACAATTAGGATTGCGCGCCACCGGGCAAGTGATGAAATTCCCGGGCTTTCTTGCGGTTTATGAAGAAGGCATGGACGACAGTGAAGGCGAAGATGGCGCCATGTTGCCTTCCATGGCCGCTGGCGATGCGCCCGTAAAACGGGATGCGGAGAAAACGCAGCATTTCACCCAAGCTTTGCCGCGTTATTCCGAAGCCAGCTTGGTTAAGCGGCTCGAAGAATTGGGAATCGGGCGTCCATCGACCTATGCCTCGACCATTCAGGTACTAAAAGATCGCGCTTATGTTCGTACTGAAAAAAACCGCTTCTTTGCAGAGGAATCGGGACGGTTATTAACGGCATTTCTTGAACGTTTTTTCGAACGTTATGTGGCCTATGATTATACTGCAGGGCTCGAAGATCAACTGGATGAGATCAGCGCGGGTAACGCCAACTGGCAACAATTTTTGGAGAGCTTCTGGCGCGATTTCAAACCGATCACCGCAGAAGTTATGGAGCAACAGCCATCCGAAGTAACCGCGCAATTGGATATATTCCTTGCGCCATACCTGTTCCCCGAAAAAGAAGATGGCAGCGACCCGCGGCTTTGCCCGAAATGCGGAATTGGAAAATTATCGCTGCGCGGCGGCCGGTTTGGCGCTTTTGTGGCGTGTTCAGATTATCCCGAGTGTAAATTCACCCGTAAATTTGGTCAACCCGGCGGCGGTGATGGCGCAGATACGGGCCCCGAATTATTGGGCGAACATCCCGAAACAGGCCAAGAAGTGAACCGCAAATCAGGGCGTTTTGGACCCTATTTTGAAATGGGGGAGGGCAAAGAAGCCAAGCGCGCATCGATACCCAAAGATATTCCAGATGAAAATTTGGGCCTGGATTGGGCGGTAAAGCTGTTGTCATTGCCCCGCACCGTCGGCATTCACCCAGAATCTGGAGAGCCAGTGCTGGCCGCTATTGGTCGCTATGGCCCTTATTTGAACCATGCGGGTAAATATGCGCGGCTGCAAAATACCATGGAAGTATTTGAAACGGGTATGAACTTGGCGGTCGTGAAGCTGGCAGAAGCGTTAGCCAATCCGGGCCGCGCACGCGGTGCATCGCGGGAGCCGCTGCGGATAATGGGACCCCATCCGCGCACCGAATTGGAACTAAAATTGATGGAGGGCCGTTTCGGGGCGTATGTTACCGATGGTACCAACAACGCAACGTTGCCCAAATCGATCGCGCCGGATCAATTAACCTTGGAGGAAGCGGCGCAATTGATTGACGAACGCGCCGCAAAAGGGCCTGCAAAGTCCAAGAAAAAACCAGCTGCCAAAAAAGCGCCGGCAAAAAAGAAAGCGGCACCGAAGAAAAAGGCGGCGGCGAAAAGGAAAGCGGCGGTGAAAGCGGAGTGAATAGAAATTTACGCGTTAATTAATTATACTATATTGCCATTGCGAGGAGCGAAGCGACGCGGCAATCCAGAGACTGCGCAAATAAGCTCTGGATTGCCGCGCTTCGCTCGCAATGACGATAATCTAATATAAAACTTTTTCAGATACTTGCGGTGCAATCTTAGATATTCACTCCACCCATTCCAGCCCGATGTCACGGTACACGCCGCGATCTTCATCCCAGTTGGCCTTGACCTTCACGTGCAAATATAAATGTACCCGCACGCCCATTATCCGCGCCAGTTCGATACGCGCGGCCTCACCAATGGCTTTGATCTGTTTTCCCCCTTTGCCCAGCACGATGGCGCGCTGGGTTGGACGTGCCACCAAAATTTGCTGGTGAATTTCAAGCGATCCGTCTTGGCGTTCAATATATTTTTCGGTTTCGACTGCGCTAGCGTAGGGCAGTTCCTCGTGCAGTTGCAGATACAATTGCTCGCGGGTAATTTCGGCGGCGACCAAGCGCTCTGACGCATCGGACACTTGGTCTTCAGGAAAATGCCAGTCACCCTCGGGCATGGCGTCTGCAATCGCGGTTTTCAGTTCTTCCAGTCCGTCGCCTGTTGCTGCGCTGATATAATAAATCTGTTCAAACGCGCATAATTCCAAAAGTTTGGTAGTCAATTGCAGCAATTTTTCCTTCTTCGAAATATCCACTTTATTCAGCACAAGCCATTTGCGTTCAGGACGGCCCACCAATCCTTCCACGATTTTTTCGACCTTTGGCCCGGCGCCTGCGCGTCCATCGACAATTAAAGTGATTAAATCCGCATCACTGGCGCCGTCCCATGCCGCAGCAACCATTGCGCGGTCAAAACGGCGCTGTGCTGCAAAGATACCCGGTGTATCGACCAGAATGATCTGCGTATCGCCTTCTATTGCTACGCCCAGCATCCGGGTGCGCGTTGTCTGCGCCTTCGGACTGACAATAGCGACTTTCTGTCCGACAAACGCGTTTACAAGCGTCGATTTACCAGCGTTAGGCGCGCCGATGACTGCAACATGTCCGCACCGTTTGGTCATGCATATTGCTCCAGAAATTGTTCGGCAACTGCGGTTTCGGCAGCTTGTTTGCTGTGCGCAGTGGCGCTGATCGGATCAAATCCTTTTACAGCAACGGTGACTTCAAATCGCATAGCGTGCGGCGGCCCTTCTTTATTGGTTACGGTATATTCGGGCGTTTTCCGGTTGTTGGCGGCGCACCATTCTTGCAACGCGGATTTGGGATGTTTGGGGGCCGATGGTGCTGCTTCAATTTGCGCTGACCAGTTGGCGATAATAAATTGCCGCGCGGCATCAATTCCCTGATCCAGAAAAATCGCACCGATGATTGATTCCATGACATCGCCCAGCACATTGTCGCTGGCTTGCGCGCCGTCATCGCGCGCTTGTTTTCCAAGTTTCAAATGCGGCGGCAGGTCAATATCCCTAGCAATTTGTGCGCATGTGGCACCGGAAACCAGCGCGTTTAACCGGTGCGATAGTCGTCCCTCGGCTTCATCATGATACCGTGCGTACAACATTTCCGCGATGACCAGGCCAAGCACCCGGTCACCCAAAAACTCCAACCGCTGATAATCGGGTTTACCTGTGCTGCCGTGGGTGAGGGCCCGATCAAAAATTTCAATATCGCGGGGCTGGTATCCAAGGCACGCGTATAGCCAGTCCAATGTGGCAGGCTCAATCAAAACGTTTCACCAATGCGTTCGGCGCGTGCAGCCGTAAACCATGTCCATGGCAACAACCAGTTCGCCGATCCATCTGTTGAAAACACCGAAACCATTGCGCGCCCAACCAGATTTTCTTGCGGTACAATACCAATACCAGCGCCCTCTTGTGCAGGAAAGCGGCTGTCTGCGCTCCGGTCACGGTTGTCACCCATTAGGAACATATGATCCTCAGGCACGATAAACGCCTGTGTATCATCGGCCTCTTGGCGGTATTGAATATCGAGTATTTCATAACTGCGGCCATTTGGCAGTGTTTCTTTAAACCGTGGATAGCGGCACTGGGTTCCACCGTCCTTTGCCGCTTCTTCAAATTGCGGCGAGTTGCAAGGATACCCAGAACCATCCAGCGCCACCGCATCGCGCATATTTTGCGTCACAGGAATAACAAAGTCGGCAATACGGTCTTTTTTCACCGCAACGTCGTTGATGTAAAGTATACCGCCGCGAACCTGAATAGTTTCACCGGGAAATCCGATAACGCGCTTGATGTAATCGTCACGTTGCGTTGGCGGTGCTTTGAATACCACAACATCGCCGCGTTCCGGTTGGCTAGCAAAAATTCGGCCCGGGATAATTGGAATACCAAACACCATGCTGTAATTGGTGAAGCCATATGGCCATTTGGCGACGAGCAAATAATCACCAATCAGCAAACGGGGCTGCATTGATTCTGACGGAATATTGAATGGCGATATTATGAAACTGCGCAAAATGAACATGAACAGGCCGAGTTTGACGAGGAACTTTCCAAAGTCAGCCCATTCCGATGTGCTTTTTGCTTTCGGCTTTTCGCTATCCAGATTTGCGATATTATTACTGTCGCTACTCATATTTTTCACAAAACCCCAAAATTCTGCCATTTAGAAACCAGTTGCGCTGGCCTTCTAGTGATATGCTGCGCTATTGGCCAGTCACAGATTCATTTGCGTGCGCAAGGGCCAAAATAATGTCGAAAAATATATGGGATCAATTGAACCGTTACCAAGCCCCAAACTTGGCGGTGTTGTTTGAAAGCGACCCTGATAGGCTACATACCATGACTATACGTCAAGGCGACATCCTGTTTGATTTTTCCAAAACCCATCTTGATCCAAAGATTTTAGGTTATTTTGCAAATGTATCGGAACAGGCAAATCTTGCACAAGCCCGGCAAGATTTATTTGGCGGTGCCATCGTCAATCCGACCGAACGCCGCGCTGCTGTTCATACCGCCGAACGCGGCAACGGGAATGCGGAAAGCGTTGCGGAGGCAAAGGCATTGCAATCGCGCATGCGCAGCCTGATTGAGGCCATTGATGCAGGCGCAATGGGCGAAATTAAACACGTGCTGCATATTGGTATTGGCGGTTCGGCGCTTGGGCCAAAGCTACTGATTGATACGCTGGGCCGTGACGACATGCGGTATGATGTGAAAGTGGTATCCAACGTTGATGCCTCGGCTTTAACCGAAGCGATCAAGGATTTCGATCCGCATAAAACGATTATCGCGGTCGCATCAAAGACATTTACCACCACCGAAACATTGATGAATGCCAACAGCGCGCTGCAATGGATGGCGCAGGCAGGGGTTGCTGATCCTGAAGGCCGGATAATCGCGTTGACGGCTTATCCTGAAAAAGCGTTGGAATGGGGCGTTGATGAAAGCCGGATTTTGCCGTTTAATGAAGCGGTGGGCGGTCGTTATTCGCTTTGGTGTTCCATCGGGTTTCCTGTTGCGATCGGCCTTGGTTGGGCGGCTTATGAAGAATTTCTGGAGGGTGCGGCGGCAATGGACCGCCATTTCAAGTCCGCTGCCTTTACCGAAAATGCGCCTGTATTGGCGGCTTATGTCGACCTTTATTATACACAAATTAAGGGATGCCAAACACGTGCGGTATTTGCATATGATGAACGGCTGCG
>JANOKA010000008.1:0-6925 GCA_031418995.1 Sphingomonadales bacterium | reverse complement strand
CAAATGCATCAACATCGGGCGGCCCGCAATTTTGTGCAGCACCTTGTGCGTGTCGGATTTCATGCGGGTTCCCTTACCCGCGGCGAGGATGATGGCAGCGATTTTAGTCATGGCAAATCCCATGCCATCAAATGATTACGGTTTCCATACGCAAGGTGGAGGATGGGGAGGTTTGTTATCAAAAAAAGCTCCGTCATTCCCGCGCAGGCGGGAATCCATCACCTATACTCGAATTTTAAACAAGCTTGCTTTATTATGTTAGGTACGGTGATGGATTCCCGCCTGCGCGGGAATGACGAATTATAGATGTGCAAATTTTCGAGAAGTTCACACCCCTAAACCGCGACCAGCTTCATCAACTTACGCTCCACCGGGGCCAACAATGGCCCCAGTTCATGGCCGCGTTTGAGCACAGCTCCGCCTTCGCCGATCAAAACCCAAATGCCCTGTTTGGCGCGCAGCGCAGGGCGTTTTTCAATGCGGTATTCGGGGCGTTCGGCGGCGCGGCGAAAGGCGGAAAATATCGCGGCATCGCGGCCCATATCCATGGCATAGTCACGCCATTTTCCCGCTGCGACCATGCGGCCATACAGGTTTAATATGGTCTGTAATTCGTCGCGGTCAAAACCCACTTGCTGCGGCGCAGAGGGCATGCGCGGCGAAATCGGAAAGGGCGTTATCGTTGCGCTCAAGCGCTCTCACCGCCATCGGCTTTGCGTTTTGGCGTTCGTTTTACCGACGATTTAGCTGAACTTTTGGCTGCAATCTTTGTGACTGTCTTTGCAGGCGCTGGTTTGGCATCGCGGTCCGCCAGCAATTGTGCGACACGTTTTTGCAGCGTTTCAATCTCGCATTGCAAAATCTCCAACGTTTGCGTCGCGGGATCAAACCGTTCGGCGCATGGCGTACCATAAGGAACAAATTCCCGCGTCTGCGGTTTGACCTCGACCAATGTGGAGCGTGCCGGAATACCCACCATCGTTGCGCCTGCGGGAACATCTTTTGTCACCACGGCATTCGCACCAATACGAGCGCCCTCACCAACCGTTATTGGTCCCAGAATTGCAGCGCCCAATGATATAATCGCGTTATCGCATATTGTGGGGTGACGTTTGCCGCTTTGTCCGCTGGTCGGGTTGGTCCCGCCCAACGTCGCGCCTTGGTAAATGGTTACATTATCACCGATAATCGTTGTCTCGCCAATGACGACAAACCCGTGATCGATAAAGAAATACTTGCCAATTTGTGCGCCGGGGTGAATATCAATTCCGGTCAATAACCGTGACCAGTGATTGACCAGCCGCGCGGCAAAATACAAACCGCCCTCGTATAACCAATGCGCGATACGGTGATATCCCATCGCCCATACGCCGGGATAGGTCAGTATCTCCATCCGCGAACGCGGCGCGGGATCGCGCAGTCTTATCGAGTCCAGATATGCGATCAGATTGGAAAACATGGGTTGGAGCCTTTCGTCCGGCATTCGCGTAATAGCAATACACCGGCCCAGAATATGCAAGCGGTATGACAGATAAGTTATGACCGATAAGTTAAGCATCGCGCAAAGCTTTTTCCAGTTTATTGGCGCAAAAAACTGGCTTTGATCGTGTAAATCGATTAATATTGCAAATATGACAGGAGTTAACGATCAATGAGCATCTATTTGCCCACGCTGAAACAATTGCAATATCTGATTGCATTGCAAGAACATGGCCATTTCGGCAAAGCTGCTGAGGCCAGTTTTGTGACGCAATCCACATTGTCGGCAGGGGTGCGCGAACTTGAATCTTTGCTGGGTATCATGCTGGTGGAACGCACGCGGCGCGTGGTGCGGTTCACGCCTTTGGGCAATAAAATCGCAGCGCAGGCGCACCGGATATTGCGTGAGGCCGAGCAATTGGCCGAAATGGCGCGGTCCGCCGGAAAGCCGTTGGAAGGCGATTTGCGGATGAGTGTTATCCCGACAATTGCGCCCTTTCTTCTACCCAAATTGCTACCGGCTTTGCGCGGGCAATATCCCGAACTTAAACTCTATTTGCGGGAGGAACCGAGCGCGGCGGCGTGCGAGGCATTGCATCACGGGCAGGTGGACTGCGTCTTGCTGGCGATGCCATTTGCCGCCGGAGATGTTGAAGCCGCTTCGTTGTTTCAAGACAGCCTGTATGTCGCATTCCCAAAGGACGACCCGCGCGATCCGCCAGCGGTGGTGACGCCCGATATGATCGACGAGACGCGGCTCTTGCTTTTGACCGATGGCCATTGTTTGAAGGATCACGCGCTGTCGGCGTGTAACCGGCCCGAATTGCGCGCGTCGGCGTCGATGATCGGTACGTCGCTGCACACTTTGGTGCAGATGGTGGACAACGGGCTTGGCATGACGTTGATCCCTGAAATGGCGGTCAAGGCGGGTCTGCTGGATGGGACGAGCGTGATTGCCCGTCCGCTAGATACCCCGCATGCCAGCCGCGATGTCTCGCTTATCTGGCGCACCAACAGCCCGCGGCGCGAGGAATTTGAAATGCTGGCAGCGGCATTAAGGCAGTTGCATCTAAGCCTGTAACCGGACCAATTTTAGTTAGCGGTGTATAACCTAGGCCGCGAATTGAAGCGCGGCGGCACATAGGCAAATAACCGTTTCGGCGGCATCGAGCACAAATATGAAAAGCATCGGACCGGATAAGACATTCCAATATGCCTCGTCTCTTCGCTGTCCTTTCAACAAAACCGGGACGTTGAAAATAAACTGGGAAAAATGCGCTGCGGCAAGGATTAGCAAAAGGATACACCGTTCGGCCGGATCGCTGAACAACGCGGATTGCGAAAATGCCAGCGCCAATAACACGGCCGACATTAGCGCAAACGCGCCATTCATCCCGCCAAGAAACCGGATTGCTGCTGCGGTGGTCAAATAAATCGGCGAGCCGCGTTGTGATTTTGGAATAAGCACTTTTGCCGCCGCAAATTGTTGGAACCCAAAATACCGCGTTGCCGCCGTGAACCACAATACACATGCGATTAGAGCAGCGATGTAACTGATATTGTTTATCACAAAATTGCCTCCTCCCGTCATCCCTCAGCAAACTCTATAGGCAATATCAATCCGGCGCTATGGCTATTGTGCCAATTGCGGATTCGATCCACGCCCGTGCTTCGGGAAAATTCCGCTCAACCTCTGGCAGATCATTGACGCACAGAAATTTTACGGCATGGCGTTCGGCGCTGGCCAGAAACGCATGCACATCGTCTGCGGTCCATGCCGCAAACGCCCCGACCGCGACATGCAAATAATCCACTGTGTCCAATATCGCGGCATTACCCGCAGCAAGACAGGCATGATTGTGCAGGCTTTGCGCGACAAATTGTCCGGCATCGCGAAACCGGAACCCGGCATTGCGGATGAAGGCATCGCGGTGCGTATCGAACAATTGCGCCATGACAGAGCGCAGCATAGGATGCACCACATGCGCGCTATCGAAAATATGCTCGGCGGTATAACCGATCATCGCCGCTGCATTGATCTGGTTATAATGGAATAAAAGACTTGGGTCGTCGCGGCTTTCGCCGCAATCGGGCAAATGGTCGTAATCCATCCATTTGCCGCGCAGCACCGGGGCATCGGTCACAAAAAAGTCGGATGGCTGCGCAGGCGCAGTCAGGAAAACGTCATCATTGAAATACAGGAAATGTTCGGCCAACCCGTCAATCCGCCACAGCATCGTTTCAATCGACAGGCTGTTAAATGTTGGCAGTAACGTTTCATATCCGGCAAAAATATCGCGGTGGTCGGCAACGGTAATTTTGGCGGCAAATTCCAAGGGCAATTGCGCAAGATCGGGAATCTGGCCGTCGGTGACAATCCAGACGTGCCTGATCCACGGCGCATTGTTGGCGATTGACCGCAAACAGAATGACAGTTCGTCACTGCATGCCCACCGATGCGGATTGGTACCATTATCATGCAGCGGCGCGGCGGCATTGGACAAATAATGCTCGCGCTTTGCCGCCAGCAACGGGTCCGCGCCGTTCACCCATGTTATGACTGCATCAATTTCGAACATGCTAAGCCCGATACACAATAGTGTCATAAACACAATGAACAGCAATCAGGCAATCAGGCAATCAGGCAAAAAGGCCCGCCCCCGGTGAAAGGGACTGCCAATGTTCCTGCCGGGGCCGCGAAGGCAGGCTAAAGAAAAATATGCTGAATTGGACTTCTCTTGCCGAGCGCGCTTATAGCTGCCAACGGTGCGGTCATAACCTGCACCCAACGGTAGGAACCCTGTTCGAACAGACGCGGACACCTTTACAGCTTTTGTTTTATGCCATCTACCTATTTACAACGTCGCGCAACGGCGTTGCTGCCAAGGAATTGCAGCGTCAACGTGGCGTAACGCACAAGATAGTTTGGCGTATTGCTGGTCTCATTCGTGAGCATATGGCAACCGTTGACGGTGAGGCGCTCTTGGGGAGTGCTGGTGATGTTGTAGAGATTAAAGGAACGCTAATTGGCGGTTATATCCCTGCGAGATCAGCGAGTGCTAGGGTCAGGACCTATTAAATACGCACCTGAGGCGTCAAAATGGCAAAGAATCCGGAGCAAAATGCCTGCAGTGGATAGTTATCCTAACCACAAGGGCATTTTGTTTCGGGATCGAAGCCATTTTGACGTCCTTTGGATTTGACCGATTTTGTCCAGTGCTCCGTTGGCATCGCTTGAAATATATTCATATCCCTGCGCACTGCCGCCTAACTCTGAACAAAATCGCCTCAAACCTCAGATGCGTATTTAATAGGTCCTGACCCTACCTTTATAAAACTGACCATCCGATGCATTCACCGGCATGAAATGGAACAATGCTGGTCCCCCCGGCATCCACCGTCGGCGGAACCACCTGTGCGCTACGTTGCAATGTAATAGTCCCGTCATTCAGTGGCAGGCCGTAAAAATTCGGGCCAAATACCGAAGCAAAATCTTCTAATTTGTCCAGTGCGTTTTCGGCATCAAAGACCGCCGTATAGCTTTCAATTGCGTAAGGCGCATTGAATATTCCGGCGCATCCGCACGCGCTTTCCTTGGCGGCAACGCTGTGCGGTGCGCTGTCTGTTCCCAAAAAGAATTTGGGTGATCCGGAAATGGCCGCCTTGCGTAACGCCAAACGGTGCTCTTCGCGTTTGGCCACGGGCAGGCAATAGGCGTGCGGACGAATGCCCCCAACCAGCATGGCATTGCGGTTGATGTGGAGATGCTGAGGCGTAATAGTCGCGGCGATATTGGGGCCGCCAGCTAGAACGAACTGAACGGCTTGCAGCGTTGTGATATGCTCAAATACAATACGCAGTCCGGGCAAATCGCGAATCAATGGCTCTAATGTCCGCTCGATAAACACGGCCTCGCGGTCAAAAATATCAACGTCATGGTCTGTAACCTCGCCGTGGATCAGCAGCGGCATGCCAATCTCGTCCATCTTTTCCAGCACATCCATAATCTCTGATATATCGGAAACACCGTGGGCCGAATTGGTGGTGGCGTTGGCGGGATACAATTTTGCCGCCGTAAACACACCGCTTGCAAATCCGCGTGCCATTTCGGCGGGGTCGGTTCCATCGGTTAAATAGGCCGTCATAAGCGGCGTAAAATCGCCGCCATCCGGCACAGCAGCCAAAATCCGGTCCCGGTAAGCGGCGGTTGCGTCAACATCGGTAACGGGCGGCGACAGATTGGGCATCACAATCGCGCGGGAAAATTGCCGCGCGGTATAAGGCACAACGCCACGCATCACATCGCCGTCACGCAAATGGACATGCCAATCATCGGGGCGGCGGATGGTAATGGTATCGGTCATGGCAGCTCACTTAGAATCAGGATGTCGGTGTTCCCTTTCCTTTAAGCGCATGGCACCCTATCTGTCACCTATGCCCAATCCCCGATTATTTGACCGATCCATCATTCGCCTGTCCCCCACCGATGCCGGAGAGTCACACGGCGAAGGCGTACGCGATTTTTTGCAAGGTTTAGTGACGCAAGATACCAAAGCGCAATTGCCGTTATGGGCGGGTCTACTTAGCCCGCAGGGGAAGGCGCTTTTTGATTTTTTCCTTTGGGCGGACGGCGATGATGTCCTGATCGATTGCGAAGCGGCGCAGGCCGATGCGCTCATACGGCGATTGTCAATGTACCGGCTAAGACGGAAGATCGGCATTGCATTGGATGCGGCGCTGGGCGTTTATTGGGCTGCCTCGGCGCTAGATGTATCAAAGATTGACCCGCGCCACCCCGCTCTCGGCTATCGCTGGCTCGCTCCCGTTACAGCGGATGACGAAGACGTCATCGCCGCGTACCGCAAACATCGCCTTGCCCTTGGCGTAACCGAAGGTATCGCTGAACTGGGCAGTGACCAGACATTATGGCTAGAGGCAAACGCCGCCGAGCTGAACGGCGTGTCCTTTTCCAAGGGTTGCTATGTCGGGCAAGAAAACACCGCCCGCATGAACTGGCGGCAGAAGGTCAATCGTCGGATGGTGGTGGTGCCGATTGCCGATGCCGACCCGAAACGGCAACGGGTTGCCTATCCCGGCCTCGGTATGTCGGTGGAGCACCGCCGGGTTGAGGATATGGCGAAGTTGGCGTTGCCGGAGTGGTTGGCAGAAGCGGTAGGCTAAGCTGCGCGGCGGTGATCATAGCCTTCGGTTGCCAACATCACGGTTTTCGGGATGGGCTGTTCTCCGGACAAATAATAAGCAATCATCCGGCGCGATAATCCGAGCGCGTTAGCGGCACGGTCAAGTGTCAACTTGTGCTGTTCCATCCACCGCCGAAATGCCGCAGCTGGCATAGTTTCGCCCGCCTGCTCATCGGCCCAGCGCCGCAATTGCTGTGCGCCAAAGTCAATGCCGCACGGCCATTCCACCGACCATCCGTCGGCTG
>JANOKA010000007.1:0-20320 GCA_031418995.1 Sphingomonadales bacterium | reverse complement strand
TTATACGACTGGATGATGGCCAAGGCCGCGCATCCACATGCCGAATATTGGTTGTTCTTTTTCTCGTTCGTGGAAAGCAGCTTTTTTCCCATACCGCCGCACCCGTTATTGGGTCTGATGTGTCTGGCAAAACCGGAAAAGGCATTGCGGTTCGGCATAATCTGTACCGTGTCGTCGGTATTAGGGGCGTTGCTGGGATATTCGATCGGCTATTTCGCGTATGAAACCATCGGTATAACGCTGCTGAAAACATTGGGTCTGTGGGACAGTTTCCCGCCCGCTGCCTGCTATTTACGCGAATTTGGCGCGCAGATTATCTTGGTCAAGGGCGCCACGCCCATCCCGTATAAGCTCATCACGTTGACCGCCGGGTTCATCAAAATGGACCTGTTCACATTTGTCTGGGCCAGCATCGTCAGCCGCGGTTTGCAATTCATGCTTGTCGGGTTCCTGTTCTGGAAATTCGGCGCGCCGATCAAGGTATTTATCGAGAAATATCTGGCCATATTAAGCGTCGCGTTTGTCGTACTGGTCGTCGGCGGGTTCATTGCATTCGGGATGTTAAGCGGCCAGGGCGCAACACAAAGCGGCAAATGCGCAGGCGTTACGACGATTGAGCAATTGGAATCGGTGACGCGAGATTGAATGGTTGAGGAGCCTTAGCAGTAGGCTTTTTTAGCGGTCTCATTCAATCGGGCCTCTTCAAATACGTCCTCAATCCACTGCAAACAGCATGGCGTCGTCGGCAAATGCCTTAAACTCCAGGGCATTTCCGGCAGGATCGCGGAAGAACATGGTGGCTTGTTCGCCCGCTTGCCCGGCAAAACGCACTGTAGGCTCGATGACAAACGCGGTTCCCGCATTGCGCAACCGGATCGCCAAGGCCTGCCAATCGGCCATGGTCAGGACGACGCCGAAATGCGGCACGGGTACGTCATGGCCATCAACGGGATTATAGGCGGCAGCGGGGGATTTTGCAGGGTCGAGATGCACCACCAGTTGATGCCCGAAAAAGTCATAATCGGTCCAGCACGCGTCGCTACGCCCTTGCGGACAGGCCATGATTTGGCCGTAAAAATGGCGCGCAGCGGCAAGGTCACAGACGGTGACCGCCAGATGGAACGGACGAAGGCTCATGGACGTTTCTCCGCCGATTGGCGCACGGGCATAGGCAACGGCGCATCCGCCAGATCAGCCTCCAAATCCGTCCGCATCAACGGAGCGCACGACGTATAACGCGCCTCCAAAACCGCCGCAGGATTTGCCCCCGCCAGCATCGCCGCCTGTTCGTTTGCTGCCGCCTCGCGCATGGCAAAGGCAATCAGTTCGGCGGGCTGTCCGCTTTGATTCACCACACGCTCCCCGACAATTCCGGCCCATTTGCGTCCCGCCATTCCGGCTGCGGGATATTGGCCATAACGGATATCTCCGCGCTTTTGTTCGTCCGCAACAATCGCCATAACTGCCACACATCCGATATCGCGCAGATGATCGGATGTCAGCGGCGCGGGTTGCACAGGCGCGGGATCGGCGGCGGATAGGACAAGCGAAAATAGCGGGGATATTATCATATCCAAAGCGATAGCATCTGCCGCCTGAACCGCAAACAACGAAAGCCCGATTGCAATTGCCGCGATAGGGCGGCATGGATCACGGGTGCAAAAACTGATCCAGATTATCGCTCGTTTCCGTATCCTTTTTGCGCTTATTTCCGGCGCGGTTTCGGCGACCGGATTTGCGCCATTGATGCTCTGGCCTGCCGCGATATTAGGGCTTTCGCTGTTTATCTATCTGGTGGCGACTGCCCGAAACCGGCGCAGCGCGTTGCTAACAGGTTGGCTGTTCGGGCTCGCCCATTTTACCGCCAGCAACGTGTGGATTGCGGTGGCATTTACGTTTCAGGCAGCGATGCCGATATGGCTGGGCTATATCGCGGTGGTGGGGCTGGCGGCATATCTGGCAATTTATCCAGCATTGGCAGCATGGGGCGCATGGCAAGTGGGCGATTATATCCGGCGGCGCAAACGGAATGCGACCATCCCGTTTGCTATTGCCTTTGCCGCCTGTTGGATCATCACCGAATGGCTGCGCAGCTGGGTCTTTACCGGATTTGTGTGGAATCCGCTCTCGGTGATCGCCATCGATACATTCCCCGCTACCGCGATGCGCAGTATCGGAACATACGGGTTTTCTGGTATAATCATCCTGTTTGCCGCCGTGATATTGGGCCTGATCGGGGCGATTGGAACGGGTCAGGGCAAGGCCGTAACCGCGCGGCTGATCGACACCGGATTGCTGGCCATAATGACCGCTATATTGGGCTGGACGGGCGCAGGTTCGCGCATGGTAAAGGACGGCCCGCCACAAGCGATTACGATAACACAGCCGAATATCAGCCAGACCGACAAATACAATCCGGGTTACGAGGCGATCAATTTTCAGCGTCTGGCGGCCAATAGCAGGCCGTTAAAAGACCAAGGCCCCCGCTTGCTAATCTGGCCAGAGGCCGCCATCCCCTACCAACTGGAATCGGGCTATCCATTCCGGTTTTATCAAAACCAGCCCGGCGAAAGCGCGGTGGGCGCGCGCATGGCACTCGCCCGTTTATTGGGGCCGGATGATGTCTTGTTAACGGGCGTAGACAGGCTGGAAATTGACGGTGATGGACAGCTTGTGGGCGCGCGCAATTCCATGCTGGCGATGACCAAAGACACCGATATAATCGGACGATATGACAAGGCGCATCTGGTTCCTTACGGCGAATATCTGCCGCTGCCTTGGCTGTTGCGCCCTTTGGGTCTGGCACGGCTCGTGCCCGGCGACATCAGTTTCTGGCCCGGCCCCGGACCGCAAACTTTGACGCTGAAGGACCGCAATGTGAAAGTGGGCTTCCAAATATGCTATGAGATCATCTTTTCGGGCCAAGTCACGGACCGCGCCAACCGCCCCGATTTCATCGTTAATTCGTCCAATGATGCGTGGTTTGGCACCATCGGCCCACCGCAATTTTTGGAACAGGCACGGCTGCGTGCATTGGAGGAAGGCCTGCCTGTTATCCGCGCCACGCCAACGGGAATCAGCGCGATCATCGACGCCGATGGCAATGTGCTGAAACACCTGCCGCTGGGCGTTGCCGGACGGATTGACAGCGTGTTGCCGCCGTCCACCACGCCGACATTTTTTGCGCGGTTTGGCAATATCATACCCCTGATATTTGCCGCAATGATGCTGCTGGGAGCCCTATTGCCCGTACTGTTACCTGTTGTCATCCGGCGCACTTCGCGCTAAGGGCGCATGCGAAACACACATAAAGCAATCTTTATATCCACTGATATTCCTAGGATCCCCCATGCGCACAAGCTATCTCTTCACATCCGAATCGGTTTCCGAAGGTCATCCTGACAAGGTGTCGGACCAGATTTCTGACGCCATCGTGGACCTTTTCCTATCGAAAGACCCCGAAGCGCGGATTGCTTGCGAAACGCTGACGACTACGCAACTTGTTGTTCTTGCAGGTGAAATACGCTGCAAAGGTGTGTATGAAAATGGCCAATGGGCCGCTGGCGCAAAAGAAGAGATTGAGGCAACCGTGCGCCGTACTGTCAAGGAAATCGGGTACGAGCAAGACGGTTTTCACCACGAAACCCTGACATTCATGAACAATCTGCACGGCCAATCGGCGCATATTGCGCAGGGTGTTGACGCCAGCAGCAACAAGGATGAGGGCGCAGGTGACCAAGGCATCATGTTCGGTTACGCCACCGATGAAACGCCGGAATTGATGCCAGCCACGCTATATTACAGCCACAAAATCCTGGAGCGTATGGCCGCGGATCGCCATTCGGGCGCCGCGCCTTTCTTGGAGCCAGACACCAAGAGTCAGGTTACTTTACGCTATGAGGCCAGCACGCCCGTTGCCGCCACCGCCGTTGTGGTGTCCACGCAGCATGCGCCGGGATATGACGAAGGCGCTAAAGAAGCTGAACTGCACGCCTATGTTCGCGCCGTAATTGCCGACGTCATCCCCGCGCATTTGCTGACCGAAACCGAATATCACATCAACCCCACGGGCAGCTTTGAAATCGGCGGACCAGATGGTGATGCCGGCTTGACCGGACGCAAGATCATCGTCGACACCTACGGCGGCGCTGCGCCCCATGGCGGCGGCGCATTCAGCGGCAAAGACCCCACAAAGGTGGACCGTTCAGCGGCCTATATCACGCGCTATCTGGCGAAAAATGTCGTTGCGGCTGGCCTTGCCACGCGCTGCACCATTCAAATCGCCTATGCCATCGGCGTGTCCAAGCCTTTGTCGCTTTATGTCGATACCCACGAGACCGGAACTGTCGGCGATGATAAAATCGAAGCCGCGATCATGGGCATCGAAGCGCTGGGCGGATTGACCCCGCGCAGCATCCGCACGCATCTAGGCCTGAACAAACCGATATACCGCAAAACCGCCGCTTATGGCCATTTTGGGCAAAAGGCAGAGGGCGATTTCTTCCCATGGGAACGGCTGGATCTGGTCGACGCGTTGAAGGCGGCGCTTTAAGGCTTGCCCGTATAGCGCGCGAAAGGTAACTGCCGCCGCTATGAGCGATCCCACCACCATAAACCGCTTGTACGGGCGGTCCAAAGGCAAGAAACTGCGGACCCACCAATTGGGGCTGATTGAAAATCTGTTGCCGCAGGTTGCAGTGCCCGAAGACGGCGAAGTCACCGCACAAAACCTGTTTGGCGCGGACCGCCCACTGCATTTTGAAATCGGTATCGGCGGCGGCGAACATTTGGCGGCGCGCGCCGATATGCTACCCGATCATGGCTTTATCGGGTGCGAACCATTTCAAAACGGCGTCGCTATGGCGCTGGCGCTGGCGGAAAATTATCAGGACAATGGCCCGCTGCCCAATATGCGGTTCCACATGGGTGACGCGCTGGATGTGCTGCGCCGCCTGCCTGATGGATCGCTGAGTTTTGTGTATCTTTTGCACCCCGATCCCTGGCCCAAATTCCGGCATATCAAACGGCGGATGATGAACGACGGGCCAGTGAATTTGATCGCACAAAAGTTAAAACCCGGCGGCGAATTCCGCTTTGGCACGGACCATACGGTATACGTCCGCCATGCGCTGATGGTGATGGCGCGGCATTGTGACCAATTTGAGTGGCTGGCGGAAAAACCCACTGATTTTATGGTCCGCCCAGGCGGCTGGCCCGAAACCCGTTACGAACGAAAAGCGCGCACCGTATATGGGCACGAAGTCTGGTATTTTAGGTATCGCAAGACATCCGATATTTTTTAATGCGCAGCCTTACCCGTGTCGACCTTTTCCACCCATTCAGGAAAGAAACTGGGCTCGCGTTTTGACCAGCCGGGCGCGGTTGCAGCGGCTTCGCTGATCGATTGCAACAAATGCTTGCGCACATCGGGCGGCAAATGCGGCATGGATGCGGCGGCGCAATATGCCGCGGGCAGCCATGGCCGCGCTTCGGCGGAAATCAGGCGTTCATACAGGAAACGGAACGCCGCAAAACTGTCCAGCCGCGCCTGCCCCAGATCGAACGCCGCCACCGATATCAGCGCCGCCAAAAACGGTTCGGCGTCTTCGATTGAGGAATTATCGGGAATGAAAACGCGAATTTCGGGCAGGCGGTAATAAACCGCTTGCTGCGCCATGATGCTGGCCTGTTCATTGGCATCCCGCGACCACAAAGTAACGGCGTCAAAACGGTCAAACGCCACGTCCAGCGAACGCCGGATATAGCGCTGCGCCGCGCTGCTGAAGCTTGCAAATTCCTTAATCTCGGCCAGCGTCAACAGGCCCGGCGTTGCTGTACGGTGCTGCGTCATGGCTACATTTCCCCTGTTTCCATCCGCAATTGTTGTGCCACAAACATGGTTAGCAAGTGGTTAATGACGCCTATTGTGCTGCGGCGTTCGACCAACATGGGCCGCCATTCGACCAAGCCATGCGCCATGCATCGCATTTCGGGAAAATATTGCTATGTCCATATCATGAAAGCCAATCGAAACCGCCGTACGTCGCTGGTTAGCCAGCAAATGGCGCTGCTGACGATTGTGGGTTTCTGGATATTCCACGCGTTGATCGTATCTCTGCGCGCTGCTGTGCTCGATTTTCCGCAACAGGATGAGCTGTCATCGCGGCGGATTGTGGTGGCGATTATCGGCATCATGATTACGTGGGGGCTGTATATGTTCCTGCGGTTGTTTGACCGTAAACCTTTGAGCCGCCGTGTTGTCGTGGCATTTGTGGCGGCTATCCCGTGTGCTTTTGCGATTGCGTGGGTCAATTATTATGTCTTCAATATCTACGATCCGGTCAGCCTGTTTGAAGATCAGGTGCTGGGCCAAAAGGTGGAGGATTTGCAGGACCAGATGGGCATTACCGCATTCCAACAGGTGGTCGAATTTGCCATCACGCGGTATTTTTTCATCATCGCATGGGCCACCATGTATCTGGCGTTAAGTGTGGCAGGCGAAGTGCGCATTGCTGAGCGTCGCGCCGCCCGTTTTGCACAGGCCGCACAGGACGCCGAATTGCGGTCTTTGCGGTATCAAGTCAATCCGCATTTCTTATTTAACACATTGAATTCATTATCTAGTTTGGTAATAACGGGCCGCGCCGACCAGGCCGAGGCGATGATCCAGAACCTGTCGACATTCTATCGCAACAGCCTGTCGAGTGACCCGCTGGAGGATGTTACACTGGCCGAAGAGGTCGAACTGCAAAAACTGTATCTGGGGATCGAGCATGTCCGGTTTCCCGAACGGCTGCGGATAAAAATCGATGTGGATCCCGCGCTGGAACAGATCCACGTCCCTGCACTGATCCTGCAGCCATTGGTGGAAAACGCGATCAAATATGGGGTCGCGCTGTCCAGCCGCCCTGTCACCATTTCGGTCCGGGCGGTCCTGATCGATGGCAAGGTGACGATCACGGTCGAGGACGACGGCGAACCGTTTGACAGCAGCGCACACGGCCCCAATATTGGCACCAGCAACGGCATCGGCCTGCCCAATGTGCGCGACCGTTTGGAGGCGCGATTTGGCGGACGGGCGCGGCTGGAAACGGCGATCAAGAAAACGGGCGGATTTACGGCCTGCATCACTATGCCGCACAATATGCCGGATGAAATAAGCGTTTATAACCAGCAGGATGATGACGATTTATGACTCAAGGTAAGGCAGAACAGCCACGCAATATCATACGTACCGTTATCGTCGATGATGAACCGCTGGCCATCGAACGGCTGAAAATATTGTGTGCGGCGTTGCCCAATATAGAAATTATCGGCACCGCAACCGACGGGGCAGAGGCCATCCGCATTGCGCAGGAGTTAGAGCCTGATCTGATGTTTCTGGATATCGGCATGCCCAAAATGGACGGCATTGGCGCGGCCCGCGCGCTGGCGTTGCTGGCCCGCAAACCGGCGATCATATTCGTTACTGCCTACGATAATTTTGCTGTCGAGGCGTTCGATCTGGACATTGCCGACTATGTCCTAAAGCCGGTGTCGGCGGAGCGGCTTGCCCGTGCGGTGCAGCGCGCATCCAATTTACCGCAATCGGCGCAGCATACCGCTGATCCGCGCATTCCGCCCGATGAATATGCCAGCGAATTTTGGGTATCACACCGTTCGGAACTGATCCGTGTGGCCGCCATCGACATCTTGCGGGTGGAGGCGGAGCGCGATTATATGCGGCTGTTCACAGCCGAGCGCAGCTATTTATTGCACCAGACAATCTCTACCCTGGAACAACGATTACACCCCGAACGGTTCCTGCGCATCCACCGCAGCCATATTGTCCGCCGCGACCTGATAACCGGCCTGCGTCATGAAGGCGGCGGGGTGTGGCACGCGCTGTTGGCGGGGGACGTGTCGATGCGGATTGGCCGGAAATACCTGCCCGATGTAAAACGGCTTGCGGGGAAGTAAGAGGCGGCAATCCAGAGCCTGCGTATTCTGCACTGGATTGCCGCGCTTCGCTCGCAATGACGAAGTGACTTTAACTAGGGTCAGGACCTAATGTAACAGGATCAATTGCCCACAATAACGCGGTCGCGTGCGGCCATGCGGCGGTCGCCCGAATATAATGCGATCACATTGCCAGACTTTATGGCGGCACGGCGCGCGGCGTCTGTTTTGCAGTTTTGATGCAATTGACGGGCTTTCAGGTCGCGGGAACCGGGCTGGCCGCAGACCGACCGGACAGCTGATTTAATACGGCTGGCGAGCGTTTTTTGCCCGGCTTCGCTGCTTAAGTCCAAATCGGAATAGGGCACGGATTGGGAGATACGTGCACTGGATTGCGGCATGGCCATTGCTGCGCTGCTGAATATTGCGGCGCTGCTAAGGGCGGCTGTGCCAATTGCCATTGCCGAAAGACAGGTGATTATACGGGTCGCCATAATAAATTCCTTGTTCAATATGCGGCCACCATAATCGCGGCCTTGGGAGAGGTTGCAGACCGGAGCATTAGAGCGCTGGGGAGCGAGTGGGCCCGGTCTGCGAAGCCAGAAATAGCCGCAGTGTGTTGCAAGGGTAAGACGGTTTCGATTAACCGCGATGACAATCGTTTAACGGGCAAACGACATCACCAACGACATATCCCATTCGGCAAACGGCATAAGTTGGAAATATAGTTACGCTGAGTGTGCGACGAACAGCATTTATAGGAATTTTGGCGCTGCTAAATCAAACCCGCCAAAGGACTCGACGGATCGGCATACATCCGCCGTCCCATCCGCCCGGCGCGGTAGGACAGCCGCCCTGATTCGACCGACAACCGCATGGCGTGTGCCATCATGATGGGGTCTTTCGCCTCGGCAATCGCGGTGTTCATCAGTACGCCGTCGCAGCCCAACTCCATGGCCACCGCTGCGTCGCTGGCCGTACCCACGCCCGCGTCCACCAATACAGGGACGCGCGCGCCCTCGACGATCAGGCGTATGGTCACGCGGTTCTGGATACCCAGGCCCGAACCAATCGGCGCACCCAGCGGCATGACAGCAACTGCACCCGCCGCCTCCAATTGTTTGGCGGCAATGGGATCATCCACGCAATATACCATCGGCAGAAAACCCTCATTGGCCAGAATTTCGGTTGCCTTCAATGTCTCGCGCATATCGGGATAGAGCGTCTTTGCCTCCCCCAATACCTCCAGCTTGACCAAATCCCAACCGCCTGCCTCGCGCGCCAGACGCAGCGTGCGGATCGCATCATCAGCGGTAAAGCAGCCTGCGGTATTAGGCAGATAGGTATATTTTTTGGGGTCGATAAAGTCCGTCAACATTGGCGCGGAGGGATCGGACACGTTCACGCGGCGTACCGCAACGGTGATGATTTCTGCGCCCGATGCCGCCAATGCCGCCGCATTCTGTTCAAAATCCTTATACTTGCCTGTCCCTACGATCAGCCGCGAATGGAATGTCCGGCCCGCCACGGTCCAGCCGTCGCTGTCGTCACCCTCAGACTGGCCGCCGCCGACAAAATGCACGATTTCCAGCGCGTCACCATCCGCCAGCATGACCAGCGCCAATGTCGAGCGCGGCACGATCACCCGATTGCGCTCCACCGCCACTTTGGCCGGATCCAGCCCGATTTCTGCGCACAGCCCAGCGATGGACCCTGCCGCAACGTGGCGCGCCTCGCCGTTCAAGGTGATGTTGACCATATTATCCGTCATGAAACCCAAATCCCGAAATTGCCCATAGCATTAGACCCGCGCTATGCGGCAAAACGGCGGTTGGTGGGAAGCGCTATTTTTAGTCTGCCGCACCAAATCGGCAGGGATTCAATAGGTCCTAACCCTAATCCCCAACCAATGTCAGCTTTACCTTGGCCGTGCCGCTGCGGTGCAGGCCAATCTGTTTTGCGGCGGCATAAGAAAGATCGATCACGCGTCCGCCCGTCCATGGGCCGCGATCATTGACGCGCACGGTAACTTCTTTGCCATTGCCCAGATGCGTCACGACAATGCGGCTGCCAAAACGCGCCGTACGGTGTGCAGCGGTCAATGCGCCGGGCCGGTATATCTCGCCGCTGGCCGTTTTCCGTCCGGCAAATGCGTTGCTGTAATAGCTTGCTGTGCCTGCCCCCAGTTCTGCGCCGCCACGCGCATCCAGTGCCCATGGCTGTAGCAGCATCGCCGTGGCTAAAATCGCCTTCATAATGTGTGTCATATTATCCCGCTCCCCATATTCAGATAGGTTGCGAGATGGTCCCGCACAGGGAAAGCTGAAAGCGGCAGTTTGTGCGTTTTACCGCGTAGGCGGTGTAAAATCGCGCCAGATACTATCCGTCCTTATCAATAATCATGCGGACCTTGCGGCGCAGGAATATCCATACCAGCACCATCACCGGTACGACGCAAAACGCCGCCAATGTCTCATATGGTATGCGGGCAAAATGCGCTGCGGCTTTTAATATATAGGACAATAAACCAATGGCATAGTAACTGACCGCAACCACCGATAGTCCCTCGACAACGCGTTGCAGGCGCAATTGCCGCTCCGCATTTTTGTCCATGGATTGCAGCAACGACGCATTTTGGGATTGCAGCACCATTTCAACGCGCGTGCGCAGCAACGATGTCGCCCGTTCGATCCGGACCGACAGCGCCTCCAGCCGAGCGGTAAACGATGCGCAGGTCCGCGTGGCGGGTAACAATCGCCGTTCGGTAAATTCCTCCAGTGTTTGAAATCCCGTGATACCTACCGCGTTCAACGCGCCGATCCGGTCATCGACAATCTGGGCATAGGCGGCGGTCGCGCTCATCCGAAAAGCGGTGGTGGCGGTAATCGCGGTGACCTGCGCCGCCAATTCGCACAATTGGTCCAGCAGCGACGTGTCCGCCTCTCCGGCGGCCATGCGTTTGGCAATATTGGCAAGCGTCTGTTCCATATTGGCCACGGGTGGTCCCTGTTCCTGCGCCATGGGCAGGCCAAGCAGCGCCAGATTGCGGTAATTGCCAAGCTCCTGCAATTGTTGCACCACGCGGCCCAAATCTGCACCGGGCAACCCTCCGCCCGATACCAGCAACCGCCCGAAATTGTCATCGCGGATTAAAAAATCAGTCCAGATACGGACGGGTCCGATATGGCAGCTTACCAACTCGGCTGCGCTGAAACCGGCAGATGCCATCGCGGCGTCCGCGCTGCCGGTATCTGCAACAATGGCAATGCGCACCGCACGCAGCACGCGGCCCGGGGCGCGCAATAACCAGTCCATTACGGCATCATCGGCGCCAGCAGCAAAGGGATCGCCCGATGCTGCTGGCATTATCAACGTTGCTGTTGTGGCCTCGCTATGGCATTCCCACTGAAACGCCATCCCGTCACTGCGCTGTCCGCCAATATGCCTGTTGCGTTCTGTAATTGCATCTGCACTAACGCCGGGCATAGCCAGGATATGCGCTCGTTCGGCGCTGCGTTCATCCGGCTCCAACAGGCGCACAATCTGTATCATCAGCATCGGCGGTGATAAAGGCGGCATGCGCCGCATATGCATTTCGGATACTACACGGGCGCGCAGCGGATGGTCTGTAAATGGCATATAGTGTCTCGGCCGCGCCGCGTAATACGGATGATACCGCCATTATAAGCCATGCCCAAATTTTGACTAGCATAGCTTTATTTGCACTGCAAACTGGCTCCTGCGGCTTTCCCTATTGCCCCCATTTATCCGCCGCCGCATCGTCGCTTGACCGGGCTTCTACCCAATGGGCGCTGCCACCGCTGCGATGCTCTTTCTTCCAAAATGGCGCACCTGTTTTCAGGCGGTCGATCAGAAACGCGGTGGATTCCAGCGCGGCGGCGCGGTGCAATGATGCCGTACCCACCACGACTATCGCCTGATTTACCGGCACCAATCCTGTACGGTGGACCAGCACACATCCCAGCAAAGGCCAGCGCGCAAATGCATCCTGAACAAGCGCATCCAGCGCAGGCAATGTCATTGCTGGATAATGTTCCAGCTCGATGGCGGTCACATTGCCATGATCGTTGGTGTCGCTGCGCGCGATCCCGGTGAAACTAGCCAGGGCACCGCCGCCAAGTTCCGCCAATACGGACAATTCCGCCGCTGCGTCCAATGGCCCCGGTTCAACCCGGACGATAATCATCCGCCAGTTACGGGCGGGAAAATCGCCAATTCCTGCGCGCCGGAAATCGGCGCATCTTCCGTGGCCATGTGTCCGTCAAGGGCAAAGCGCAGCTTCGAACGGTCGGCCAGTGCCGCCTGGTACACGCTGCCGCGTGCCAACAGATGCGCCACACAATTGGCGATTGTCGCGGCATTTTCGGGGAAATCGGCCTGTTCGCCGTCAAGCCCGATGGCCTCCCTGATGCTGGCAAAATACACGATGTGCATATGCCTTAATCCATATGCTTCACGCCAACGCGCAAATAATCCCAGCCGGTAATCAGCGTCAAAATCGCCGCGATCCACAGCATAACCAGCGCAGCAACTTTCAGCCAGATTATCGCCGGAAACACGCCCGCCAAAATGATCCCGCCAAACGAGATTAGCTGAAACGCGGTTTTCCATTTGGCCAGCCGCGACACCGGAACCGAGATTTGCAATCCGGCCAAAAATTCGCGCAGGCCCGAAACGATAATCTCGCGCAGCAATATAATCAGCGCGGCAATGACGTGCCAGCCATCGACATCACGAGTGAAAACCAGCATTAAAATGACCGCCGCGATCATAATTTTGTCGGCAATCGGGTCCAAAAATATCCCCAGCCGCGACACCGTACCTTGCGCCCGCGCCAGATATCCGTCGAAATAATCGGTAATGGCCATCAGGCTGTACAGGACAAATGCCAACGCATAATCCAGCGGAACCGGCTGCACCCCGCCGGGCCGGGCGCTTGGCCACAATAGGAATACCAAAATCGGTACAGCGAAAATACGCGATAGCGTCAGGATGTTGGGCAGGCTTAACATATCGCTGTCATAGCGACATCAATCCGTAAAATCACCGTCCTATTTATACACTGCGGGAAAAAGGCTTTGCCGTGCATAGTATGGCGGCTAAGGCTTGAATAAAGAAAAGGGGCGCAGCATAATATGCAAACATCATTGGCATTGCTTAGCAAGCGTCGGTTTCTGCCACTTTTTATCACGCAATTGTTGGGCGCGTTCAACGATAACCTGTTCAAAAATGCGATGGTATTATTCGTCGTATACGGCATTTACGATGATGCGGCGAGCGAGACATTATTCAGCGCGGTTGCCAGCGCGATGTTCATATTGCCGTTTTTTCTGCTCTCGGCGCTCGCCGGACAACTGGCCGATACCCGCGACAAGGCCAGAATCATCCGGATCGTGAAATTCTGCGAAATCCTTATCATGCTGGTTGGCGGATTTGGCTTGTTTTTGGCGTGGCAGGGTTATGCAATTACCGTATTGGCGATTCCGCTGATGATGCTCGCACTGTTTGCAATGGGGGTGCATTCGACATTTTTCGGACCCATTAAATATGCCATTTTGCCGCAACATCTGAACAAGGACGAGGTGCTGGGCGGCACGGGCCTTGTTGAAGCGGGAACCTATATTGCGATATTGATCGGGACCATATTGGCCGGGCTAATCGCGGTGGAAATCGCCGCAATCGCCGTGATCGTAACCGCGATCATCGGATATATTACCGCACGGCAAGTGCCGCCAGCGCCGCCATTGCACGCCGAAACGGGTATTGACTGGCACATATTGCGGTCATCCGGCAAGCTGATCCGTGATACCATGCATATCAGGCCGCTGTTCCTTGCCATTATCTCGATCAGCTTTTTCTGGACGATTGGCGCAGTATTGTTCATTCAATTTCCGCCGCTGGCAAAAAATGTTCTGGGCGCGGATAAAGAGGTGGCCAGTCTGTTTCTGGCGATATTCTCTATCGGTATCGCCATTGGGTCGGTTGCGATAAACTGGTTGTTAAAAGGTCAAGTGTCCGCCAAATTCGCCCCTGTCAGCGTTATCATCATGGGATTGTTCGTGGTCGCATTTCACATTGTTTGCCGCAATTGGGATGCACCGCAGCCGGGGCAACTTTACAGCCTTGGCGATTTTGTGACCCATGCCGGCGCCATACCGTTGCTGGGCAGTTTGCTGGGCATTGCTGTGGCGGGCGGCATGTTTGTGGTACCACTTTATGCGTTTTTGACCACCACCGTCCCGCAGGATCAAACCGCGCGCACCGTGGCCGCCAATAATATCGTCAATTCCGGCGCAATGGTGATCGGATCGTTGCTGGCGCTGGGATTAAGCTTTGCCGGTGTGTTGATCGTGAACCAGCTATTGCTGGGTGCGGCCATGTGCCTTGTGTCTGCATGGCTGGCCCATTTGCTGCGCAAGTCAGAAGTGGCTGCGCCGTAAGGCCCGCCGTTCAGGCAATAAAGCTGGAAAACACCACAAAGAACGCAGCAAAGCTCATCAGGAATAAATGCGTATCCTCTTGCCGCCACCATTTTACAGGCTTTGGCTGGGTCAGCGCGGTATTTAAGACTGGCGGCGGCAACATCCGGCGAAACGGATGACCAGCGGCTTCATTGCGACATACGAGATTTCTTTTTATCATTCCTAAAGGTTAACGACTTGTTAACTCTTTTGACTAGGCACAAAAGTGGTTAACAAGGAACAGGTCGCGGCCTGTCCCATATTGCGACGATATCGCGGAGAAGTGTAAATGAAACTGGATGGAAAACATGTCGTCATAACGGGCGGAACCGACGGTATAGGCCTTGAAATGGCGCGGTTATGCAGGACCAAGGGCGCATCGGTTACCGTGTGCGGCCGCCGCGCAGATTTATTGGAAGCGGCGCGCATGGCAGGGATGAACGCCATATCCGCGGACCTGTCCACCGCCGCTGGCTGTGCCGGATTTGCGGAGCAACTTTCCGGCAAACCTATCGATGTGTTGATAAACAATGCCGGAATGGGCGGCAATTTCGGGCCGGGGGAACCGGTTAACCTGCCGCTGACCGATCAGGCGATATTCTTGAACCTGAATGCCCCGATGCATTTGACCGGATTGCTGTTACCCGCGCTACAACAGCAAGGCGAGGCTGCCATCGTCAATGTTACATCGGGCCTGGCCATCGCGCCGCGTGCAGGCAGCCCGGTATACTGCGCCACCAAAGCAGGACTGCGCAGTTTTACCCAAAGCCTGCGGCACAATTTGAAAGACAGCAATATCCGCGTGATCGAGGCGCTTCCTCCGGTTGTAGAAACCGCGATGACCGCAGCGCGGCCCGGTAAGAAAATGAGCCCGGCCGATTGTGCGGCGCAGATTATTGACGCAATTGAGCGCGGTAAGGATGAGGCTAATGTCGGCATGGTCAAAATTTTGCAGGCGGTATATTCGTTCTCTCCCAAACTGGCACGCGCGGTAATTATCCGGTTTTAGGACGCGGTCTCACGGCGAAATTGTAGCGAAATTATTCGCACATTTTTTCAGCATCGCGCCAACGCCGCGCACATCACCGCACCGCATATTTTGCGGCAGATCGGTCATTTTGGCATGCGGCGGGAATGATCCATATCCAGCAAACAGGCAGTGCCAGCTGGCGTTGGAATAATAATTCTGGTCATAGGCGGCATTGTTTATGGCGGCCATATCGGCATGGGTAAACCACGCGGTCATCATCTGTTTCAACCCGTCGGGCAGCCGCTCGTTCGCGGCATTTTCCCGCCAATAATCGGTATCTGATCGCTGGTTCAGGCGGTAATGGCCCACAATATAATCGCGGATGCCATCATAGCGTGCAGCAACGCCCGTATTGAATTTCTGTCGGTACTGCGCGGTATATCCGCCTGCCTCAAACGCGTTTGCAAACTCCATTGCTGTGGCGATAACGATATGTAATGCGGTGGCCTCCAATGGTTCCAGAAACCCTTGCGCCAATCCGGCGGCCAGGCAATTGCGCGTCCAGCTATCGGTGACACGGCCCACTTTCATGGTCAATTTACGCGCGGCAATATCGCTATCCAAAAGCCCGATCGACGCGCGCAATTCGGTTTCAGCATCATCGTCCGAAATATGCGCCGAGGAATAGACATATCCGTTGCCCGTTCGCGTGGTCAGCGGAATGGTCCAGCGCCAACCCGCATGCATCGCGGTGGCATCTGTTTGCGGCTTTAAGATTGCGCCCCTTTGCGTGGGCATAACCACGGCGCGGTCATTGAACAGGTTTTCGCCATAGCTGATGAATTTTACGCCCAGTTTTTCCTGTGCAATCAGGCTGCGGAAACCCGAACAATCGATGAAGAAATCGCCTTCGATACGGCTGCCATCCTCGCCAATTAACGCGGCAACATCGCCATTATCGTCCAGCGCGACATCAACGATTTTGCGGTCGAGATGCTGTACGCCGCGCGCTGTACATTTACCGCGCAAAAACGCGCCCAGTTTATACGCGTCGAAATGATAGCCATAGCTTGGCGCAAAGGGGAAATCGGGTCCGGCATGCGGCGATTTGCTATCTCTCGCCAACCGGGTTGCCAGAAAATAGCCATCGGGATGGGCATCAACGTGGAACCCGCGCCGGGCAAGCGTGCAATTTTCGAGGAAAGCAGGTTCACTATGCAAATCGGTAGGGCCGGGGAAAGGATGGAAATACTGCTCAAACCCAGGCCGCTCGCTCCACCCTGAAAACTGGATACCCAGTTTGAACGTCGCATCGCAGGCCGTCATCCATTCGGACTCGTCAATTTCGATATGGTCAAAAAACGCCTTAAGCTGCGGCGTCGATCCTTCGCCCACACCGATGATGCCGATGTCCGATGATTCCACGACGGTCATCTTGCCGCCTTTTGCTCCCCATGCTTTCCAAAGCAAGGATGCGGTGATCCAACCAGCGCTGCCGCCGCCCAATATGACGATATGGGGCGGCGTTCTCATCGTCATTTGGCAGGTACGATCCGTATCGCAAACCCGCCGCCCGGCGCGATACGCATATCCAAGCTGTCTGTGCTGGTCAGCAATTTGCTTTCAATGACGATGGAATGGCGTTTTTCAGTGCGGTAATCGGCATCATCGCCGTCGCGGTAAATCTCGGCTTTATACTGTTTGCCCGGTGTCAGGAAATCCAGTTTGAATGCCACATTGCGCGCCTCTTCATCACCCACGGCGCCGACATACCAGCCTTCACCGCCACGTTCTTTACGTGCGATCGTGACAAAGTCGCCAATCTCCCCGTTCAACACCCGTGTTTCCGACCAGTCAGTGGGTACGTCACGGATAAATTTCATAGGCGCGGGATATTTGGCATAATTTTCGGGCGTATCGGCCGCCATCTGAACGGGCGAATAAATGACCACATATAAAGCCAGCTGTTTGGCAATGGTGGACAGGATATCGCTGTCCTCCTGCCCTTTCAGGCTCAATATGCCGGGGGTGAAATCCATCGGCCCCTCCAGCATGCGGGTGAACACCACATTGGCCTCATGCTCGGGCGGGTTTTTGCCGCCCCACGCGTTATATTCCATCCCGCGCATCCCTTCGCGCGCGACCCAGTTGGGATAGGTACGGTGCAGGCCGGTACCCTTTACAGGCTCATGGCTGTCGATACCAATTTTATACTTTGCCGCCGCCTCCAGCACGCGCAGCTGATGGTTCACCATCCACTGGCCCTGATGCCATTCGCGGGTGGTTTTGCCTTTATCATCCTGCCGTTCCATTTGCGCCGCATCGGTGACATATCCGGTTTTGACCACCATATAATTGTTATCGGCGGCAAACTTAAATGCTGTGTCGAACTGTTTCTCATAGTGCGTCGCGGCCCCGCCGGTTTCATGATGTCCGATCAAGCGAACACCCTTTTTCTTGGCATAGGCGACCAGCATTTTTACGTCGAAATCATCGGTCGGTTTGGCAAAATCCATATCATATCCGTTGCCGAACCAGTCGCCGTCCCACCCGACATTCCATCCCTCGACCAGCAAATGCGGGATTTTATTGGCCGAGACAAAGTCGATATAGCGTTTGACGTTTGCGTTGGTCGCGCCGTGTTTTGGACCGCGCGCCCAGCTCCATTCGCCCTTAATCATATTCCACCAAACGCCGGCAAATTTGCCCGGCTTTATATAGCTGACATCGCCCAATTTGTTGGGTTCATTCAGGTTGAGCATCAAATGGCTGTGATAAATCCCCGCCGCATCATCCGCGATAATCATCGTCCGCCAGGGCGTGGACCATGCGCCCGTCTTTTGCACTTTTGGTATTCCAGCCCCCGGATGCAATGCCGCACGCAGCGTATTGCCCTCGGTACGCGATACCGCCATGCCTGAATAATCCACCAAGGCTGCCTCATGCAGCGCGACATGTGTGCCGCCGTCCAGCTTGACCGTTATCGGCGTGTCGGCATTGCTAACCGCAGACAGCGGAGTTTTATTGTACAGATATTCCTCCCGGTTCCACAGGAACGCAGGCTTCCACCATGCCGTGCCATTGCTGGCAAACGCAAATTCGGTCAGCTCATCGGCGATGTTGGCCGCCCGCAAATTCGGCTGATCGGGAAATTCGTAACGGAAACCCACGCCGTCCTCATACAGCCGGAATGTCACGGTAAAGACCCGCGCCATTGCTGTGCTTTCCTTAAAATGCACCTTTAATTCGCGGTAACGGTTACGGATATTCGCCCATTCGCCCCATGGCTGTGTCCATGTTTCGTCAAAATCGCGGATATCTTGCCCGGTAATCGCCAGTCTGCGGTCCAGTTTCACCGCATCGGTGAACAAGAAACCCAGCCGCGATGGCGAAATTATGGCCTGCCCTTTGCGCGAGATTTGATACGCCGCACGCCCGTCGCCATCGATATTGACCGACACGCTAACTGCGCCGTCGGGGGAAGATGCTGTCACCGCAGGCGCCGCAAATGCAGGACCAGCAACAATCGGACTATGTGATGCCAATAATGCCGCAAACGCCAAAGCAGATTTTCTCACACGTTTTCTCCTATATTATGGTCTGTAACGATCAATACGCCAAAGGGTGGCAGTGAATTTTTATCCGCGCCGTTCAGGCTTTTCAAAATGGTCCCGCTGCCCAGATTGGGGCAATCCAGCGTATCGCCGCCGAAATTAAACACGCTATGGATGGTTTCACCGTCATGTTCGCGGACCAGATGCAGCATATCTCCGGCTGCCTTACACATTGTTATACGGCCAAACAAAAGCGCGGCATGCGATTTGCGCAAGGCAATCAGTTCGCGGGTCAGCCACAGAAACGATGCGTTATCGGCGTTTTGCAAATCAACGGCGCGCATTGTATTTTGTGCCCCCAGCGGCAACCACGGCGACCCACTGGTAAATCCGGCATGCGCCACGTCGTGCCGCCAGGGCATAGGTGTGCGCGCCCCGTCGCGTGATAATGTCAGCGGCCAATTGGCAATCGCCTCGGGATCTTGTAATTGGTCGAACGGAATATCGACCTGTGACAGGCCCAGCTCCTCGCCCTGATAAACGATGATATTTCCTCGCAGGCACGCCAATAATGCCAATTTGAATCGGCCGAATTTCTCGTGATTTTCTGGTTTTGACCAGCGTGAAACGGCGCGCGGCGCATCGTGATTTTCAAATGCCCAGCTTGGCCAGCTGGCACCATCCTTATCGGGCCAAAGCGATAGCGTTTCGCATACCAATGCGGCGGTCAGTTCGCCGGCATATAGGAAGTTAAAGCCATAGGCGCTGTTCAGGCGCGCATCGCCTGCGGTGAACAATTTCATCTCGCGCTCGGCATCGTCGCCGCCAACCTCGGCAATGGTGAAAATGCCGTCATATTCGTTAGTCAGCGCGCGTATACGCTCAATGAAAATCGGGATGTCGGGATGGCTTTGATTATAAATACGCTGCTGGAAATCGAATGAGCGCGTGCGGGTTTTGTTGCTGGGCCGGGCGGGCGGATTGTCGCGCAATTCAGGGTCATGCATTGCAAAGTTCAGCGCGTCGATGCGGAAACCATCAACGCCGCGGTCCAGCCAAAACCGCCCCGCCGCCAGCAAAGCATCCTGAACAGCGGGATTATGCCCGTTCAATTGCGGCTGGCTGGTCAGGAAATTGTGCATATAATATTGCTGCCGCCGGGCATCCCATGTCCACGCCGGGCCGCCGAAAACTGATTGCCAGTTGCTGGGCGGTGACCCGTCGGGTTTGGCATCGGCCCAGACATACCAATCGGATTTTGGGCCCTCTCTGCTGCTGCGGCTTTCCGTAAACCAGGCGTGCTGATCGGATGTGTGCGAATAAACCTGATCGATGGTAATCCGCAGGCCCAGTTCATGCGCGCGTTTTACCAGCGC
>JANOKA010000006.1:0-1605 GCA_031418995.1 Sphingomonadales bacterium | reverse complement strand
GATGATCGACGCGTATTTCAAGAGCTTTCCCGGCATCAGCAATTACATTCAGGACACGTTGGAAACTGTGCGTGAACGCGGGTTTTCCGAAACCCTGTTTGGCCGCAAAACATGGTTCCCGCGTATCAAATCCGCCAATGGCACCGAACGTCAGGGCAGCGAACGCGCCGCAATCAACGCGCCGATACAGGGCACCAGCGCCGACATCATCAAACGGGCGATGGCCCGGATGGACCGTGCATTGGCCGCCGCAGGACTGGGCCATGTCCGCATGTTGTTGCAAGTGCACGATGAACTGGTATTCGAACTGCCCGAGGCCGACGTGGCCGCCGCAAGCGCAGTGATCGAGGCGGTCATGGTGGGCGCCGCAGAACCAGCGGTAAAGCTATCCGTCCCGCTGGGCGTCGATATCGGCACAGGCAAAAGCTGGGGCGCAGCGCATTAGACATCTATGTGGTCGGTATTTTACTTGTCAATTTGCGCAAGTCACAATAATTATCTGTGCAATAAAAGATAAACTGTGGGACGTGATGTGTTAGACAATATATTGGCGCTGGCCATGATGGTTGCCGCGCAATCCGCAGGCGGTACAGACGGCGGACAGCCGATTCAAGCTGCATCACCCGTACCTGCACCAAATATCCTGCCTGCTGGAACCGCTATAGATCTGGTGTTTATTGATCCCGTTGATTCCAAAGCAAACAAGGTTGGCGACATTATCGCGATGAAAGTGGCGGATGATGTATTTGCCGGAACCCACGTCCTCATTGCAGCCGGAACACCTGTATCTGCCGAAATCATCCATGCGGCGCGGGCGCGGGCGGGCGGCAAACCTGGCGAATTGATTGTCAGTGCCCGGTATATCCAAATGGCGGATAGGCAGGTTGCGTTAAAAGGATTCAAATTCGGCACATCGGGAACAGGCAAAAGCAAGTTGACCGAAAGCGCTGTGGCGGCGTTCGTGGTGGCCGCTCCCATCGCCTTGTTTATCGCGGGCGGGGAAAAACATGCCGATCCCGGCACGCGGGCATTTGCAAAATTAAAAGACGATTTCGATTACACAGCGATGATCGTACCAAAACAGGTTTCCGCGCCCGAAATAATTCCGGCGCAAAACGAAGAGGGGAAGATTAAATGAAAAAGTACATCAAGATAATGGCGCTGCCATTCTTGTTTGTAACCACACCTTGTTTTGCGCAAGACGCGGTGATTGAAACTGCCGCTGCGCAAGCCGAAGCAACTGTAACCGACGTGGCCGCTCACGCTGTTGCAGCAGTCGAAGCGGTTGCCGAAATGGCAAAACCTGCCACGGCCCCCGCCACAGGCAAGCTGGTATTTTTCCGCAAAGGTGGCATTTTTGGTGCAGCCATTTCATGTGCGGTTTTTGAAAATGGCGTCAAGGTAAGCAGCCTATCGCCCGGCAAATATTTCGAAATTGATGCCACAGAAGGCGTGCATCAATATTCCGTGCGCAGCGAAGCCACCGATACATTGCGTATCGAGGTTGAGGGCGGCGAAACCTATTATAATGAATGTTCCATCGGCATGGGCATCATGGCTGGCCGTCCTAATCTTGCGCCTGTCGACGAAGCACGCTGGAACGAG
>JANOKA010000005.1:0-4044 GCA_031418995.1 Sphingomonadales bacterium | reverse complement strand
GCATAATAAGGGGCGTAATATGGTTGAAGATCGCGGTGAAACGTCAAGTGCATTCCGGTTTCACGGCAATTGGCGGGCGTTCTTGCCAATTGCGCTAACCAATTTGTTGCTGACCATTGTCACACTGGGAATATACAGGTTCTGGGCGACCACGCGTGAGCGGCAATATCTGTGGAGCGAAACCGAATTTATCGATGACCGGTTGGAATGGACGGGCACGGGCAAGGAATTGCTGATTGGCTTTGTCATTGTGGTCGTGTTCATTTTGCTCCCGTTTTTTGCGATCAGTTTTATCAACCAAGCCCTGTTATTGCGCGGATATGGCGGCGCAGTTGGCATTGTTACTTTGACGATATTCGGGCTTATTTATTATCTAACCGGGATCGCGCGTTTTCGCGGGCTGCGGTACAAATTATCGCGCACATATTGGCACGGCATTCGCGGCGGCAGTAATGTTCAGGGCGGGCAATATGGCTGGTCCTATGTCTGGAAATCGGTGTGCGGCATGTTGGCGGCGGGATTGCTAGTGCCATGGTCAATGATGACATTGTGGAATGAACGTTGGAACGAGATGAGTTTCGGGCCGCATAAATTTGATGCCGTGGGCGAACATGGGGAGACATTCAAACGGTTCTTGCTGTTTTATCTGGTGCCGTTTGTGATGGTATTTGTCATTTTAATCTTTGGCGTGATCGCCGCTTTTGCGGTTGGCGTTGGTCCAAGCACTGGCGATGGTTCCGCACCGCCTGAAATGGGGAAATTGTTCGCCATCGGCGCGGGCGCGATCCTGCTATATTATGTCGGCTTCGGCTTTGTCGCCTTGGCATTTTATGCGAAGTTTTTCCGCGTGGCGATTGGCGGGTTGAGCCTGCGGGACTTAGACTTTAACTTTTCAGCGCGCACATCGGATTGGTTTAAGCTGGCGCTGGCCGATTTGGCATTATGGGCGGCATCGGCATTGGTTACCGCCCTGCCGCTGGCGCTGATCCTATATTCCATGGGTATTTTTGATGGCTATTCCATGCCGTTGCCCGGCGAAGAACCGAGCTTCATTCAACAGGCGGTTCCTTATGCCATTATCGCGTTCCTGTTGATCCCGATGTCGCTGGTCGGGCCGTTCATCCGGTACCGCCACTGGAAATTTTTCATCGTCCATATGCAAGCGTACGGAGAGGTTAATCTGGACGATCTGACGCAATCGCAAACCGAAACATCGCGGCACGGCGAAGGTTTGCTGGACGCGTTCGATGTCGGGGCCATATAGGCCGTGAGCCATTTTTTCAGCGCCTATTTTTACGACGGGAATTCGGGCGTCAAACGCGATGTCACAATTGAGACTATCGGCAATGTATTTTATCTCGATGAAACCGAGCGGCGGCACGGGCCGTTCGAATTCGGCGCGCTGCATTACACTGGAAAGCTAAGCCGCGCCGATGTCTATGGATATGAAGGCCGCGATGGATGGCGATTGGGGTTATCTGGCGATGTCCCCGCCGCGTTTGCATCCCGCCTGCCCGCGCCGCGCAAATATGGCGGCTGGGTCGACAGTCTGGGCATCGGACCAGCGGCAACCGCGTTCGCCATTGCCAGTGCCGCCGTGGTCGCTGTCGTATTATTCACGCCGCAATGGCTGGCACCGATGATCCCCAGCAGTTTCGAACGGCATCTGGGCGACGCGCTCGTCGGTGATTTTGGCGGGCGTTTTTGCGACGGAAAAATGGGCAGCGCCGCGCTGAAAAAACTATCATCATCGCTGGACAAGGACATTCGCGATTTGCAGATTGAGGTGGCCAATATCGATATGCTGAACGCGGTCGCCCTGCCCGGCGGAAAGATTATCATATTTCAGGGATTGCTCGATCAAGCCAAATCGCCCGATGAGGTTGCAGGCGTGCTGGCGCATGAAATGGGCCATGTGCGTAAACGCCACGTTATGCAGTCGCTGCTGCGGCAGATGGGCATATCGCTGGTGCTGGGCGGGGTGGACGGCAATGCCGGCAGCATCGTGACAGGCGCGCTGGGCGCGACATATACCCGCGCCGCCGAAACCGAGGCGGACCAGTTTTCAATGGCGGCATTGTCGGCTGCAAATATCTCCCCCATTGCCACCGCCCGTTTTTTTGAACGGCTGTCCAAACTGGACGGCAGCAATGAGGGCGATGAACAAATGCAGGCGGTGACCGGATATATGTCGAGCCATCCGCTTTCCAGCTTACGCAAGAAAGCATTTGAAAACAGCGTAGTAAAGGGCAAGGATTACAAACCCGTCCTGACGTATTCCGAATGGACCGACCTGAAAACCATGTGCGCGCAGGACCGCGATGTGAAATCTGGACTTGGCTTGGGTTTCGGGAATTAGCGCGGTGACAAACGAACGCCCGCCCGAATATTATACCCGCGCCGATGGTGTTCGGCTGGCCTATCACCATGTCGCGGGCACTGGTCCGGCGATCGTGTTCCTGCCGGGATATATGTCAGATATGCACGGCAGCAAGGCGCTGGCGATTGAGGCGTGGGCGCTGCGCAATGGCCGCGCCATGTTGCGGCTCGACTATGCCGGATGCGGCCAGAGTGAGGGCGATTTTGCGGGTGCCACGTTTGAGGGTTGGCGCGATGATGTGATCGTGATGATCCAGCAGATAATTGGCGGCCCTGTGATTTTGGTGGGATCGTCGATGGGCGGCTGGTTGATGTTGATGGTCGCATTGGCGATGAAATCAGACGTCAAAGCCATGGTCGGGATCGCCGCCGCGCCCGATTTTACCGACTGGGGATTCAGCGAATTTCAGCGCGCGACGATTATGCGCGACGGGGTGATTTATCAGGACAATCCCTATGGCCCCAATGCCACGCCGACATTTGCGGCGCTGTTTAAGTCTGGCCAAGCAAACCGCCTATTGACGCAGGATATCGAACTGACCTGCCCCGTACGTTTGCTGCACGGGCAATGCGACGCCGATGTGCCGTGGGATATCAGTGTGCAATTGGCGGCTGCCTTGCGTTCATCCGATGTGCAGATCACGCTGGTTAAGGACGGGGACCATCGGTTATCGCGTGATGCCGACATCGGGTTGTTGCTGGATGTGATAAGCGCGCTGGCCGTATAATCCTGCGAGGCAAAATGCTCAGTTTTTTCCTGTTACTGCAAAGCGCTGCCTTGCCCACGCTTGACGAGGTTAAAGCACGTGATTGCCAGGCGCTGGTCATCGCCGATCCGGTATCCGCGATTGTGAATGCAAACGAATGGAGCCGCGCAAATGGCAGCCACCGCGCCGATGCGTGTCTCGCCAGCGCCTATGCCGCGCAAGGCAAATATGCCGAGGCAAGCGCGGCGTTTGTATCGGCAGCAAAAGGTGCGGCAAACGAACCCTCGTTGGCACCGGATTATTGGGCGCAGGCGGGCAATGCCGCCATTGCCGCATCGCTGCCAGACGAAGCGGTCATCTATTTGAATTCTGCGCTGCGCAATACCGCGCAGGCCAAACCCGCACGCGCCAATATCCTGATCGACCGCACCCGCGCTTACGTTGCGGCCGGCCAGCCTGATAACGCCAAAACGGACCTTGCCGAGGTGCGGCGGATTGCGCCCGACAATCCTGCTGGATGGCTATTATCCGCCACATTAGCGCGGCGCATGGGCGCATTATCCGATGCGCAGAATTTCATCATCACCGCCGCTAGCCTGTCACCCAGCGACGCCAGCGTGGCATTGGAAGCGGGCAATATTGCGGTGACCGCAGGCGCCTATGCCGCCGCGCGCGAACAATGGCAGCAAGTGATCCGTATTGCGCCGGACAGCGCGCAGGCAAAAACGGCAAAGATGCTGTTGGCGCAGCTGGCGGAACAGGGATTGGAGGAAACGGCACCATCTGCGCCGCCACTTGCGCAGCCCTCTATTGCAACGCCAGATACGCGATAGAGCGGGATGGCATTCAGCATAGGAGTAATTCCAAATCAAACACTTCGTCATTCCCGCGAAGGCGGGGAACGAAGTGATGGCACATCAATCCATCACCTAACCCTTATAACTTGGCGCAGATTTGA
>JANOKA010000004.1:0-13410 GCA_031418995.1 Sphingomonadales bacterium | reverse complement strand
TGACGGCGGAGGATAAGATTGACGGGCTGTCATTATCGCTGCGTTATGAACATGGCGCGCTGGTGCAAGCGGCGACACGCGGTGACGGCGCGGTGGGGGAGGATGTGACCGCCAACGTTGCGTTTGTTGCAGGAATTCCGTCAGTGCTTAACGGCGATGTACCGGACATATTCGAAATACGCGGCGAGGTTTATATGGCGAAATCCGATTTTGCTGCGTTGAATGCAGGCCAGCAAGACTCCGGGGGAAAGTTGTTTGCCAATCCGCGTAATGCAGCGGCAGGATCGCTGCGGCAAAAAGATGCCAGCGTTACCGCCAAACGACCACTGAAATTTCTGGCACATGGCTGGGGAGAGGTAAGCGCGCTGCCCGCCGCCACGCAAATGGGCGTGATGCAGGCGATAGCCGATTGGGGCGTGCCCGTGTCGCCAATGCTCATGCGGTTTGAAACGACTGTTAGCTTGCTTGCGCATTATGCGGAAATTCAGCGCGCCCGTGCCGACTTGCCCTATGATATTGACGGCGTGGTGTACAAGGTAGACAGGCTCGATTGGCAGGAGCGATTGGGCTTCATTACCAAATCGCCGCGCTGGGCCATCGCGCATAAATTTCCTGCCGAACAAGCCGAAACCACGTTGCTCGCCATTGATATTCAGGTGGGCCGAACAGGCAAATTGACCCCTGTTGGCCGTTTGCAACCTGTAACAGTCGGCGGCGTTGTGGTGAGCAATGTTACGTTGCATAACCGCGATGAAATTGCGCGGCTGGGCGTGCGGCCCGGCGACCGCGTGTTGGTGCAGCGGGCAGGTGATGTCATTCCGCAAATCGCCGAGAATTTGACCCGTGATGAAGTGCGCGAGGCTTATACCTTCCCCGAAACTTGCCCCGAATGCGGCAGTGAGGCGCACGCCGGGGACGGTGAAGTTGATGTGCGGTGCAGCGGCGGTTTGGTCTGCCCGGCACAGCGGGTGCAACGCCTGATCCATTTTGTCAGCCGCGCTGCGCTGGATATTGAAGGACTGGGCGAAAAAACGGTACAGGAGTTTTTTGATGCAGGCTGGCTGGAAAGCCCCGCCGATATATTCCGGCTACGCGCACGGCGCGATGATATATTGCGCCGTGAAGGCTGGCAGGAAAAGTCTGTCGATAATCTGCTTAAATCTATCGAGGCAAAACGTACGCCTGATCCGGTTAAGTTGCTATTTGGTCTTGGCATCCGGCATATTGGTGCTGGTACATCAAAGGACCTAGTGCGCAATTTTGGAAATCTTGCGCCAATATGCGAAATTGCAACGCGTCTGTTAAACGATGATGAGCAGGCAAAGGCTGAATTGACCGCTATCGATGGTATTGGGCCAACTGCCGCGTCCGCATTGCAGGATTTTTTTCATGAGCCACATAACTGCCACGTATGGGATGATTTGCTGCGGGAGGTATCACCGCCCGATTATGTTTCCAATATCCGCGCATCGGATTGGAACGGAAAGACCATTGTATTCACAGGCAAGCTAGAAACGATGAGCCGCGATGAGGCAAAGGCGCAGGCCGAGGCATTGGGCGCAAAAGCAGCCGGCTCAGTGAGCGCCAAAACCGACCTAGTTGTTGCAGGTCCGGGCGCTGGATCAAAGCTGAAACAGGCAACTGCGCTGAATATCCGCGTGATAGACGAGGCCGCTTGGGCAGAAATTGCCACGCAATTGTAACTGGTTTTAAGCGCGGCGCATCGATCATATATGCTTGACCGACGCGCCGCAAAGACGACGATACCCCCTCAAATATCGTGTCTGAAGCTAATTTCCTGAAACAACCGTTTGCGTAATTTTGTCAGACAATAACAAAATGCATTGATTGCTGCGACTCCAAGGAACTGCTTGGCGTCAACGGATAACCCGTATATCACTATTAAAATGTCAACTATTATACAATCTAAGCCCAAGTATGAGCGGACGGGCCGGACAGTTAGAACGCAAGGTATCTTTGGCGGACTACCCAAATCAGTGCAACAGGAACTAACCGCTGGAGCGCGCAGAATTAAATTTTCGGACGGGCAGATTGTCCAGCATCGCGGCGATCCGGGAAATTATTTTTATGTTATAGAAAAAGGCCATGTGAAACTGGGTCATTACGACGGGAATGGAGAAATGAATGCATTGATAATATTTGGACCGGGAGACAGTTTTGGAGAAATAGCGTGCCTTGGCAATACGCCGCGTGCCGTAGATGCCGAAGCCGCTGGCGATGCCGAGTTACTGTTGATTAGCCAATCCTTATTCTCAGCAAGGATAATGGCGACCCCCGCAATAAGCCGCGATGTTATCCGTTTATTGTCTGTATCGTTACAAGAGGCACTGGATAATCTGCTTGTATATAGAAAAATGTCGGCGCCGCTGCGGCTTGTCCGGTATCTGGTTCTGTTATGCGAGGGCAGGAATGTACCTGTCAGACTAGCCATCCGGCATCAGGAACTGGCGGAACTGGTCGGCGTTTCGCGCATGTCGATAGCCAAAACACTGGACCAATTGGAACGGAGCGGACTGTTAACGCGTGGTTATGGCGAGATCATTGTTGCTGATATCACCGGACTGAAACAATGGATGAATAAAGATAACGAACGATAATTTTTCAAAACCAGTGCATTATCCCGCCCGGCATGGGTGTCCAAAATCCTATGCGTATCCCTGCGTTACGTAAAACCCGTCCAGTCCAATTGTTGCAGGTGTTTAACGCGCTATAATGGCCAATTGCATCGTAAAATATGTTATTCGGCCCGTAGGCAGGATAGGCAAAAGTTTGTCCGTTTTTGCCGGTTAAGAATGCCGCGCGTATCTGCCGTATAATGACGCGATATTCATGCGGCCTTACCATTAACAACTTGCGAGTTGGTAAAGGCCTAGGATATTTCAAATGATATACATGCAGTGTTGTCTGGTTCGATCCGGTCACGGCACTTGCGACATCGCCGCTGCGCACATCGGCCCACGTCTTGGCATTACGATATACCGCCTTATGCCCCCACCCGATCATGACATGGGTTCCAAACAAATCCGTATCGGGCAAATGCTCGGGCCGGATAAGGTCGCTCAAATCTTGGCCACCTGCAGAAACTGGAACGATCAAGCTGACATGGACGCCGTTGGTTTCCACAAAAATAGGAATGCCATCTCTTGGCTGGGTCCAGCCGGAATTGGCAGGTACGAAACTGCCTGTGAGGGCTAAGATCACATATAAGGCCGCAAGAAATGCAGGCCAGCCGATCATTGCACGCAAACCGCTATACCCGTTATATATGCGGAAAAGTTTCAATTGTAGCCAATTCCCAAATAGTTTGATCCATGCTAAGCGGTACAAATGGAAGACGCGCTACACGTTTATAATAGCCCCCCCGCAAACGCAAATGCCGACTGGACCGTGGCGCAGGATTGGCAGAATTATTCAGCTGACGACCATAGCATGTGGGACAGGTTATTTACCCGGCAATCCGAAATGTTGCCCGGGCGTGCTGCCGATGCGTTCCTGCGCGGTTTGGATGTATTGAAACTGTCAAAGCCCGGCATTCCCGATTACCGGGAATTAAATACACGTTTAATGGCAGCGACCGGATGGCAGGTTGTTGCCGTTCCCGGGCTGGTTCCCGATGCAGTATTTTTCGATCATTTGGCAAACCGCCGTTTTCCGGCCGGCAATTTTATTCGCAAGCCTGACCAAATTGATTATTTGCAGGAACCCGACGTTTTTCACGATGTGTTTGGGCATGTTCCGATGCTCGCCGATCCCGTATTTGCCGACTATATGGCGGCCTACGGACGTGGCGGACAACGCAGTATGGGGTTTAATGCACTCGACCATTTGGCGCGATTATATTGGTATACGGTTGAATTCGGTTTGATCCAGCAAGCAGATGGCTTGCGCATATACGGCGCGGGGATCGTTTCAAGCTATAGCGAAAGTGTTTTTGCACTGGATGATAACAGTCCCAACCGCATTGGATTTGATTTGATGCGCGTTATGCGCACACCTTACCGGATTGATGATTTCCAGCAGAATTATTTTGTCATTAATAGTCTTGATAATTTGCTGAAATCAACAGCGGAGATTGATTTTGCTCCATTATACAATCAATTGGAGCAGTTACCTGATATCGTTATCGGGGAAATGTCGCCTGAAGATATAGTGATACATCGCGGATCGCAATGGCACGTATCAAACGTGACGGGTTGATATGCAAACTACGGGACCGGTACAAGGGAAGGGGATATGAACCGGCCCCATAGCGCTGTGCCATTATTATGGCAGCAGAACGGAATCGATAACGTGGACAACGCCGTTTGATTGCATGACGTCTACGGTAGTAACGGCAGATTGGCCGCCTTTGGCATCGGTTAAGATCACGCTGTTGCCCGACAAACGCGCCGACAATTTTGTGCCTGCCACTGTTGTCAGTTCCGCATTGCCGCCGCCATTTTGAATGGCTTTAACGATGTCTTTCGCTGTCAATTTGCCGGCAACAACATGATAAGTCAGCACTGTGGTCAGTGTGCCCTTATTTTCCGGCATTACCAATGTGCCAACGGTGCCAGCGGGCAGTTTTTCAAACGCGGTGTTGGTGGGCGCGAATACCGTGAATGGTCCTTTGCTCATCAACGTTTCAACAAGGCCAGCCGCTTTTACAGCAGCAACCAATGTGGTTAGATTTGGTGCAGCAGATGCGTTTTCTACAATTGTCTTTTGTGGAGCCATTGCTGCGCCGCCTACTGTTGGGTTTGCCATAGCTTTATGATGCTTTTTGGCCGCGATTGCAGGCGAGACAGCAACAGATGCAATAAAGATCGCGGCGAGCGCGCGGGTTTTGTAATTCGCAGACATATTTGACTTTCCTATCCTTTTGCATTCGGGGGTGAATGCTATCGATAGGTACGGATGTCCGGGTAAGCCGGATGCACCGCGCCAAAATTAAATTATCGTAATTTTTCCGCTGACCATCACTGCGCCGCTCGGCTTTCCGCCGGGGCCACCTGTTGCGGGTTCGGGAGTAATCGCAATGGTCGCACCATTGGCCAAAAATTGCCGTACTTGCGGATTTACAGTATAGCGTGATGCGCCCGTACGCGCAACGACGCCCAAGGAATGCGGCGTACCATCCGCTGGTATAATCCAAACCTCGGGATATAAATCGCCGGTATCCATTGATACAGGGGTAATCAGCAATTCACCGCTGGCCGGGTTATAACTCGCGGTCACTGCTGATGGCCCCGTTGCGCTTTGCAATGCGGCAACAAGCTGCTGTTGACTGACCTTGTTATTGGCCGCAATGTCGAGCCCGACAATTGGTGCTGCTGATGGCTGTGTAAATAGCATCACGGCCAAAACCGCAGCAATTGATCCCGAAAGCGCGGTCAATCCTTTCCATAGCCGCAATGCCCCGTTGTCGTTTGCGGCAGTTGGCATGTCAGCGTTACGAATAGCCCCGTTGATTTTGTCCCATGCATCCGCTGGCGGGTCGGCGGAAACGCCATCAAGCATGGGTAATAAGCGCTCTCGCCATGCCTCTACCTCGGCAGCGAATTCGGTATCAATGGCGCAACGTGCATTGGCCTGTGCCGTTTCTGCACTGTCCAATATGCCAAGCGCTAGTTCGCCGGCGAGCGCAATATCATTTTCAGTCAAGTTGCTCATAATTCCCCTCCCAGGCAATTGCGCAGCTTTATCAAGGCACGGCGTATCCGGCTTTTCACGGTTCCCAGCGGCACGGTTTCACGCTCAGCCAATTCTACATAGGTCATACCGTTTAGAAACGCGGCGCGGATAAATCCTGCATCTTTGTCATCAAGTGTTTCGATACAGCCATTCAATGCGGCATCCTTGTCTTTCGCCTCCAATACCGCGTCAGCAAGCGGCGCGGTATCAGCGATGAAATTGGCCTCTTCAATCGGCGCGCTACTAATCCGGCCTTGCGCGCGCAACCGGTCAATCGCGCGGTTGCGTGTAACAGCAACCAGCCAGCTGATTGGACTGGCGCGGCCCGGTTCATATCGGCCTGCGCGGTTCCAAATGTTGATATATGCGTCTTGCAATGCTTCCTCGGCTTCTGCTCGTTCGGGAAAGATACGAAGGCAGACGCCAAAAAGCTTCGCAGACGTTTTGCGGTACACAAATTCAAACGCGGTTCTATCGCCTGACCCGGTTTTAACCAGCGCATCGGACAACAAAGCGCGGTCCCGGTCTGTACGGCCCACGGCGAGGTTTTCAATATCATGCGTGCTAGCGTTATTCATATACGCCGTCATATGCATTTATGAAGCCAGCAACGCAATAGAATAGCTAGTGTCACTACCTATGCCATGGCCTGCGCTAATATAGGCAAATTGCGCACTCGTTTTCCGGTTGCGGCAAACAAAGCGTTTGCCAGTGCCGGTGCAGCTGGTGGTAGGCCGGGTTCGCCAATACCACCCATTTTTGCGCCGCTTTCAATGAAATGGACATCTATGACAGGCGGGGCATCGGCCAAACTCATAACTGGATAATCGGGAAAGCTGCTTTGTTGAACTGTACCGCTGTCCAGTGTGATCGCCTCTCCTACGGCGGCTGACAGCCCCATGATTATGCCGCCTTCTATTTGCGCCGCAGCGTTCAACGGATTCACCGTTGTGCCGCAATCCACCACTGCAAAAGCCCGCAATATTTTTGGCGTGCCGTCTTCTTTGATGGTCGCCTCTATAACTTCGGCAACGATAGTGCCAAATGACTCGACAATCGCAATGCCCCGGCCAGTTCCGGCAGGTAATGGCGAACCCCATCCAGCCCGTTTCGCCGCCGTATCAAGTACGGCCAGATGGCGTGATCCGGCTGGCAGATGTTTGCGGCGGAATTGATAGGGGTCTTCGCCTGCCAAATGCGCCAATTCGTCAACAAAGCTTTCGTTGAAAAACCCGTGCTGACTGGCATTTACCGACCGCCAATAGGCGTTTACCTGGTTGGAAATATAGGGGTGATGCCGTGCTTCAAATTCAGGAATAGTATAGGGTACAGTGCCTTCGGCAGCGGCATCGTCGTTTTGGGAATAATCCGATGCCCATTTCGCAATCTTGCCGTCTTTACCAAGTCCGCCTTGCAACCGTGCGGCAACTTGCGGTCGGTATGCGCCGTGCTTTACGTCTTCTTCGCGGCTCCAGATCAGCTTGACTGGATATGGCACTGCTTTTGCCGCAGCGACGACCTGACCCAGTATCTGGCTGTAGGGCGGGAAACGCCGTCCAAATCCGCCGCCCATCAATGTGACATGCAACGTTACATCGTCAAATCCGATACCAGCCGCCTCGGCCAGCATTTTACGCGCTGTTAGCGGATCTTGCGTTCCGCCCCATGCCTCCAGCTTACCATCCTTAAAATGCGCCGCCATCGCAAACGGCTCCATCATCGCCTGATGCAGGAACGGCGTTTGGAATTCTGACATGAGCAATTTTCCGCCCGCTGGCGCGGCGATTTTAGCGCCAGCATTGTTCAGTTTCATTTGGTCAGCCAATATCGATGCAGACGATATTTTGGCATTTCCGCCATCCGTAAATTTCGGGGATAGCGCCAGTATGCCTTTATTCGCCTGCCAATATCCCTTAGCTATTACGATCACAGCATCGTCAAGCGATACGACTTTTTCAACGCCGTTAATGGCCATGGCGGGCGCCGCATCCACCGATTGCAATTTGCCGCCGCGTACCGGTGCCATCATAATTGCAGCAGTTCGCATACCGGGTAGCATGATATCGATCCCGTACTGCGCCGTACCATTGACCTTGGTCGGAATATCCATTCGCGCAACAGGCTTGCCTATGAATTTATACTCTTCGCGTGATTTCAGCTTTGTCTCGCTGTTCAAATTGCGCTGCGCCGCACCTTCGGCAAGTTCGCCATAGCGCAGTGATTTACCCGATTTGCTATGCGTCACGATGCTGTTATTCGCGGTCAACTCGCTAACGGAAACGTCAAGTCTGGAGGCGGCTTCATCCAGCAATGCTGCACGTGTTGCCGCGCCAATAACGCGGAAACCATATTGGCCTGTTGCCCGAACCGCAGACGATCCGCCGGTCACTTGTAATGGCATCGCCCGCGCTGCCAGTGAAATCATAGACGTTGGTAACGCGCCAATAATACCAGCACCTACCATTTCGCTCAGAAATGCCCTGCCCAATGCAACATTGGCAAATCCCATATGCGATGGCGCTTGTTCGACAATGATTTTAGTCCACTCGGCGTCCAGTTCGTCCGCAAGCATTTGTGCCAGCGCGGTTTGTGATCCTTGGCCAAAATCAATGTGCGGCGAATATAAGGTAATGACATCATCCGACGCGATTTTAATCCAGCCAAGGAACGAGCTTTCGCCTTTGCCAGTGGTTAGCGCCATTGCGCCGCTGCGTGCGGACCGGTCTGCATATCCCATCGCAAACAATCCGCCGCCAATGATTGCCGCACCGCCGGCAAGGAACATCCGCCGTTTTACGCCCTTACGTTTCGATGGCGTTGCTGCCTCGATATCCAGTGTTGGATTATCAGCCATTATGCGTCTCCTTTTGCAGCAGCTTGCCCTGTTGCCGCCAAAATGGCCGAACGGATGCGGGGATATGTTCCGCACCGGCAGATATTGGTCATCGCCTCGTCAATCTGTGCATGTGTCGGGCGGCCCGTATTTTTAATCAGTGCCACTGCCGCCATTATCTGTCCTGATTGGCAGTATCCGCACTGCGGAACCTGCGCATCAATCCACGCCTGTTGCACCGCATGCAATGTCCCGTCAACGCCGCCGATACCTTCAATCGTTGTGACAGATTTGCCTTCGACATCCGCCACTGCAACGCTGCAAGACCGCATGATTTCACCGTTCACATGCACGCTGCACGCGCCGCATGCCGCAACACCGCAGCCGAATTTTGTTCCTGTCAGGCCCAGCTCTTCGCGCAAAGCCCATAACAACGGAGTATCGGGCTCTGCCTGAATAGTGACGGCTTTGCCGTTGACGGTTGTTTGAACAGGCGAAATTTGAACAGCCATAGTTTGATTAGACATAGCTTATGCTCCCGGCATTGCATTGGTTGCGTTGTTTTTAGCAACTTATATTGCGCAAAGCTATTGCCAATATGTCCGTATTCATCCAGCAATTACCAGGTGCCGAAATCACCGGGTGGCTGGCTAGTTTTTTTGCTGGAGCGTACCGGACGTGCCCATCCATATATCTGGCGTTTAACTAGACGCAGACACGGCCAGTCTCCGGTATCCATGCGCTGCGCCAGCCGGAAACCTTGTACACGGTAAGCGCGTGCCACACTTTGCGCCTGGGTATTCAAAAGACCTGCCAATATCAGCGTACCTCCGCTGGCGATGATTTTGGCAAAACTGGGAGCCAGTTCAATCAAAGGCCCCGCCAAAATGTTTGCGATTACCAAATCATATGGCGCGCGCCGTTGGATCATTTCATGCCCCGTTCCCATGGCCACACATAATGCGACACGGCCTTGAGACTGGCCCAACGGTACATCATTCAATACAGCATTTTCCGTTGTCACGTCGATGCTGACCGGATCAATATCGGATGCTGTAACATACGCTTTGGGCCATAAATGTTGCGCAGCAAACGCCAACAATCCTGTCCCCGTTCCGATATCAGTAATATAGCGGTATCGTTGGCCGACGCGCTGCATAGCGTCCAACATGGCAAGGCAGCCCATTGTGGTTTCATGACCCCCCGTTCCAAATGCCTGACTGGCCTCGATTTGAAACGGAAAAGCGCCGTCTGGAATGCTTCCTTCGTTTGAAGCCGTATGGACATAGAAACGCCCGGCATAAACGGGTTGTAATCCCTGCTGGCTCATCACCAGCCAGTCATCATCGGGCAGCGCCTCCAATAATAATTTTGCTTTGGCAGCGCTTGGCACGCGCTTTTGGATTGCCTTGATTATAGCGGGATCAGGCTTGTCTGGGAAATATGCCTGCAACTGCCATTTGGCATCATTAAATGCTTCCAATTCGTCGGCCACTATCGATGGCATTGGATCAAGCAATGCCATCCATTCAAAATCTGCGAGCAATTCTTCTGCTTCGGCGCGTGTACACGGCAGGGTAAGTTTCCAATTCATTGGCTATAATACTTACCGTACATAACTGGCACCGTTCACATCCAACACCGCACCCGTCATTGATGGCGGGGCATCTAGCGCGCAGAATTTTGCCACCGCCGCGATTTCTTCTGGCGTCGCCACTTTACCAAGGGGAATATCGGCGAGCAATGTGTCGCCGCCGCGGCTGGAAAGATATTCTTCTGCCATGCCCGTCATTGTAAACCCCGGACAGACGGCAAAGGCATAGATTGATTGCGCTGCATAGGCGCGCGCAATTGTTTTGGTCATGGCCACCATGCCCGCCTTGGACGCGGCATAATGCCAATGCGCGGGGCTATCACCGCGATGCGCGGCGCGGCTGGCAATGTTCACAATTCTACCGCTGTGACCATTTTCTTGAAAGTGCAACACGGCTAGGCGCGATAATATGGCTGACGAAGTCAGATTGATCTGTAGCGTTTCATGCCAGTTTTGCGCCCAATTATCGGCATCACCATCCAGCGGATTGGTTTTGAAAATTCCTGCATTATTGATGATTATATCGATACGGCCATCCAGCCTGTCCAGCGCCATATGCCATAAATCGGATGCGCCATGTCCGGTGGATAAATCTGCGCCCATCAGGCTATCATTGCCATGGGTAGAATGACCGGCAACATTGCATCCAGCAGACGTAAGCACAGCCACAATAGCGCTGCCAATACCGCGGCTTGCGCCAGTTACTAATATATTCGGCTTAACCTGTTCCATGCCGCCGCCTTACCCAGCAAATATGGTGCTGGATAGAGGCTTGTGCATGCAATTAACGGCCTAACTGTCCAACAAATTTGTTCGCATTGATGCGCAGTTCGCTGATATTTTCGGTGACGTGGCCAAAACCCGTCTCCAATGCGCTAATCTCAGATACGACATTTTCGGTATCGGCACGGATCGCTGATATGGTGTTGGACATTAAATCAGCGGCAAGTGCGGTTTCATCCACCGACGCTGTAATCATGGTAACGGTTTGCGCTTGTCCCTCCATCGCTTCACGAATGCGCTGCGCTGATACCTGTACTTCTTCGACAGTTTTGCGGATCGACGCGTTGGATTCCACCGATGCCTTGGTGGCATTTTGAATGGCAGATATTTTACCTGCAATTTCATCAGTGGCTTGTGCGGTCTGGTTGGCAAGGCTTTTAACTTCTTGTGCTACAACAGCAAATCCGCGTCCGGCATCTCCTGCACGGGCCGCTTCAATTGTCGCATTCAGCGCCAGCAAGTTGGTTTGTCCCGCAATCTCACGGATTAGTCCCAATATAGACTCAATGGAATGGGCATGCTCCGATAATGTATCGGTTGCCGTTACGCTGGCATGCGCTTGTTCGGCGGCGCGGTTGGCAACATTGGATGCTGTTTCAACTTCGTACCGGGCATCTTCGATAGCGCGGATCAAACCGGCAGCGGTCTGTGCCGCTTCGCGCATGGCAACGGCGGATTGTTCGGATGCAACGGCAACTTCGGAAGCTTTGCTCAACATGCCTTGTGCCATTTCAGACGTCAGCATGGCTTGCTGGTTCAGCGACGAAGAATAGGAGAGGGTTTTATCGGTCGCCGTTCCGATTTGATCGTTAAATTCGTCAGCATAAGTAAGGCGTGCCAAACGGTGTTCTTCGCGTACCAGTGCTGAATATCGCGCGCTCATCACTTCTTGTTCAAGCGCTTGTAACGTTGCCATCGTTGAGCAAAGTTCAGCAAATTCGGCGCTAGTAGGATCTGCGCGGCGACATAAAGACAAAAACGCTGCGTTATAGCTTTTGGTGCTTGCAGCGATTACTTCGGTCAATGGTATATCATTGTGTTTGGCGTCATCGGCGGCGCGTGACGCAGATTCAACCCAATCCTGTCCGGTGATATTGGTCATCTGCATTTCCATGAAACGCACACTCAAACGGCAGGATTCTTCATAGCTATGCTTTGCCCAAAAGGCATTGCCTCGATCTTGTTCTTTCCAGAAATCCCAAAATGATGCACCAATTTCGGCTGCGTCAATCTTGATAACATTCCAGACGGCATAGGCGCGGTGCGATAACGTACCTTGACGGTCAAACAGCGCAATGCGTTCTCCCACCATGATCTGCATTGTCGAGGGCGCAAGCGTTCCAGTATCAACCATTAATATTCCCAAAAATTACAAATTTCCATTATGCGCAAGCACAGCTGTTTCGCCTTACGAACCCGATCACCTGAAATTTGTGTTCATCCAAACATCCATGTGCCTTATCTGTCACAAAATGGTTAACGAGCGGTTATCCATAGATGCGTGAAAAACAATCGAGATGCCCTTGCGCAGGGCGTTCAAACCATTAAAGACCATGGCATTGACAGGAATTGCGGACGATAACTCCGGACAAATAGGGCACATTCAGTATGGTACAAAACCAAGCAAGACCAATTTCACCGCATTTGATGCAATATAAATGGGGTGTGCATATGATAACTTCCATTGTGCATCGTATAACCGGATTTATTCTGGCCACCGCCGGAATGATGACTTTGGTGTGGTGGTTGGCTGCGATTGCTGGCGGCGTAGAAAGCTATGCGACGTTTCATACATTTGCGGTGATGGCTAGCGAAGACGCAACCGGATGGCAGATTGCAAGCAACTGGTTTTTCCGACTTGTTGCATTCGCCGTAACTTATGCGTTTTTTCAGCATTTCTATTCGGGTCTGCGCCATTTGGTTATGGATATGGGTGCAGGATTTGAACTGAAATCCAACCGTATGTGGTCACAGATTGTTTTTGTGGCTGCATTCCTGACCACGGCCGCCATCGCGCTGCTTGTGGCAACACGTTATATGGGGACTTGAATCATGGGTAGCGGAACCGGAATTGGCAAAGTACGCGGCCTTGGATCATCCAAACATGGCGGCAAACATTGGATTGACCAGCGAATTACGGCGGTGGGCAATATATTGCTGACCATATGGTTCGCAATATCTTTGATCCTGCTGCCCAATTTTGAATATGAAACGCTTGCCGCATGGCTATCGCAGCCAAGTGTTGCAGTGCCGTTAATGTTAATGCTGGTGTGCATATTCTCGCATGTACGGCTTGGCCTGCAAGTGTTGATTGAGGATTATGTCCATGACGAAGGTCTGAAATTCGGTACTTTGATCCTCCTCAATTTTTATGTCGTCACTGCCGCAGCCTTCGGCATTTTCTCAATTGCCAAAATCGCCTTTACCGGAGCGCAAGTCTGATGCCTGAAGCTTACAAGATTATTGATCATAGTTATGACGTTGTTGTCGTGGGCGCGGGTGGTTC
>JANOKA010000003.1:0-1669 GCA_031418995.1 Sphingomonadales bacterium | reverse complement strand
CGTCATACCGTGACTGATGACCAGCATATCGCGGTCAAACGCCTGATCCGATAACCAGTCCCGCACCCGCGCCGCGACCGCGACATAATCCTCGCCGCGCGCCGCATATTGCCGGAACAGCTTATGCTCCATGTCCATCAGCGCATGAATATCGGGGAACAGGTCGGCATAATATTGCCCCTCCCACTCGCCCACATCAATTTCGCGCAGCCGCTTGTCCGTGGAGTGCATGTGCCAGTCCGCATGCACTTCGGCGGCAACCAGCGCCAAAGTCTGCAACGTCCGTCCGCTGGGAGATGCCACCAAAGCGAGCGATGCTGCGTCCGTTACATGGCTGCGCAACGCCTCGCCCATTCGCACCGCTTGCTCGCATCCATCCCATGTCAGCGGCGTGTGCGCGTCCATTCCTTGCATCCGGCCCACTGCGTTGAAAACCGTCTCACCGTGCCGCGCAATAAAAATGCGTTTGCCATTTGTTGAAATCGTCATTTTCGGGCTTATTCCACAGGATATTGATGCTTGCAAAGCCAATCGACTTGCCCTTGGCATCATAATGGGTATGGATAAGGAGCAATGTTTTACCCAAATTCGGCGGTACCAAATTCAGGATGGGCTCGGGCAACATGCCAAGCCATAGGGGAAGAGTTAGAATATGAGAGCAACGATTGAGCGCGCAACCCTGCTGAAAAGTCTTAGCCACGTTCAGTCGGTCGTCGAACGGCGCAACACTATTCCCATTTTGTCGAACGTATTGATCGAGGCCAGCGCTGATGGTTCGATCAAACTGACCGCGACCGACCTTGACCTGCAAATTGTTGAAACATTCGCGGCATCGGTTGAAACCGCTGGCGCAATTACGGTGTCCGCGCACACTTTGTTTGAGATTGCGCGAAAGTTGCCCGATGGCAGCCAAGTACAATTGCACGCCGCCGATGGCCGTATGGCCGTCAATGCTGGCCGTGCGCGGTTCAGCCTCGCCACCCTGCCCCGCGATGATTTCCCGATGATTGCCGAGGGCGACCTGCCGACTTCGTTCGAGCTGCCTGCATCGTCATTGATCCAGATTATCGACAAGACGCGCTTTGCGATTTCGACCGAAGAAACGCGCTATTATCTGAACGGTATATTCTTGCACGTGGCCGAAGATGACGTCCCCGTGCTCAAGGCTGCGGCCACCGACGGCCACCGTCTTGCCCGCGTCACCCTGCCCCGCCCCGCGGGCGCGGACGGCATGCCCGACATCATCGTACCGCGCAAATGCATCGGCGAAGTGCGCAAATTGCTCGATGAAAGCGGCGATACCAATATCCAGATCGACCTGTCGGCCAGCAAAATCCGATTTACTTTTGATAACGCGATCCTGACCAGCAAGCTGATCGACGGCACCTTCCCCGATTACAGCCGCGTCATCCCCACAGGCAATGACAAGCTGCTGCGCATCGACCCCAAAGCGTTTTCGCAAGGCGTCGACCGCGTCGCCACCATCGCCACCGAAAAAACCCGCGCCGTCAAAATGGCGCTGGAACACGACAAGATCACCCTGTCGGTAACCTCGCCTGAAAACGGCACAGCCGCCGAAGAAGTCAGCGGCGAATATAGCAGCGACGGGTTCGAAATCGGTTTCAACGCGCGGTATTTGATGGACATATTGAGCGAGATCGAAGGCGAC
>JANOKA010000002.1:0-1667 GCA_031418995.1 Sphingomonadales bacterium | reverse complement strand
CGTCATACCGTGACTGATGACCAGCATATCGCGGTCAAACGCCTGATCCGATAACCAGTCCCGCACCCGCGCCGCGACCGCGACATAATCCTCGCCGCGCGCCGCATATTGCCGGAACAGCTTATGCTCCATGTCCATCAGATCCAAAATATCAGGGAACAGGTCAGCATAATATTGCCCCTCCCACTCCCCCACATCAATCTCCCGCAACCTGTGGTCAGTAATATGCGTATGCCAATCCGCGTGCACCTCGGCGGCAACCAAGGCCAAAGTCTGCAATGTCCGACCACTCGGCGATGCCACCAACTGCAAAGCCGCCGCGTCCGTAATATGCGCGCGTAACGCCTCCCCCATCCGCACTGCTTGTTCGCAGCCATCCCAAGTCAACGGCGTATGCGCGTCCATTCCCTGCATGCGCCCCACCGCGTTGAAAACCGTCTCGCCATGCCGCGCAATAAAAATGCGTTTGCCATTTGTTGAAATCGTCATTTTTGGGCTTATTCCACAGGATATTGAAGCTTGCAAAGCCAATCGACTTGCCCTTGGCATCATAATGGGTATGGAAGGAGTGACGTGTTTTACCCGAATTTGGCACATTAACCGAGGATAAGGCCGTGCGATACGCCGGACCATAGGGGAAGAGTTAGAATATGAGAGCAACGATTGAGCGCGCAACCCTGCTGAAAAGTCTTAGCCACGTTCAGTCGGTCGTCGAACGGCGCAACACTATTCCCATATTGTCGAACGTATTGATCGAGGCCAGCGCCGATGGTTCGATCAAGCTGACCGCGACTGACCTTGACTTGCAAATCGTCGAAACATTCGCCGCGTCGGTTGAAACCGCTGGCGCAATTACCGTGTCCGCGCACACTTTGTTTGAGATCGCGCGTAAGCTTCCCGACGGCAGCCAAGTGCAATTGCACGCCGCCGATGGCCGTATGGCGGTGAATGCTGGCCGTGCAAGGTTCAGCCTCGCCACCCTGCCCCGTGATGATTTCCCGATGATTGCCGAGGGCGATTTGCCGACATCGTTCGAGCTGCCCGCATCGTCATTGATCCAAATTATCGACAAGACACGCTTTGCCATTTCGACCGAAGAAACGCGTTATTATTTGAACGGCATATTCTTGCACGTCGCCGAAGATGACGTGCCCGTGCTGAAGGCTGCAGCCACCGATGGTCACCGCCTTGCCCGCGTCACCCTGCCCCGCCCCGCCGGCGCGGACGGCATGCCCGACATCATCGTACCGCGCAAATGCATCGGCGAAGTCCGCAAATTGCTCGACGAAAGCGGCGATACCAATATCCAAATCGACCTGTCCGCAAGCAAGATCCGCTTCACATTCGACAATGCCATCCTGACCAGCAAGCTGATCGACGGAACCTTTCCCGATTACAGCCGCGTCATCCCCACGGGCAATGACAAGCTGCTGCGCATCGATCCCAAAGCATTCTCGCAAGGCGTCGACCGCGTCGCCACCATCGCCACCGAAAAAACCCGCGCCGTCAAAATGGCGCTGGAACAAGACAAGATCACCCTGTCGGTAACCTCGCCTGAAAACGGCACAGCCGCCGAAGAAGTCAGCGGCGAATATAGCAGCGACGGGTTCGAAATCGGTTTCAACGCGCGGTATTTGATGGACATATTGAGCGAGATCGAAGGCGAC
>JANOKA010000001.1:0-12309 GCA_031418995.1 Sphingomonadales bacterium | reverse complement strand
TCATCATTATTCCCGAAGGAATCCAGTCAGGCAAACAATTGCGTCAACGCGGCGCAGGTATGCCTGTGTTGCAAGGGCGCGGGCGCGGCGACATGGTTATCCAGATCGAGGTGGAAACGCCGACCAAATTGACAGCGCGGCAAAAGGAAATCTTGCGCGAGTTCTGCGAAACCGAAACCGGAGAGGAGTGTCCGCAGTCGCGGGGATTTTTTGACAAGGTCAAGGGCATCTGGGACGAATTAACGGAGTAAATTGATCCCATGGGTCTGCCGTACGCAAACAGTTGGCGGCTTTGGTCAGGAATGATAGTCTCAATCGGTAGAGGATTGAGTCGATGCCCTTAATTGATTTCGGCAATACTGGTTTTAGCAGACGGCGGATGGCCGCGCTGATAATGGGCGGATCAATCAGCGGGCTGTCTGGCGGCGGTAGTTCGGTGGCGCAGGGCCGTAAATTGTTCGGTATAAAACTACCAAAAGAACTGGATTCAATCCTGCCGCCAGAGGCTTTGGGAATTGCCGAAACTGTTGATGCGATCTTGACTTTGGAGCGGGATGCGGACCTGAAAAACCTGCCCGCCTCGATATTATCGGCTGGCAAAGGACAGGCGATTGCCGCAACAGATGGGTCGATTTACGCATTGGCATTGCCCCGGTTGGTGGCATTAATCGACCGCAGCGAGTTCCGCGACAGCATCATTGCCGAAAAGGCCGGAGGTTTGCTTGCGGGAATACATGGCAGCCAGCGCGTCGTGCCCGAAGGATTGCTTGGTTTTGCTGGCGTTCGGACCTCGCTGGAAGCTGGCGGCGACCGGACATTTATCGACGCGCAATCCGCAGCGACATCGCCCACCTCATTTGATCTGCCGGATTTGAGTGTTCCGGCGGCGACTATTCCGGCGCCCGAAACATTGCCTGAAACCCTGCCAACGGAAATCCCCACCGAGAAGCCGGCCGAAATACCCGCCACGCCTGAGCCCGAAGCGACTCCAGCACCAGCACCAACACCTGAACCACCACCTGAACCAGAAAAGCCGCTAAGTCGCCGCCGCGATTTTGCGTCCTTGTCGGATGAGTATGAGCGGCTGTTTGCCAGTGCGACCCTGCGCCCGGAACGCAGTGCAACGACCGACTGGCACTTGAAAATGCTGCTCAATTCGCGGAGCCGATATGAACAGGTCGCCGCAATAACGGGTGTGCCGTGGTATTTTATCGGCGTTACCCATGGGTTAGAAGCCAGCTTCAACTTTCGCGCGCATTTGCATAATGGCGATTTCCCGCTTAGCCGCCGAACACGGCAAGTGCCCAGCGGACGCCCGCGCGTTTGGCTGCCCCCCGATGACTGGGCATCGAGCGCGCGTGATGCGCTGGCGCTGCTGGGTTTTACCGGACAAAAGGAGTGGAGCCTATCGCGGACATTGTACCGGCTGGAGGCGTATAACGGGCTTGGTTATAGGTCTTACGGTATCCCTACGCCGTATTTGTGGAGTTTTTCCAACCATTATTCTCGCGGCAAATTTGTCGCGGATGGTAAATGGAATGCCAGTGCGCGGTCGCAGCAATGCGGCGCGGCGGTGATGCTGAAATTGCTTCACAATGCGGGTCAAATATCGCTCGCATAACAGTTGGCAATCCCGGCCTTTACGCGCATAGATGTTGCAATAATTTACCGGAGCCAAGCCATGTATCGCATTCTAGTCGTAGCTATTTCTACTCTCGCCTTTGCCGCCGCGCCTGCTGCGGCGCAAAATAATATGGATAAAGTCGAGATAAAGGCGGAGCAACTCGCGCCCGGTGTTGCGGTGTTATTTGGCGCTGGCGGCAATATCGGCGTTTCTTATGGTCCCGACGGTACGGTCCTGATTGATGACCAGTTTGCGCCATTGACATTGAAAATTCAAACGGCCGTTAGCGGCCTTGGCGCGTCGCCCGTCAAATATCTCATTAACACGCATTGGCACGGCGACCATAGCGGCGGGAACGAGAATTTCGGCTATGCCGGCGCGCTCATCATGGCGCATGAAAATGTACGCGTCCGCATGGGCAGCGAACAAACGCGCGGTGACCGCGTAACACCGGCCAGCCCAAAAATTGCTTTGCCTGTCGTAACCTATGACGGCGGATTGAAACTGCATCTGAACGGCGAAGAAGTGCACGCCATTCATGTTGAGCCCGCGCACACCGACGGCGATACGATAATCCATTGGCGCAAATCCAACGTGATCCATATGGGCGACACATTTTTCAACAAAGTGACGTTTCCATTTATCGATTTGAACAGCGGCGGTAGCGCAAAAGGTGTCGTGAAAGCGGCGGAAACAGCGCTGGCATTGGCCAATGCCGACACCAAAATAATCCCGGGCCATGGTCCCGTTGCGACCAAAGCCGATTTGCAGGCGTACCGTGATATGGTCGCCGACGTGGTATTGAGGGTGGGCACTGCGATGGGCAAAAACAACAAGTTGGATGCCATAAAAGCGATGAAGCTGACCGCCAAATATGACGTGAAAAACGATGGCTTCATAAGCGGCGATGCGTTTGTCGAGACGGTATATACATCGCTTGGCGGGAAATAGGCGCGGATAATTTCGGTCGGGGTGTTGTTGATATTCAAAAGTCAAGTTTTAGAATAAAGCGCTTCGTCATTCCCGCGCAGGCGGGAATCCATCACCTGACCTATAGTTTATACTAAGCCGCTTAGTAAACCTGACGCTTAGGTGATGGATTCCCGCCTGCGCGGGAATGACGAAGCATTATATAACAGAAATATAATGTTCAAATGCCAACATAAAAGAGGATCCAAACCCGTCAAAAACATGGCTCCAATTCCGGCTAAACACGGCACAAAAAAACCAGCCTTTTTCCGTGTAAAACGTCGTAAATATTTTGTCCGATAAGTAGACAAAACAGACATATTTTAGGTGCATTCAAAACAACGCAAAACGTGGGTTTTGAATGTAGGACTTTTTGGGCAAAATTGTCCTACAAAACACGCCCGTTTTCGGGGCAAAAAATGGTGATATTCAGATTGTCAAAGAGCCGTAAAAATCGCTCCCAAATCTAATCCTACATTGCAAGTCAAATGCGCTATTTCACAGTTGCCGTATAAGTTAAACCAATGCTGCAATCTCCGTCCTTAAGGTGGTGATGAGAGGAGCAATTTTGAGCAACCTTGCTTCTTCCTGATCGAGGATCGCGGTGAATGCGCGTTTTTTGAAATCTAGTATCTTTGCCGCCCCAAATTCTTCTGCATCGCATACCGATGAAATCATGATGTCTATCAACCTGTCGACACCGTGCAGGCGGCCCCATAGATAGTCATTTTCGCGGTAAGCGCGGCTGAAAAATGCGCCGAAATTGTTGAACTCAATACCTTTCAGCGTTGCCTCTGCGCCGCCTTTGCGGATGGTTAGCGCGTCCTCGGGCGAAATCCGGTCAACCTTGACCGGATCAAATTCGTCCAATCCCTCGCCCTGCAACATGGGCAATGTGGCAATGTCGTATAACGGATAACCCAGATAGCCGAGCAAGATGATCCGCTGGGGTTCCGCAGGAAGCGCACTGAGCGCGGTAAACAGTTTTTCGTCCACCAGCCTGTCGGTTTGAATTAACGCCCGTTTTTCGGCAGCCATATCGATCAATATCCCGGGCGCGACGGCGCCATTGCCAACCGCTTCTGCAAAAATGCTACCCATATAATCCGACGTTTCACGTTGCAGATACAGCGAAAGGCAATCGTAAATGGCGCTGCGCATTGCATCGATACCTGCCTGCGATGTTACATTGTTAACATCGGCATTATGTTCGACATCTTCCGACAATCGCCGCGCCAGAAAACGTAACCGGCGCACACGAAACCGGACATCTTGTTCCCGAAAGAATGTTATGGATTGCGGCGTCGCGCCAATGCCTTTGTTGCCCGACATAGTTTCTAAACCGCGTAGCTTTATTTCGCGCCAAATCGCGTCGCGCAAGTTTCGGATATTATCGGCAAGCAAATCGGGACGGGCGCGTTTTGCCAGCATGATTAAATCATCAACCACGCCCACCAGTTTCAAATGACCGTACGCAGGATAGCTATAACCCGCAGCATTCGCCGCCTTGCTGTTGGCGGTCGCACGCCATTTTTCGATGCGTTCGGGCGTGGGTTTGGACAGAAACCACGTTTTGCCCAGCATCGTTTCAATCGTACGTTCAATCTCCGCATGCATGCTGTCGGTGACCAGACGCATGCGGGCAATGCGTTCGGTGCGTCCTTCGATTTTGTCCAGACTGTCGCGGATCGGTTGTTCACGCGGAATGTTTGATGTTGCACCAAATATAGTGGCCAGCCATCCGGGCGGACGCGTGCTGACAGGGTCGCCCGGTTTACGGCTTTTGCGAAAGCTGGGCCGGCCAGGTTTAGGATCAATATAAACAAACCGCCGGTCCACCTCGCGCCGCGCCGGACGATTGCGAAGCGCCTCAATGGCTTGATTAAACGGGGCATTGGCCAGAACAGACCCGTCGATTAGCATGGCATCGGCGGCGGTTCCGGCGGCATATTGCTGGGGCAAAGTACGCTTCAAAAATTCTTCGCGGCCCGGCCATGTGGTTTGCCGTGATGTAATCAACCCGTCGAGTTCGCGCGCGGAAAATGGCGGAAATGCACCCGGAAAACTTGCGGTGGCACGTGCGGCAAATACCAGATCGGGGATTTCGCCAAGGATCGTGCCGGATCCAGACCGTGTGGTAAAACTGATGGTGATACGGTGTTCGCTCTCGGTCACTTGCGGCGGACTGTTCAGGCGCAGGACCTGATCGTGGCCGGCAAAATCGGTGACAGTCACAAACAAATCAAGCGGCTGGTTCTGCGGTATCAGCGGCGGTCCTGCAGGTGCAATTGCCATCGCGTCGAGCGCATCATACAACAACGTGGAAAACCCGCGTCCGCCAAAAGGCGGCTTAAACCACCGCGCCCTTACAAAACGGGACAATTTCGTCGCCACTTCATCGCGTGCCTCTTTAGAAACCGTCCGCTCGATAATACCGCCGCGCCGCCGCAATATCATCCATGCAATCGGTATCGCCCAAAATTTGGAGAAGCGTGAAAATGGCCGTGCGTCGGGATCAAGCAATGTTTCGACATCGGCATTGGCCAGCCACATGTCGGTTAACGGCTCCAGCGATTGGCCCGTAACAATGGCTTGCGAAAGAAATACGCCGTTGATACCGCCAGCGCTCGATCCTGCAATGATGTCAGTGAATATCCGCAATCTTGCGCCGCTATGGCTTTCCAATGCAGCGATCAGGTTTTGATACACCGCTTCGCTGCCGCCGCTATGGTGCGATTTATCATGATACAGGCGGCTTGCGCGCACCAGATGCCAGATTTCACGGGTGACACCGTGCATGTAAATGGCAAGGCTGACGCCGCCGTAACAGATAAGCGCTAATCTGAGTTCTTTCTCCCGCATATGAAACGGTATAAACGGCGCAAAGCGTTAGGCAAGTTTCCAGCGATAATGCCCTGTCAGTTTGTCCGCAAACAGCACATTTTCCTCCCGCGTACCCGTTCCGATATTATGAATGGCAAGCGGTATGCCGCCCGAAATGCGATCGGATACGATGCCGATATGTGGCAATCGTCCGCCCACTAGGCTGGTAAAGATATCGCCGGGCCGCCAATCGTCCGGGTCAAGCGAGACGGGCAGAGCGGCGTTGCTGCGTTTCAGGAATACCTGAAGATTGGGAACGCGGCGGTGATCGATATTCTTGTCTGCACGGCGCAATCCCCATATTTTTGGATAGAACGCAAAGTTAGATTTCATATCGGTATTAACCAGCGCCTGTAGGTCAACGTCAAATGCATCACGGTAGGCGCGAATGACGACGTCGGTGCACACGCCGCGCGAACGCGGGACATCACCGCCAGGAAATGGCAAGGATGTATATGCCGGGTCATAGGTCAAAGTTACGCCGATTTGACGGCGTGCGGATGATACGAGTTTTGCCGCTCGTGAAGGAACCGTGCTGGTTTGTGCCTGCACTGGTATAGCGCCGCAACGCTGCGTTCCCAGCAACGCGAGCGCCATGCCTGCAAAAGTTCGCCGGTCTATCCACATAGACGCCGACTAAATCAGGCAAGCTTTCTGCAAAATGAACGGTCCTTCGCATTGCATCTTGCGTTCCACTTATGTTCTGATAATAGGAATAATGGCAAAAGCAAAGCGCAGATATGTGTGTCAGGCATGCGGGTCCGAAGCGACGCGGTGGCAGGGACAGTGCGCCGATTGCGGCGAATGGAACACGTTGGCCGAAGAAGCCAGTGCGACGGTGTTTGAAATGAAACATCATTTGCGCAGCGGCGGCCGCGAAGTTGCGCTGGTTGATCTGGATAGCGAGATTAAGCTGCCGGACCGCGCTTCGACGGGGATCGCAGAATTTGACCGGGCATTGGGCGGCGGATTGGTTGCAGGTTCCGCGATATTGCTGGCGGGTGATCCCGGCATTGGTAAATCGACATTACTTTTACAGGCGGCGGCCAATTTGGCGCGGCGCGGATTATCGGTTGCCTATATTTCGGGCGAAGAAGCGGTCGATCAAGTGCGTTTGCGTGCGCGGCGGTTGGGGCTGGGCGATGCCCCCGTTAAACTTGCTGCGGCGACATCGGTGCGCGATATCTTGACGACACTAGGCCGTGATGCCCCGCCAGCATTATTGGTAATTGATTCCATTCAAACGATGCACAGCGACTTGATCGAGGGCGCACCTGGTACGGTCAGCCAAGTGCGCGCATCGGCACAGGAGCTGATCCGATTTGCCAAGGAACGCGGTTCTGCGCTGATGTTTGTCGGCCACGTGACCAAGGACGGTAGCATCGCGGGGCCGCGCGTTTTGGAACATATGGTTGATACGGTTCTTTCGTTTGAGGGAGAGCGCAGTCATCAATACCGGATATTGCGCGCAAGCAAAAACCGCTTTGGTGGTACCGATGAGATTGGCGTTTTTGCCATGGCCGAAGAAGGATTGACCGAGGTAGGTAATCCTAGCGCGCTGTTCTTAACCGACCGCGCTGAACAGGTTACGGGCGCGACAGTTTTTCCGGCATTGGAAGGCACGCGGCCCGTATTGGTTGAAATTCAAGCGTTGACGGTCAGGTTATCCAGCGGCGCAACGCCGCGCCGCGCCGTGGTTGGCTGGGACAGCGGACGGTTGGCGATGATATTGGCGGTGCTGGAATCGCGCTGCGGCCTTAGTTTTTCGACTGCGGAGGTCTATTTGAACATCGCAGGCGGATACCGCATATCTGATCCGGCGGCCGATTTGGCGGTGGCGGCGGCTTTGGTTTCTGCATTGGCCGAAAAACCATTGCCGTCCGATGCGGTCCTGTTTGGCGAGGTCGCATTGTCCGGCGAAATCCGGCCCGTTGCGCACGGCAATTTGCGGCTGAAAGAATCGGCGAAACTCGGTTTTACCCGGGCGCTGGTCCCGCCGTCTGTCAAAGCGGCCAAGGGCATTTCTACACAAGAGTTCCGTACCCTTGCCAATCTCGTTGACCATATGCTCGCTCGCGGTTAGCAAGAGCGGTATGACCGCACTTGATATTGTTGTATTGTTTTTGCTCGGCGCAGGCGCGATTTTCGGGTTTATGCGTGGCTTTGTGCAAGAGGCGCTATCATTGATCGCATGGGTGTTGATGATTGCCGCTGTTCGGTTATTGCACGAACCGGTGACCGATTTTCTGACCGAACCTGTGGGAACGCAAGCGGGCGCAGCTGTGCTGGCATTTCTGGCGATAGCCATAATCGCCTATGCTCTGGGCAAAGGCATTGCCAAATCTATCGGATCAAAATCCCGCAAATCGGTGCTCGGCCCGATTGACCGCGTGCTGGGCTTTGGTTTTGGCATAATGAAGGGTTTGATTGGCGCGACGTTGATATTCCTGTTGCTGGTGATGGGGTTTGAAACACTGTTTGGCGCGAATGAAAAGCGACCTGAATGGATGACGGGATCGCGCACCTATCCCTTGCTTAATGCGAGTGGTGAGGCGATGTCAGGGTTTGTTGCGGACAGACGCAACCGGAAAGAGGCGGATAAGCCAGCGGACGCTTTACCGGAAACCTGATGGCCTCAGCGCTTTATACCACAGCAATATTGCGGCTTGCTGCGTCGCTTAAACATGACGACCATCTGGAATGTGCAGATGGTCATGCCGATGTGCGCGCACCATTGTGTGGCAGCCGGATTACGACCGAGATTGCTTTGCGCGCTGATGGACAAATCCATCAAGTCGCATTTCGGGCCAATGCCTGCGCGCTGGGACAGGCCAGCGCCGCAGTCCTTGCACAATATGCGATTGGCAATACGCGGCAATCGGTGCAGGAACAGCGCGATAAGCTGGCCGCGTTCCTGAATGGTGTTACGCCCGTTAGCCTGGATTGGCCGGAACTTAATGAATTTGCTATCGCCCGTGATTATCCGGCGCGGCACGGTGCAATTTTACTGCCGTTTGATGCGGTGCTCGCAGCATTTGAAAAGGCGCAGTAATGGACGACGCAAGCCACAATATTGTCGCGGACGTGATGTCGAGCGGGGTTATTTTACTGGGCGCAGCTTTGCTGGCCGTATTGATATTCCGCAAACTGGGGCTAGGTGCGGTCCTTGGGTATCTAGTTGCGGGTATTATCATTGGTCCCGACGGATTGGCGTTAATCGGCGACGCCGAAACGATGCTTGGCTTTGCCGAGATCGGGATCATTTTATTGCTGTTTCTGGTCGGATTGGAACTATCGCCAAGCCGTTTGTGGCAAATGCGGCGCGATATATTTTTGCTCGGCGGCATTCAGGTGGTCCTATGCGGCCTTGCGATGTTTGCCGTAATCAGTCTGGTATTGCCGTTTAGTTGGCAAGCTGCGTTGGTTTTGGGCCTGCCGCTTGCCTTGTCGTCCACCGCGCAAGTTTTGCCATTGCTGCAATCGCGCGGCCGATTGAAAACCGATTACGGCGAAAAAAGCTTTTCGATTTTGCTGTTTCAGGATGTTTCGATCGTACCATTGCTGACCATCGTAGCCGCCCTGTCGCGTGTTCCGCCTGCCGAAGGATCGGCAACAGGATGGACATTGGCTATCTACGCCATATTGGCAATTGCAGGATTGGTGATCGCTGGCCGTTATTTATTGACGCCGTTGCTGCGGTTGATTGGCAAAATTTCCGAAAGGGAGCTTTTCATTGTCGCTGGGCTGTTTGCGGTATGTGCCAGCGCGGCATTGATGCAGGCAATCGGATTGTCCGCAGCTTTGGGTGCATTTGTCGCCGGAGTAATGCTAGCCGAATCTCCTTACCGCCACGAACTGGAGGCTGATATTGATCCGTTCCGTTCCATCTTGCTCGGCCTGTTTTTCTTGGCTGTGGGCATGATGCTGGACCTCGACGTCATCAAACAGCAACCATGGCTGGTATTCGGTTTGGCCGCGAGCTTAATTGCCGTGAAGGTTGCGGTGATTTTCACGCTGGGCCGCATGTTTGGCCTGAAATCTTCAGCCTCGCTGATTATGGCGTTGCTTTTAAGTCAGGGCGGCGAGTTTGGCTTTGTTCTGTTTACAGCCGCGCAGCAGGCACTGTTAATCGAACCATCTGCCTCCAGCCTGTTTGGCGCGGTGGTAACCCTGTCTATGGCATCAACCCCATTTTTGATGATCCTTGCCAATTATCTGGCAGGGCGAACGCAAAGTAGTGATGCCAATCTGATAGACCCCGAACATGCAAAGCAGGCATCGGTCATCATCGTAGGCCATGGCCGATTTGGCCAGCAAGTGGGTCAGATAATGCAGCGTGCCGGACGCAGCATTACGATTATCGATATTAAACCGGAACAAATTGATGTCAGCGGCGAATTTGGCCGCAAAGTATTCTATGGCGATGGCACGCGCATTGACCTGCTCCACCGCGCTGGTGCAGACAAGGCCTGCGCCGTGCTGTTCTGTATTGATGACAAGGGACTGACCGCAGACAGCCTGGCCCCGGTGCGCGAAACATTTCCCGATACCAAGATTTTCGTTCGTGCCTTTGACCGCGCCCAAGCCATAAAGTTAATGGATGATGATAGTTTGCATATCGTCCGCGAGGTTTTTGAATCGTCGGTAAAACTGGCAAAAGATGCCTTGATATCGCTGGGCGATGATGCCGGAGATATAGCGGATGTTATTACAGAATTCCGCCGCGAAGATGCCGAGCGGATGTCTATGCAGCATAATAGCGGCAACATGCGAGCTGGTATTGATAAATTGCTGATAACCGAAGAAGCGCCTGAATTCAGACCCGGGTAGCCGGTTTTCTTAAGATGATGAAATCACGCGTCAGGTTTTGCGATTTGCTTCGGTACGGGATTTGAAGGCAGACGTTCTTTGCGCCTATCATATATGGTCTTCGCTGCGATTGCGCCGCCAACCAATATCAGGCCGGGAACCGAACGCGTCGCAATCCGTGTTGCAACAAGGCCGATACCTGCGCCCAGCAGACCGTTACCGCGCTTACGCCCGATAAGTTCACCAACCACCGCTCCTGCAATCGACCTCAACATCACCCGAACTCCTTAAATCATATCACTCGCTCTAACATGGGTATCGAAAGTCGCTTCGTCAACCAGTCCAAGCGCTAACGCAGCTGCGCGCAATGTGGTTCCGTTGGCGTGCGCGGACTTGGCGATTTTGGCGGCATTGTCATATCCGATGATGGGGGCAAGCGCGGTGACCAGCATCAATGACTGCTCCAACAATTCGGATATGCGCGCGCGGTTGGGCTCTAATCCCGCAACGCAGCGTTCGGCAAAACTCTCCATGCCAATACTCAACAACTCGATAGAGCGCAGCACATTGGCGCCAATCAGCGGCTTGAACACGTTAAGCTCCAGATGCCCCTGCATACCCCCGATAGTTACCGCCTGATGATTGCCTATCACTTGCGCGGCGATCATCGTCAACATCTCGCACTGAGTGGGATTGACCTTACCGGGCATGATCGAGCTGCCTGGCTCATTTTCGGGGAGGAGCAATTCGCCAAGGCCTGAGCGTGGTCCGGACCCAAGTAGGCGGATATCATTGGCGATTTTATTGAGGCTGACGGCGAGGGTGTTCAAGCTGCCAGACATTTCCACAAGGGCGTCGTTCGATGCGAGCGCTTCAAACGCATTCTTGGCTGGTTCAAAATCGCTTTCATTACCGACGATAGTGTTTAACTCCCGAGCAAATTCGACTGCGAAATCGGGCGGGGCATTAAGTCCTGTGCCGACCGCCGTTCCACCTTGTGCCAATCGCTGAATGTCCCAAGTGCCGTGCAAAATGCGGCCCATCGCATTCACGAGTTGTTGCGCATAACCTGAAAATTCCTGCCCCAAGGTTATAGGAGTGGCGTCTTGCAGATGGGTCCGCCCGATCTTAACCAAATCGCCCCATTGTTGCGATTTTGCTTTAAGCGCGTCGAGCAATCGTTCGAGTGACGCCGACATCGGCCCTATCGCCAAACTAACTGAAATATGCAGCGCCGTTGGAAAGCTATCATTGGACGACTGGCTCATGTTTACATGATCGTTGGGATGCACAGGCGATTTACCACCGCGCGCTCCCGTCAGCATCTCGTTAGCCCGACCCGCAATCACCTCGTTCACGTTCATGTTCGACTGCGTGCCGCTGCCCGTCTGCCAGATCGTCAGCGGGAATTGATCATCATGCTTGCCCGCAACGACTTCCACCGCTGCCGCCTCGATCGCTTCTGCTAGTTTGGCATCCAGACCATGCTTGCGGTTCACCCGTGCCGCCGCCTGTTTAACCAATGCAAGCGCGTGAATAATGCCAATCGGCATGCGTTCATGCGGCGGGAAGGGGAAGTTCGCGATGCTCCGCTGCGTTTGAGCGCCCCAATATGCTGCGTTGGGGACATCTATCGGGCCAAAGCTGTCAGTTTCGGTGCGGATAACTGTCATTAATTCTCCCCTATTCGTCATCCTGAACTTGTTTCAGGATAACACTCTAAGGTCTCCGCGTTATCCTGAAACAAGTTCAGGATAACGATGCAAGAGTGTCTAAAGCAGAGGCCTTGTTACTTTTTCCGGCCAAAATCGACGCTGACCACGTTGGACCCATCCTCGACCACGATGGACGGCTCGTCATTGCCAGCCGCTTCATGCGGTTCTGGGCCATCGGATGCGGCATCAACGTGGAATTGCAGCGCAAAATCAACGCAAGGATCAACAAACGCTGTAATGGCAGAATAGGGAATGAACAAATGAGAGGGTATTTGGCTGAATGACAGACCCACCTCGAAATGTTCTTCT